>CAJUOA010000145.1 GCA_910587785.1 uncultured Oscillospiraceae bacterium | reverse complement strand
GTGCGCTGTGCTGATTATTCCAATTTACTGCAATTTATTCTTGACTTCTGGCAAGAATGTCTGAAGATTTCGGAAAGTGCGTTGACGGGCTCCGGGGCCGATGGTAGGATAGGGGGTAGCTTTAGAAAGGAGGCTGGATCGATGGGTGTAAAAAAGGTGCTGGGGGGCTCGGCGGGAGCCGTGTTCCTCTTGATCGTCTCGCAAGTCCTCGCTTCCGCCGCCGGGATGGGGCTGGATGGGCTGAACATCCCTGCGGGCATCTGCAATATGGCGGCGGGGGCGCTCTATTTGACCATCGCGCTCTTCCTGACGCGCCTCTTCGTGGAAAAGGTCCTGCATCAGAGTGTGGAGAGCGTGGGGCTCACGCGGCTGCGCATCGACGGGAAATGGATCGTGACGGCGGTCCTTTTGCCCGCGGCCGTCACGGGCATTTACCTGCTCCTGCCGGGCGGATTTGTGAGATCGGAGATGACCGGGGGCGAGATGTTCGCGGCCATCTGTGCCGGCGTGTTTTTTACCGGCATCGCCGCAGGATTTGTAGAGGAGATCGTCTTCAGAGGGGTCATCCTCCACTTGATTAAGGCAAAATGGGGGCCCACTGCCGCAGTTCTCCTGCCCTCTGTCCTGTTCGGGGCCGTCCATATCATTGGCATGGATTTCTCGCCCGTAAGCTGTCTCCTGGTGCTCTCCGCCGGAACGATGGTGGGGATCATGTTCTCCCTGATCGCGCTGGAAGGGGGCTCTGTCTGGAACAGCGGCCTGGTCCACGCGCTGTGGAACATCCTCATGATCGGCGGCATCCTCAGCATCGGCGAAGCGCCTGACCCGTATTCGGTCATGACCTATGTCTTGAACACCAGGAATTTTCTGCTCACAGGCGGAGAATTCGGCGTGGAGGCGTCCGCCATTGCCGCCGCCGGGTACTGCACAGTCAGCCTCCTGGCCCTGATGCTGCTGAAAAAGAAGAGACATTCCTAAATTTCCAGTCCGCCCCCCTTTCCCGCAAAACGGTACAATGAGAGACACCAGATTTTGTGGAAAGGGGCCGGATTATGACGAACAACACCTACGGCTACGTGCGGGTATCCACCCACGAGCAGAACGAGGCGCGCCAGCTCATCGCCATGCGGGACTTCGGCGTGGCGGAGGAGAACATCATCATTGAAAAGCAGTCGGGGAAGGACTTTCAGCGGGAGCTGTACCTGGGCCTGGTCCAGCGCCTGCGGCCGGGGGACGTACTGGTGGTCAAGAGCATCGACCGCCTGGGCCGCAACTATACGGAGATCCTGGAGCAGTGGGGGGCCATCACCAAGGGGCGGGAGGCGGCTATCGTGGTGCTGGACATGCCCCTGCTGGACACCCGGCAGGGCCGGGACCTGATGGGCACCCTCATTGCGGACATCGTGCTCCAGCTCCTCAGCTACGTGGCCCAGACGGAGCGGGAGAACCTCCGCCAGCGGCAGGCGGAGGGCATCGCCGCCGCCCGGGAGCGGGGGGTCCGCTTTGGCCGGGAACGCCTGCCCCTGCCGCCGGAGTTCCAGCCCCTGGCGGAGCTCTGGAGGGAGGGGTCCATCTCCTCCCGGGCCGCCGCAAGTGAGCTGGGCATCTCCTACCAGACCTTCCTGCGCCGGGTGAAGGAGGCGGCCCTGTAGGGCGAAGTGACCCGGTGCTCTTCGCAGAAAGCTCCCCCTTTGGCATTTGCCAGAGGGGGAGCGCTTCTTGTCAGCGGAGAGAGGACTTACTTCTTCTCCTCGTCCTTCTTCTCGTCCTTCTTCTCCTCGCCGTCGATCTCGGCCATGCGCTTGGCGGCCTGGTCGATCTTCTCCTTGACGGTCTTGCTCAGCTCCTTGGGGATGGGGTTCACGGCGGCGTTGACGACCATGTCCACATACTCCAGGGAGAAGTTGACATCACGGTACAGGGTGTCGGGGTCCAGCCGCTCGATCATGTCGTGGTAGCTGTGGATCTCCGCGCCGCCCCGGGGAGCGCCCTTGCCGATGGTGGAGGAGGGCACGCCGGCCTTGGCAAAGCTGGTGGAATCACTGCTGGCCAGCTCCAGCTTGCTGTTGAAGGCGATGCCCTTGACCTTGGCGAAGAACTGGAAAGCGTGGAGGACCTCCTCGCAGGCGGAGCAGGCGAAGTAGCGCTGGCCCAGGGTGTTGCCCAGCATGTCGAAGTTGACGTTGTAGATGATCTTCTTCAGGTCGTCCTTGTGGGCCTCGCAGTACTTCTCGGAGCCCTTCAGGCCGATCTCCTCGCTGCCGCACCAGACGAAGCGGACGGTGCGGTCGGGCTTGTTGGCCAGGTAGTGGTGGAACATCTCCATAATGGCCACACTGCCGGTGGCGTTGTCCCAGGCGCCGGAGGACCAGCGGACGCTGTCATAGTGGGCGGTGAGGACCACCTCCTCCTCGGGCATCCGGGCGCCGGGGATGACGGCGACCACGTTGTGGGCGGTGACCATCTGGCGCTCGGTCTTGATGACCAGGCGGAGTTCACTGCCCTTGTGGTCCCGGACCAGGGCCTCCATGTCCTCGATGCGCATACTCACACCGGGGAACTCGGGGCTCTTTTTGCCGCGCATATCCTTGGGCCGGGGCTCCTTGACCAGGCGCTCGTCGTCCCACAGTCCGCCGTGGACGCTCACAAAGGCCAGTGCGCCCAGCTCCTTGAGGCGGCGGCAGGTCTTGGCGTTGACCATGCCGTTGGTGACGGCGATCTTACCCTTAACATAGCCCAGGGTGGCGTCGCTGGCGTCCTCAATGTAGACAAAGGGGGCCACGATGCCCTCGTCGGGGGTAGAGCCGCTCCCGCCAACGCCGATGACGTTGTAGGTCTTTCCGTTCTCGCCCAGAACGGACAGCTCCACCTTGTCGATGGAGGTCTGGACGATCTCATAGGGCTCCAGCCAAGCCTCGACGCCCGCCTTCTCGCAGATGGACTTGAGGAGCTCGGCGGCCCGTTTCTCGTCCTCGGTACCGGTCACGCGCTCGAAGGAGAGAGCCTTCAGGGTCTCCCATGCGCGTTCTTTGTTGATAGACATACGTGTATCCTCCCTAGTTTTTTATAGTCTGCCAGGGCTTATTATAGACCCCTTTTCAGCATATTGCAAGAAAATCTTTTCGCTGAGGACAAAATTTTTATCCAAGCTATAAATTCCGGGGGTGGGGAGTAATTGTTTGCGTAGGAAGGGCACCCGTAGGAGCGCACATTGTGCGTCCCTACTTAAATTCCTGTTTTTGGGGGCATACGCGAGGATTTCTCCGTCTCCCCTTGACATCCCGTCTTTTACGCGCTATAATCTAATGTAGAATATTAGTTTAGGTGGTTTTTTAAATGAGTTATCGCTTGATCTGTGACAGCTGTACGGACCCTACGCCGGACCTGCGGGGGGACCCGCACTTTACCATGGTGCCGCTGAGCATCCATGTGGGCGCGGAGACCATGGCTGATGACGGGGAGCTCCGGCAGGCGGTGCTGTTGGAGAAGATGCGCGCCGCCCCCGGCGGGACCAAGACCTCCTGCCCCGCCCCTGCCGCCTATCTGCAGCACTTCTGCGACGGGGACAACTATGTGGTCACCCTCTCCGGGCGGCTCTCCGGGTCCTACAACGCCGCCATGCAGGCCTGCGCCATCTACCGGGAGGAGGGGGGCAGGGGGCAGGTCCATGTCTTCAACTCCCGCTCCGCTACCGCCGGGCAGACCCAGGCGGCCCTCCTTATCCGGGAGCTGGCCGGGGCCGGGACGCCCTTCCGGGAGGTGGTGGACCAGGTGGAGGCGTACCTGGAGCGGATGCAGACCCTTTTCGTGCTGGAGACCCTGGATAATCTGCGCAAGAACGGCCGCCTGACCAGGATGCAGTCCCTGGTGACCGGGGCGCTGCGGGTGAAGCTCCTCATGGGCGCCACGCCGGAGGGGGAGATCGAGAAGCTGGGGCAGGGGCTCTCCATCCGGCAGACCCTGGGGAAGATGGTCTCTCATATAGCCGCCGACCCCGGGCACGTCCGCAAGCGGCTGGTCCTCGCCCACTGCAACTGCCAGGAGCGCGTGGAGCATGTCCGGGAGCTGGTGGAGCAGAAGTGCGGCTTTTCTGAGATCGTCATCGTCCCCACCGGCGGCATCGCTACTGTCTACGCCAACAATGGGGGCGTCGTAGCCGCATATTGAGTGGAAAAAGGCCGGAGAGGGTAAGATCAAAATTTCATAACAGCAAAAAATAGGGAGTCTGTGAAACACCGGAGTGTCACACAGACTCCCTGTTGCACTTGGTATGGCTGCTGATATTTCGCCGTTTGGCAGAGTTACTCTCCCTCACAGCGCCTCGTGCAAAAGGCGTGCCGTAGATTATGAACGGAAAAATGAGGGAGTTGTGTGGCGCCATTTTCTTTGGCCTTTTTCGTATTTCTGAACAAGGCTGAACCGTAATGTCCGATGCTGATAAAAGTCCCCATACACGCCATGTAGTCCAACAGGAACCACAGGAAGGGTTCTTTAAAGTCGAAGAACGCAAATTGATTCGCCAGAATCAAATAACTGCCAATATCACGCTTAAAAAAGCGTACACACCGTATCCGGCAATGAGCAGAGCAATAGAACGGAGAGTATATTTATGGAAATTAACGGCTTTGTTACAATTTTTTTCGCCATCCCCACCACTATGCTCCAGTGGAAGCCGAGATGCAGGCTCATCAGTACGAATCCCCAATAGGCGGACAGCATATGGATATTTCTCGCAAAGGCCCCGCCGCCGTTGAGCGGCAGGAAGGGCAGCGCATAGCGGGAGAGCAGGATGCCGCTGACCATAGAGCCGCACATCGTAAGCAAGATCAGGATCACAAGCGTGGTCTGCATCCAGCGCATAGCGGTATACCGGCCTTTGAACACGCCACGATGCCAATGCCTGTTCAGAATATGGTGCAGGACAAACAGCGTAAATGTCCCGATTCCAAGCCACTCATGGGCGGTCTGTCCAATCAGCTCATAGGCCTCATGGGCCATGAGAAGCAGCAGGGCGATTGTCATGGCCACATCCACCGCTATTTTCAAAATTTGTTTTGCACTGTGTCTCCTGTTCCTGGCCCGCAGGGTTAGCCGCTTATTTCCAAGCTGTCAAGCCACTGTTCTATATCTTCCAAGGTTACATCATCGACCTTGGAATGAGTAACTTTGTACCCTTCCGTCAAGACCTCTGCATTCGGCTGGAGGTTTTGTATCTCCGATATTGATTTGGAAAATCCGCTTCCTCCGCTGGTTACAAAGGGGATGATCGTCTTGCCGGAAAGGTCATATTCCTCCAAAAAGGCGTACACCGCCATGGGCATATCGTAGTACCAGTTGGGATAACCTATAGCAACCATCAAAAAAATCGCCAAGGGTTGACAGAGGTGGTATAACGGAATCAGGAGATGATACTATGCTGCACAACGAAGCACGAGAATTACTGGTACAAGGCTATGAAGCGGCCCATGATGCGAAAGGGATCGCAAAGGCGTACTCGGTGAGCAAGTGGACGGTGTACCGGCTGGCGGAACAGAAGCGGAAAACCGGCAGTGTTGCTCTGTGAAACTATCCAGCACTGTATGGATGAGAGCCCGGACATCACAATAGAAGAAATACGGGAGAAGCTGCATCTTTCTGCCAGCTATTCAACAGTGGAACGGGCAATAGCCGCAATGGGCTATACGCTGAAAAAGAAATCACTCTATGCAAGTGAGCGTGACCGTGTTCGATGTGCGGGAAAATCGCAGAGAATGGAAGGAAACCATAAAACCTGAGATGGTGGAACACTTGGTATTTCTGGACGAAAGCGGAGTGAATACCAATTTGACCCGCCTTTATGGACGGGCGCCCTCGTCCCGAAGAGCAGTGGACCATGCCCCCTTGAATACGCCGCAGACAACGACCGTTCTTTCTTCCATTCGCCTGGATGGTGAGAAAGCATTTACAACTTACCAGGACGGAACAACCGGAGAACGTTTTGTCCAGCATTTGAAAGAGACTTTACTTCCGACCCTTCGGCAGGGTGACATCGTAGTGATGGACAATATGCGTTCTCACCATGTAAAGGCTGTCCGGGAAATTCTGGAGGCAAAGGGTATGAAAGTGCTGTACCTCCCGCCCTATAGCCTCGATCTCAATCCAATTGAGAAAATGTGGTCCAAGATGAA
>CAJUOA010000144.1 GCA_910587785.1 uncultured Oscillospiraceae bacterium | reverse complement strand
TCATGTTGCCGGTGCCGCTGGCCTCCTTGGAGGCCAGGGAGATCTGCTCGGAGATGTCCGCCGCCGGGATGAGGTGCTCGGCCCAGGTGACGTTGTAGTTCTCCACCATGGCCACCCGGAGCCACGGGCGGACCTCCGGCGTCTCCTCAATGAGCGCTCGCAGGCAGAGGATGAGGTGGATGATGTGCTTTGCCATCACGTAGGCGGGGGCGGCCTTGGCCCCGAAGAGGACGGTGATGGGCTGTTCCGGCAGCTTCCCCTCCCGGATGTCCAGGTACTTGCGGATAACGTACAGGGCGTTCATCTGCTGCCGCTTGTACTCGTGGAGGCGCTTGATCTGCACGTCGAAGAGGCTCTCCGGGTCCAGCTCCACCCCCTGGGCGGCGCGCAGGCGGTCCGCGAACCGCTTTTTCGCCGCCCCCTTCATCTGCACCAGCTTCTCCAGCACCACCGCGTCGTCCCGGTAGGCGAGAAGGCCCTCCAGCTTCTCCGGGTCCCTGCGCCAATCGGGGCCGATGGTGCTGTCGATGAGGGCGGTGAGCTCCGGGTTGCAGGCCTCCAGCCACCGGCGGAGGGTGACGCCGTTGGTCTTGTTGTTGAACTTGGCCGGGTAGAGGGCGTAGAAGTCCTTGAGCTCGGATTTTTTGAGGATCTCCGTGTGGAGCGCCGCCACGCCGTTGACGGAGAAGCCGTAGTGGATGTCCAGGCGGGCCATGTGGACCAGGCCGTCCTTGTCCAGGATGGCCAGTTTGGGGTCGGGGCAGGTCTCACGGACCCGGCGGTCCAGCTCCTCCAGGATGGGCACCAGCTGGGGGGCAACCTCCTGGATGAAGCTGAGGGGCCACTTCTCCAGGGCCTCGGCGAGGATGGTGTGGTTGGTGTAGGCGCAGGTGCGGCGGACCTGCTCGACGGCCTCGTCCATGGTCAGGCCCTCCGCCGTCAGCAGGCGCACCAGCTCGGGGATGACCATGGAGGGGTGGGTGTCGTTGATCTGGATCACCACATGATCGGCCAGCTCTTTCGGGCCATACCCCCGCTCCTTGAGCTCGGCCAAAATGAGCTGCGCCCCGGCGGACACCATGAAGTACTGCTGGTAGACCCGCAGGAGGCGTCCGGCCTGGTCGCTGTCGTCGGGGTAGAGGAAGCTGGTCAGGCAGCGGCGGATGTCGGTCTTGTCAAAGTCGATGCCCGTCTCCGGCGCGGGGGCAGGGTCCTCCACGTCGAAGAGGTGCAGGCGGTTGGCGATGCCGCTGTAGGCCCCCGGCACGGCGATGTCCCAGAGCACGGCGGCGAGGTCGAACTTGCCGAAGGACACGGTGAAGCGCTTCTCCGTGGGGATGCGCCAGCCGGTGTCCTCCAGCCAGGGGTCGGGGATTTCCGACTGCTTGTTGTCCGTCAGCTTCTGCCGGAAGAGGCCGTAGTGGTAGCAGAGCCCCACGCCGTCCCCCGGCAGGCCCAGGGCGGCGATGGAGTCCAGGAAGCAGGCGGCAAGGCGGCCCAGCCCGCCGTTGCCCAGGCTGGGCTCGGGCTCCAGCTCCTCGATGGCGGCGAGGTCCCGCCCCAGCTCCGCCAGGAGGGCGCGGACCTCCTCCCGGATGCCCAGGGCCAGCAGGTTGTTGCCCAGCAGCTTCCCCACCAGGAACTCGGCGGAGAAGTAGTAGAGCTTCCGGTCCCCCTTGGGGGCGCTTCGCTCCTGGGCGAGGCGGTTCGTCAGCTCCAGCAGGGCCCGGCAGAGCTGCTTGTCCCCGCAGTCCTCCGGCGCGGCCCCGAAGCGGGCGCGGGTGATCTCCTCAAGCTGTTTTTTCAGCTCCATGTGTCTATGTACTCCTTTCAGATGGTGGGGCAACGGTTGCGGATTTGTACCATTTGCCGGTTCGGAATCGTTTCCAATCCTGATTCTTTTGTTGAGAAATATGATATCATATTTTCACGCAGATGCAAGGGGGGATGGGCGGGACAGCGGGGATTTCGGCGGAATGCAAAAAATAGGTGAGCAGAAATTGTGGGGTATGCACAATCCATAGGGGCGGATGTATCCGCCCCTACGGGTGCGTAGACCGGCAGCCCGGAGGAGTCAAAAATTTGCTAAGAAAAATACAAGAACAGGTGTTGCATTTTTCCGAGGGATATGTTATACTAAAAAAAACGCCCGGACCGCGCCCCCGGCGCGGACAGGACAGGAGGAACTGCCATGCCGAAGAGATCAGACATGACCGAGCGGGTCTACGAATATTTGCAGAAGGCCATCAAGGAGCAGGGCTACGCCCCCTCCGTGCGGGAGATCTGCGAGGCCGTGGGGCTCAAATCCCCCTCCACGGCCCACTTCCACCTCAAGCGCCTCCAGGAGCGGGGCCTCATCGAGAAGGGGGACTGCAAGGGCCGGGCCATCGTGCTCAAGGACCAGCGGGACCGGGACCGCATCCCCATCGTGGGCTGTGTGGCCGCCGGGTCCCCCATCCTGGCCGAGGAATCCATCGAGGACTACCTCGCCTTCGACTGCCAGGGCCGGGAGGAGGAGTACTTCGCCCTCCGGGTCCGGGGGGAGTCCATGCTGGGGGCGGGCATCCTGCCCCGGGACCTGGTGGTGATCCGCCGGCAGCAGACGGCGGTCAACGGGGAGATCGTGGTGGCCCTCCTGGGGGAGGAGGCCACGGTCAAGCGCTACTCCAAGAGGGGGGACAAGATCTGGCTCCTCCCGGAAAACGACGCCTACTCCCCCATCGACGGCACCGAGGCCCAGCTTTTGGGCAAGGTGGCGGCGGTGGTGCGCAGGTATGACTGACCCGCCCCGAAATGGGCATAAGCAGGAGGACCGGACCCCGCCTGGGGCCCGGTCCTCTGTTATCGCGGGCTACAGCGCCTCCAGCACGGCCAGGAGGTATCTCCAGGTCCGCTCCACAGAGGAGATGGACATCCGCTCCCGGGTGCTGTGGATCTCCTCCAGGTCCGGGCCGATGGAGACGGCGTCCAGCCCCGGCATCTTCTCCGCCAAAAGGCCGCACTCCAGCCCCGCGTGGATGGTCTCCACCACCGGCTCCCGCCCGTAGACCTTCCGGAAGGCCCGGACCATGGTGCTGCGCAGGGGGGACATCTTCCGGTACTCCCAAGCGGGGTAGTCGCCGTGGCGGGAGCTCTGGGCACCGTTGGCCTTGGCGAGGGCCTGGATTTTCTCGATCATCTCCTCCTTCTCCGCGGAGACGGACGATCGCACACAAAAGCTCATGGAGAACCTGCCCTCCTCCAGGCGCAGAACGCCCAGATTCAGGGAGGACTGGACCTGGTCCGGCAGGTCCGGGTTCATGGACTGCACCCCCCGGGGGGCGGAGACCACCATCTCCACCACCCTGCGGCTGTCCCGGTGGCTCAGGGCGGCGGCGGGGGCCTCCTCCCCGGCGGTCCAGGAGAAGGTGAAGCCCGGGTCCCGCTGGGCGCAGGCGGTCTTCATCTTGGCGGCCCAGTATCCGGCGTTGACCCGCATGGCCTCGGCCTTGGCGGCGGGCACCAGGATGACGGCCTGGGCCCGGTCGGGGATGGCGTTGTCCTGCTCGCCGCCGTGGAGGGAGATGAGGCGGGGATAGGCGAGGGTGGTCAGGCAGTCGGCCAGGAGGAGGTTGGCGTTGGCGAAGCCCCTGTGGATCTCGGTGCCGGAGTGGCCCCCGGTGAGGCCCTCGATGCTGACGGTGCAAGCGACGCCCTTCTCCTCCTCCATGGGCATGGCGAGGCTGACGTCGCACCGGGCCCCGCCCGCACACCCGGCGGTGAGGACGCCCTCGCCCTCGGAGTCCAGGTTGATCAGGCAGGTGCTCTTCAGGTCGGAGGCGTCCAGGCCCATGGCCCCTGGCATCCCCACCTCCTCGTCCACGGTGAAGAGGACCTCCAGGGGGGGATGGGGGAGGGAGTCGTCGTCCAGCACGGCCATGCAGATGGCCACCGCCGCGCCGTCGTCGCCGCCCAGGGAGGTGCCCCGGGCTTTGATGTAGTCGCCGTCCACGTAGAGGTCCAGGGGGTCCTTGAGGAAGTCGTGGACCACGTCCGGCTCATGGACGCAGACCATGTCCAGGTGGCCCTGGAGCATCACGGTGGGGTGGTCCTCATAGCCGGGGGAGCCCTCCTTCCAGATGACCACGTTGCCCAGGGCGTCCTGGCGGTGGCGCAATCCCCGGTCCCGGGCGAACTGCACCGCCCAGCCGCTTGCGGCCCCGGTGTTGCCCGAGCCGTGGGGGATGCGGCAGAGCTCCTCGAAAAAGCCCAGTACGCTCTGGGGCTCCAGTCCGGCTAAAACCCGATTTTCCATCAATGTTATTCTTCCTTTCGTTATTTTAAGGCGTCCGCGGGGGACGCTGGATGACGGACGCGGGGGGCGGCCGCCCCTTACAGCAGGGGCACCCCCGCCTCCCGGCAGACCCGCAGGGTCTCCTTATCCCAGAGGCTGGCCTGGACCTCGCCGATGTGGCAGCAGCCGGTCATGAGCTTGCACAGCCTGCTCTGCCCGATGCCGCCGCCCATGGTGAGGGGGAGCTCCCCGTCCAGGAGCATCCTGTGGAAGGGGAGCCCGGCCCGCTCCGGGCACCCGGCAAAGTCCAGCTGCCGCCGCAGGCCCTCCGCGTCCACCCGGATGCCCATGGAGGAGATTTCGCACGTCCGCTCCAGCACGGCGTCCCAGAGGAGGATGTCGCCGTTGAGGGCCCAGTCGTCGTAGTCCGGGGCCCGCAGGTCGTGGGGCTTCCCGGAGCGGAGGGGTGCGCCGATGCCCATGAGGAACACGGTCTTGTGCTCCCGCACGGCGGCGTCCTCCCGCTCGCCGGGGGAGAGGTCCGGGTAGCGGTCCTCCAGCTCCTGACTGGTGAGGAATGTGACATGCCGCTCCAGGGAGACGTCCAGCTGGGGGAAGGCCCGGCCCAGGGCCTCGCTGGTGTCGCACACCGCGCCCACGATGGAGCGGACGGCGCTCTGGAGGACGGCCGCATTGCGCTCCTCGGGCAAAATGATCTTCTCCCAGTCCCACTGGTCCACGTAGACGGAGTGGAGGTTGTCCAGGGAGCGCTCGTCCCGGCGGATGGCGTTCATGTCGGTGTAGAGCCCGGTGCCGGGCCGGAAGCCGTAGCGCTGGAGGGCGAGGCGCTTCCACTTGGCCAGGGAGTGGACCACCTCTCCGGCAGCGGAGGCGGCGGGGATGTCGAAGGCCACGGGCCGCTCGGCGCCGCTGAGGTCGTCGTTGAGGCCGGTGCCCCGCTCCACAAAGAGGGGCGCGGACACCCGGCGCAGGTTCAATGCAAGCTTCAGGTTCTCCTGAAAGCCGCTCTTGACAAATTCGATGGCCCGCTGGAGGTCGTAGCGCTCCAGGGCCGGGCGGTAGCCCTCGGGTATATAGCAGGTGTTCATGAATGGGGCCTCCTTTTTTGGGGGGTGTGGACGGATGGCGCGCAGGGGCCGCAGGTGCGCCGGCCCCGTCTCAATTCCTCTCGTCCACCAGATGGAACCCGGCCTGGGTCAGCTCCCGGCGGATCTCCTCAATCTGCGCGGCGTCCCGGGTCTCCAGGCTCAGCTTGAGGGTGCAGCTGGTGATGGCCATGCTGGTGTCGGCGTGGTCGTAGAGGACGTTGACCACGTTGCCGCCGCAGCGGCTGATGATCTCGCTGACCCCTTGCAGCTGTCCGGGCTTATCCTCCAGGGCGATCACAAGGCTGCAGTTGCGCCCGCTCATGACGAGGCCCCGGGTGATGACCCGGCTGAGGATGTTCACGTCGATGTTGCCGCCGGAGACGAGGCAGACGGCCTTCTTCCCGGCCAGGTCCACCTTGTCGAACATGGCCGCGGCCACGCCCACGGCCCCCGCCCCCTCGGCGATGAGCTTCTGCTTTTCGATGAGTGCCAGTATGGCGGCGGCGATCTCGTCCTCCGTGACGGTGACCACCTCGTCCACGTACTGCTCCACCATGGCGAAGGTGGTGTCCCCGGGGTGCTTGACGGCGATGCCGTCGGCGAAGGTGGAGACGGCGGGAAGGGTCAGCTGCTCGTGCCGCCGCACGCTCTCAAACATACTCGCGGCCCCCGCGGCCTGGACGCCGTAGATCTTCACGCCGGGCCGCAGGCTCTTGATGGCGAAGGCCACGCCGCTTACGAGCCCGCCGCCGCCGATGGGCACCAGCACCGCCTCCACCTCCGGGAGCTGGTCGAGAATCTCCAGGCCGATGGTGCCCTGTCCGGCGATGACCAGCTCGTCGTCAAAGGGGTGGATGAAGGTGGCCCCGGTC
>CAJUOA010000143.1 GCA_910587785.1 uncultured Oscillospiraceae bacterium | reverse complement strand
CACCTTGATATAGCCGCCCTGCCGGGTGACGATCTCCCGGGCCAGATACAGGCCGATGCCCACCCCGGGCTGGTCGTGGACCGCCTCCTCCCGGTAAAAGCGCCGGAAGATGGCGGCCTGACGGCTCTCCGGGATGCCCTTGCCGGTGTCGGTCACGTCCAGCTTGACATACATCTCCCACTGCTCCACCGACACGCTGATTTTCCCGCCCGCCGGGGTGTACTTCACCGCATTGTCCAGCAGATTGAACAGGGCCTCCGCCGTCCACTTGCTGTCGTGGGACACTCGCAGATCATCCGGGCACCGTACCTCCACAGAGATGCCCTTTTTCTCCGCGCCGTAGACGATGCCGCTCATGGCCTGGGCCAGGGTGTCCAGCAGCGGGGCGTCCTTCTTTTCCAGGGTGATCGCCCCGGTCTCCAGGCGGGAGGCTTTCCCCATGGACTGCACCAGAAATTCCAGTTTGTCCGTCTGGCTGCGGATGCCCTGCAAGAAGTCCCGCCGCTCCTGCTCCGTGACGGGCTTTGCCAGAAGCGTGTCCGTCACCATTTTCAGATTTGCCACCGGCGTTTTCACCTGATGGGAGATGTCCGACACCAGGGTTTGCAGTTCCCGCCGCTCTTCATCTACCTTGCGCCGGTTTTCCTGAAGAATGCCGTACAGCCGGGAGAGGCGGTAGCTGATGCGGGCGAAAATTGTCTCGCTGTCGCCGGGCCGGGCAGGCTCTTCGCCGCCGGTGATCATGCTGTCCATGGTCTGGCACAGGCCGCTGGTAAACTGGGACAGCCGCTTGGCGAAAAACAGCGTCAGCAGGAACAGCCAAGCCAAAGCGCAGGCCGTCAGCAGTACGCCCGCCAGCAGGACCCGCCCCTCGCCGGTCATAGCGGAGAGGAGGAGGGAAAGGGCCAGCATGGAGACCGCCGCGCCGGCCTCCACCAGCAGAAACATGGTTTTGACCGCAATCCGCTTCACTTCCGCTCACCCCCTGTCCACTGGTAGCCGATTCCGTAGATGGTCTTGATGTAGGTGTCGCCCTCCGCCTCGATCTTGCCCCGGACGCGGCTGATGGAGGTGGTCAGGGTGTGCTCGTCCACAAATTTCTCCTCCACGTCCCACAGCCGCTCCAAGAGCCTCTGCCGGGTCAGGACCTGCCGGGGATTTTTGCAGAACAGGTACAGCATCTTGTACTCCATGGGGGAGAGGGTCAGCGGCTTCCCGTTCAGGGCAGCGGCCTGCTCCGAGAAGTCCAGGAACAGCCTGCCGTCGTCGTACAGGTCCTTTGCCGGCTTGTGGTGCTCCAGCATGGCGAACATGGCGCGGATCTTCCGCTGCAAGGCCCCGATGGAAAAGGGCTTGGTGATGTAGTCTACCGCTCCCGCCTCATAGCCCTGGATCTGGTCGCGCTCCTGGTCGTTGGCGGTGAGGAAGATTACTACCGTGTCCGGGTGCTCCGGCTTGACAAGTCTGCACAGGTCGTAGCCGTTCCCGTCCGGCAGATTGATGTCCAGCAGCACCAGGTCATATTCTGTCCCGGCCAGCAGATTTTCGGCGGTCCTGGCATTCAGGGCGGGGGTGACCTCCCAGCCGTCGGAAATCAGGTTGTAGGCTAAAGTTTTATTCAAAAGGGCGTCGTCCTCGACAATCAGTATCCGTTTCATGGCCCAGCCTCCTTTTGTGATAAGGGCAGTATAACAGAGAAATGTCCGCAAAATGTTACAACAGACTGTCCTTTTTAAAAAATTTTTCTCCAAGGCTGAGAAAAGGCGTCTCGGATAAAAAAGAATCTGACCGGAATTCTTGAAGCTCCGGTCAGCGTGTCGAAAAAGTCCGCCCTTTGCCAGACTTTTTCACTGCCTGTCAAAAAACCATCTTTCCACCCGTGAAAAGGGGAAAAAGCGTAAATAGCGCCCCCTCCCACGCAAAAATTTTCCGCCGCCCTTGACACTTCCCCCGGCCCATGGTAATATAATGGAAATATCCACGAGGAACGGAAAGAGTACCCAGCGCCCGACCGACAGAGAGGGGCCGTACGCCGCTGAGAGCGGCCCCGCGCAAGGACCTGGGGAACGTGCGTCCGGGAGTGGGAGGGGCAATGCCCTCCGTGTGGGCCCCGTTACAGGCCCGGAAAGTCAAAGAGGAGAGTGGAACCGCGCCTGGGCGCCTCTCCGTCCCATGGGGGACGGCGGGGCGTTTTTTGCTGGGGCCCGGAGACAAAAAAGAAGGATGATAAAGCTTTTCCCCGCCTATTTTCTGGGAAAGGACCCTTATCATGAAACTGCTGGAAACTCTTAGGGCCTACCAGCGCCGGGACCCCGCCGCAAGGAGCGCTCTGGAGGTCCTCCTCCTCTATCCCGGCGTCCACGCCCTCCTCTACTACCGCCTCGCCCATTGGCTCCACTGCCGGAGGCTCTGCTTCCTTGCCCGGCTGGTCTCCCAGTGGGCCCGGGTCTGGACCGGCGTGGAGATCCACCCCGGCGCGTCTATCGGACGCCGCCTGGTCATCGACCACGGCGCGGGCATCGTCATCGGCGAAACCACCGTCATCGGCGACGACGTGCTCCTCTACCAGGGCGTCACCCTGGGCGGCACCGGCAAGGACACCGGCAAACGCCACCCCACCCTGGGAAACGGCGTGCTGGTGGGGGCCGGGGCCCGGGTGCTGGGGCCCCTCACCGTGGGGGACAACGCCCGCATCGCCGCCGGGGCCGTGGTGCTCCGGGATGTGCCCGCCGGGGCCACCGCCGTGGGCGTGCCCGCCCAGGTGGTGCGCCTCAACGGGGAGAAGGTCCCCCGCCCCGTGGATGAGCTGGACCACACCGGCATCTCCAGCCCCACCGCCCAGCGCCTGGAGGACCTCGCCGCCCGCCTGACTGCCCTGGAGCAGAAATGGGAACAATCAAAAGCCAATATCTCGTCAAAAGGAGAATAACCGCTATGTATCTGTACAATTCCGCCACCCGGCGCAAGGAGGAGTTCGTCCCCAACCACCCGGACATCGTCAAGATGTACACCTGCGGCCCTACGGTCTACCACTATGCCCATATCGGAAATCTGCGCTGCTATATCATGGAGGATGTCCTGGAGAAGTTCCTGCGCTATGAGGGCTACCCCGTCAAGCGGGTCATGAACATCACCGACGTGGGCCACCTCTCCAGCGACGCCGACACCGGCGAGGACAAGATGCTCAAGGGCGCGAAGCGGGAGAACAAGTCCGTCATGGACATCGCCCGCTTCTACACCGACGCATTCTTTGACGACTGCGCCAAGCTCAACATCAAGCGCCCCGACGTGGTGGAACCCGCCACCAGCTGCATCCCGGAGTATATCGAGATCATCTCCAAGCTCATCGACACCGGCTACGCCTACCAGGCCGGGGGCAACGTGTACTTCGATACCTCCAAGCTGGAGCGCTACTATATCTTCAACGACCACGACGCCGAGGACCTGGCCGTGGGCGTCCGGGAGGGCGTGGAGGAGGACACCAACAAGCGCAATAAGAACGACTTTGTCCTCTGGTTCACCCAGTCCAAGTTCGAGGATCAGGCCCTCAAGTGGGATTCCCCCTGGGGTGTGGGCTACCCGGGGTGGCATATCGAGTGCTCTGCCATCTCCATGAAGCACCTGGGCGAGGACCTGGACATCCACTGCGGCGGCATCGACAACGCCTTCCCTCACCACACCAACGAGATCGCCCAGTCCGAGAGCTGCCTGGGCCACAAGTGGTGCAACTGGTGGATGCACGTCCTCCATCTGAACACCAACTCCGGAAAGATGAGCAAGTCCAAGGGGGAGTTCCTGACCGTGTCCCTGCTGGTGGAGAAGGGCTATGACCCCTTGGCCTACCGCCTCTTCTGCCTCCAGAGCCACTACCGCAAGAGCCTGGTCTTCTCCTGGGAGAACCTGGACAACGCTCAGGGGACCTACAACAAGCTTATTGCCCGGGTGGCGGCGCTGAAGCCCGGCGATGGGGCCGTCGACCAGGCGGTCTTTGACGTCCAGAAGGAGAAATTCCGCGCCGCCCTGGGCAGCGACCTGAACACCTCCCTGGGCGTCACGGCGGTGTACGACGTGCTGAAGGCTCCGGCCAATGACGGGACCAAATTGGCCCTCCTGGCGGATTTCGACCGGGTTTTGGGTTTGGACCTCCTGGAAAAAGCGGCAGCAAAACGGGAGGCGGACGAGAAGATCAAAGCCTCCGCCAGCGCCTCCGGCGGCATCGTCATCACCGGCGAGGGCGACCCGGAGGTGGACGCTCTGGTCCTCCAGCGGGCCCAGGCCAAAAAGGCGAAGGATTTCGCCGGGGCCGACCGTATCCGCGACGCGCTCAAGGCGATGGGCGTCGAGGTCACCGATACCAAGGACGGAGCCGCTTGGCGGAGAGTCTGAGGTATCTGTTCTGTGCAGTATAAAGGCCGCTCCGGTTCAAGATAGGCGGCAAGTCCGCCGCTGCCGCCAAGCTCATGGCCATCATGGGCCTGGGCATCAAGCTGGGTGTGAACTTCTTCGATACTGCCATCGCCTATGAACGGCTGAGGCCATACTACTGTGAAGATAACGGGCGGCCCGGGATCGATCCGGTGGTGCTGATCAAAATGGCGCTGCTGGAGCATTTGTATGGCCTGCCGTTCCTGTGGCAGATACACCGGCATTACCCAGAACGTCAAGGACTTGCTTTCCAGCCGAGAAGTGGAAAATATCTTTGAAAATTCCGACTTTGTGTATATGCTCAATCAGGCCCCCGGCGACCGGCAGATACTCGCAAAGCAGTTGAACATCTCGCCCCACCAGCTTTCCTATGATGAGTACCGTTATGACTTGGACAGCATCGGGCATGACCCCTATGTGCTGATCTCCATTCTCACCGCCTACCATCTGGGGACATGGATCAGGAGCGAGGTACAGGGGACATTGCAGATGCTCTTTGACCGGCAGTACACCCTCACTCAGACAGTGGATGTGGAGGTTCGGTATTATTCAACAGATGACGGCGATATCCCTTATAACTACTACATCTGCAACGTCAAACTGGAGAATTTCGACCTGTCCCATCTTCCGGTCTACATTCTGAGCGAAGATCAGCTGAGTGCCTACTCCGTGTATATGGCGAACCAGGGCAACTGGCCAGACCTGTTTCCCGTAGAGCAATACCCCAACGCATCCCAGCGGGAGGACTATCTGGACTACGATGTACCGCCGGAAGCCCTGGAGAACGAAGTATTCGCCGCTATGCTCACGGAGGCGGAGAAATATTTGGGGATGCCCTACGTCTGGGGCGGCAGCAGTCCCAGCACTTCCTTTGACTGTTCTGGCTTTGTCAGCTGGGTCATCAACCACTCCGGCTGGAACGTGGGGCGGCTTGGAGCAAAGAGCCTTTGCAACATCTGCACCCCGGTTTCCCCGGCCAACGCCCGTCCCGGCGATTTGGTGTTTTTCATCAATACCTATGACGCCCCGGACCCCAACGCCCCCATTCACTGTGGTATTTATGTGGGCAATAACATGATGATACATTGTGGAAATCCCATTTCTTATGCCAATTTAAGCTCAAATTATTGGCAGGAACACTTTTACTGCTACGGCAGACTTCCATGACAGGAGTTGTCTAATTATAATAAAGTTTGATAATTTGATAAAAAAGAGTGACATAGAAATAAAAAAGTTGTAATATAAAATCAAGGGAAGGAAATAATAAAAAAGTATGACATTATGAACATGAAATAATAAAAAAGCATGACATCGGAGTGGTGGATATGGCAAAGAGGACAAGAATATGGAATGAAGCCAAATACCGCAAATATCTTGCCGAAGGGAGAGGCCAGGGAGAACTTATGGAATATAAGCCATGGGTTCAGGTTCAGGATTTCCCTTCTAAGGGGATAGTTTCGCGTGTAAAAGGCCGTACTACGGGAAGAATCCATCACCTGATGTCAAACTTGGAATTACGGTATTTCCTTCTACTGGATTGGTCTGAAAAAACAATGGATATCCGGGAACAGTGTCCTCTTGATGAAATAGCAGATGCTATTGGGATTGCAGATGCCTGTGGTATCCGGTATCCTTATGATAACGTCAGTGGTTTCCCATATGTATTGACAACAGATTTTCTGATCACGGTAAATGGCGGTTATGTAGCAAGGGCAATAAAACCCAAAACAGAACTCCAAAAACTAAGGGTAAGGGAGAAACTTGAGATAGAGAGGCGTTACTGGTTAAAGAGGAATGTAGAGTGGAGAATTATAACAGAGGATGAAATTCCCAATGCGAATCAAGGTTTAAAAGCAAGAGAAGGGGGTAGAAAAACAGCGCAAAAG
>CAJUOA010000142.1 GCA_910587785.1 uncultured Oscillospiraceae bacterium | reverse complement strand
AGTAGGCGATGCGCTCCTCCAGCTCCTTGTACTCCGCCTCCAGCTTTTCCCGGTTGAGGCCCTGGAGAGAGATGAGGCGCATATCGCAGATGGCCTGGGCCTGAACGTCGTCCAGGCCGAAGCGCTCCATCAGGCGCTCCTTGGCGTCGTTGTAGCTGGAGCGGATGATGCTGATGACCTCGTCGATGTTGTCCTGGGCAATGAGCAGGCCCTCCAGCAGGTGGGCCCGCTCCTGGGCCTTTTTCAGGTCGTACTGGGTCCGGCGGATGATGACCTGCTCCTGGAAGGCGATGTACTCGTCCAGGACGTTCTTCAGTGTCAAAATCTTCGGCTGCTTCTGGTCGTCCACCAGGGCCAGCATGATGACGGAGAAATTGGACTGCATGGCCGTCTGGGTGAAGAGCTTGTTGAGCACCACCTGGGGGTTGGCGTCCTTTTTCAGCTCGATGACAATGCGCATCCCGTTGCGGTCGGTCTCGTCCCGGATATCGGAGATGCCGTCCAGGCGCTTGTCCTTGACCTGTTCGGCCATGTTCTTGATGAGCTGGCGCTTGTTGACCTGGTATGGGAGCTCTGAGACGATGATCCTTATGCGGCCCTTGGCGTACTCCTCGAACTCCGTCCGGGCCCGGAGGGTGATCTTCCCCCGGCCCGTGGCGTAGGCGGCCCGGATGCCGGAGCGGCCCATGATGATGCCCCTGGTGGGGAAATCCGGCCCCTGGATGTGCTCCATGAGCTGGGAGACGGTGGCGTCCGGGTTCTCCAGGACGCAGATGGTGGCGTTGATGACCTCCCGCAGGTTGTGGGGCGGGATGTTGGTGGCCATGCCAACGGCGATGCCGCTGGACCCGTTCACCAGCAGGTTCGGGAACCGGGAGGGCAGGACCCGGGGCTCCTGCCGGCTCTCGTCGAAGTTGGGGTCCCAGTCGACGGTCTCCTTGTCAATGTCCCGGAGCATCTCGTTGGAAATCTTGCTTAAACGGGCCTCCGTGTACCGGTAGGCCGCGGGGGGGTCGCCGTCCACGGAGCCGAAGTTGCCGTGGCCCTCCACCAGCATATAGCGCATGGAGAAGTTCTGGGCCAGGCGGACCATGGCGTCATAGACGGAGCTGTCGCCGTGGGGGTGGTAGTGGCCCAGCACGTCGCCCACGCAGGTGGCGGACTTCTTAAACGGCTTGTCGCTGGTGAGGTTGCCCTCATACATGGTATAGAGAATGCGCCGGTGGACGGGCTTGAGGCCGTCCCGCACGTCCGGCAGGGCCCGGCCTACGATCACGCTCATGGCGTACTGCTTATAGCTCTCCTCCATCTCCCCAACCAGCTCGCTCTCCGTGATGACCTGGTTTGGAAACGCGATATCTTCAGGCTTGTAATCTCTGTTGTGTGCCAAATGAATACCTCCCTGTGTAAGGAATACGGTACTTTTCCTTGATGTGGATGTGTAGGGGCGGGCAGTGCTTGCCCGCTTCTATCTTGTCTCTATGGCAGGTCCAGATGGACGGCCTCGGGGTCAAAGAGGAACTGGTCGTCCCAGACCTCCGGCAGAAACGAGAGGAGCTGATAAAACGCGTCCCGCCAGGCTCTGATCCGCTGTCCGGGGATCAAGATCATCCGCAGGGTCCCGGATACGAGATACCGCTCCTCCTGGGAGAGCTCCAGGTCCGCGATGGGGTAGATTGCCATGATCTGCCCCCGCTGGACCTGCTCCTCCACGGCGTTGAGATAGGCGTCCACCAGGTCCCTGTCCTCTTGGAGTGGGAGATGGGACTTTAACTGGTCCGCCAAGCCCCGGGCCTCCGCTTCCCACGCGTCCGCCCAGCTTTCATTTTGCGCATTCATGGACGCCGTACAGCCGTCGACCTCCAGCGAGCGGTAGAACTGGTCAATGGGGTTGTCGTCTCGTTCGCTCTCCGTGATTTTCGGCTTCTCCAGCTCTTTCAGTTTTTCCCGGAGGGCGGTGTTTTTCTCCTCCAGGGCGCTGACTTTGGTCTGGAGCTCTTCATTTTCTGCGCGCAGGCGCTCCAGCTCCCCGCTGTCGCAGGCGGAAAGGGCCAGCATCAGAAGGACAGCCAAAATCAAGACCCTGCTCTTCATCGCTTAGTAATCCAGATTGATGGCGTACTTGGCGTTCCGCTCGATCCACTCCTTGCGGGGCTCCACCTCCTCGCCCATGAGGACGGTGAAGACCTGGTCCGCGGCCACGGCGTCGTCCAGGGTGATCCGGCGGAGGGTCCGCTTCTCCGGGTCCATGGTGGTGTCCCAGAGCTCGTGGGCGTCCATCTCGCCCAAGCCCTTGAAGCGGTTGATCTCCACCTTCACGTTGGGGTTGCCGCCCCGCATCTCGGCGGAGATGGCGTCCCGCTCCTCGTCGGAGTAGGCCACCTTCTGCTGCTTGCCCCGGGTGAGCTTGTAGAGGGGCGGCACGGCGGAATAGACATATCCCCTCTCAATGAGGGGCCGCATATAGCGGAAGAAGAAGGTCAGAAGCAGGGTCCGGATATGGGCCCCGTCCACGTCGGCATCGGCCATGATGATAATTTTATGGTAACGGAGCTTATCCAGGTTGAACTCCTCCCCGATACCCGCGCCAAGGCCCAGGACCAGCGGATAGAGCTTGTCATTTCCATAGATTTTATCTGCCCGCGCCTTCTCCACGTTGAGCATCTTCCCCCACATGGCGAGGATCGCCTGGAAGCGGCTGTCCCGGCCCTGGATGGCGGAGCCCGCAGCGGAGTCGCCCTCGACGATGTAGAGCTCGCAGAGCTCCGGGTCCCGCTCGTTGCAGTCTTGCAGCTTGTCGGGCATCTGCCCGGACTCCAGGGCGGTCTTCCGCCGGACGGACTCCTTCGCCTTTCGCGCCGCCTCCCTTGCCCGGGAGGCCATCATGGCCTTGTCCAGGATGAGCCGGGCGGCCTTGGGGTTCTCCTCCAGGTACTCCTCCAGCTTCTCCGACACCACGGACATGGTCAGGGTGCGGATGGAGGCGTTGCCCAGCTTTGCCTTGGTCTGCCCCTCGAACTGGGCCTCCGTGAGCTTGACGGCGATCACGCAGGTGAGGCCCTCCCGGCAGTCCTCGCCGGAGACCTTGTCGTCGTTTTTCAGGATATTGGCCTTCTTGCCATAGGCGTTCAGGGCGTTGGTGAGGGCCCGCTTGAAGCCCTCCTCGTGCATCCCGCCCTCGGGCGTGCGCACGTCGTTGGCGAAGGAGACGATGTTCTCTGCGTAGCCGTCGTTATACTGCATGGCCACCTCCACCATGGAGTCGTCCTTCTGCCCGGCCATGTAGATCACGTCCTCGTGGACAGCCGTCTTATTCTGGTTGAGCCACGTCACATACTCCCGGATGCCGCCCTCATAGCACATCTCGTCCGACATCTCCTGCTCCGTGCGCTTGTCGAAGGTCAAAATGCGCACTCCGGCGTTCAAAAACGCCTGCTGCCGCATCCGGGTATGGATCGTCTCATAGCTGAAGGTGATGGTGTCGAACATCTCGGGGTCCGGCTTGAAGGTGATGACGCTCCCGGTCCGGTCCGTCTCCCCCACGATCTTCATCTCCTGGGTGATGGCCCCCCTGGCGAACTTCATCTCGTAGATCTTTCCGTCCTTGTGGACCTGGACCTCCAGCCACTCGCTCAGAGCGTTGACCACACTGGCGCCCACGCCGTGGAGTCCGCCGGAGACCTTGTAGCCCCCGCCGCCGAACTTGCCCCCGGCGTGGAGGACGGTGAAGACCACCTCCAGGGCGGGCCGTCCGGTCTGGGGCTGGGTGTCCACAGGGATGCCCCGGCCGTTGTCGGTGACGGTGATGGTGTCGCCGTCGTTGATGGTGACGGTGATCTCGTCGCAGAATCCGGCCAAAGCCTCGTCGATGGCGTTGTCCACGATCTCGTAGACCAGGTGGTGTAGTCCGGACTCGCTGGTGGAGCCGATGTACATGCCCGGGCGCTTGCGCACCGCCTCCAGCCCCTCCAGGACCTGGATCTCGGAGCCGCCGTACTCGTGCTCCACCTGGGTGACGTTCATCTCGCTGGTTTCGATTTTATCGCTCATTGCGTATCCTCCTTGTGTCGGGAAAAAAGGGGCGAGAGGGCCTCCAGCCGCCCCTGAAGGGTGGCCGGGGCCATGGGGGAGAGATAGACCCTCTGCCAGCTGCCCCTGGGACAGCAGACCACCAGGGACTTGGGCAGTTCCGCCCCCGCGCTGATGACCATGCCCTCCTCCTCAGCCGCCCGCAGGTACTCCCGGGTGGCCTTCGCGGTGGAGGCGTTGTCCAGGTCAAAGATCCCTATGATATCCTCCGTGGAGACGGAGATGTTGTTGCTGATGTGTAGATACATAGATTTATCATTTTTGTCCGTTATGCCTGTGACTCTCGCAGAGTACGCTGTCCGGTCATGCCGCCGCGCCGCCGTCCGGCTCACCCGCAGGGGCGGATGCCATCCGCACCTGCGAGATAGGACAGACCTGTTTATTCCGTAATCCGGCCCTCGCTGACATAGTACACATTCCCCTGCAAGAGCTGGTGGAGCCGGTCCTCCTCACAGCAGGTGATGAACACCTGGGCGCTCCCCAGGCGGTTGAGGACGAACTCCTGCCGCCGGGGGTCCAGTTCGCTGAGCACGTCGTCCAGGAGCAGGACCGGGTACTCGCCGGTGATGTCCCTGTGGATCTCCCGGGCGGCCAGCTTCAGGGACAGCGCCGCCGTCCGCGTCTGCCCCTGGGAGGCGAAGGACCGGGCGCTGAGGCCCCCTAAAAACACCTCCAGATCGTCCTTGTGGGGACCGGAGAGGCACTGCCGGCTGGAGAACTCCGCCGCCTCGTGGAGCCGCTGGTGCTCCAGGAGCTCTTCCCGGAGGACCTCGTGGGGGGCGAAGGGGTCCGTGACGGCGCTGACTGTCCGGTAGACCGCCGTCAGCTCCTCTTTTCCGCCGGAGCATTCCCGGTGGGCGGCGGCGGCGTACCTGGCCAGGAGGTCCGTGAACCGGGCCCGGTAGTGGATGAGCACCGCCCCCGTCTCCGCCATGCGGCGGTTGAAGTCCGGCAGGGTGGCCAGAAGGTCCGGCCGGTCCGCGCAGTCCCGCAGGAGCCGGGTCTTGTGCTCATGGAGCCGCTGGTACTCCGAGAGGGCCGCGGCGTACCGGGGCCGGAGCTGGGAGAGGGATGCGTCCAGGAAGCGCCGGCGCTCCGCCGCCCCCGCCCGGATGAGCTGGAGGTCCTCCGGGGAGAAGAAGATGGTCCCCAGCACCGCGCTGAGCTCCGAGGCCGTCTTGGCCGGGACCTTGTTGACGCTCATGGCCTTCCGCCGCCCCCGTCGGACTTCAAGGCGGCTGACGAACTCCCGTTCCCGGGAGAAGATTTCCCCCTGGAGGACAAATCCCTCCGCGCCGAAGCGGATGAGCTCCTTATCTGTCCTCGTCCGGTGGCTCTTGGCGCAGGAGAGGCAGCAGAGGGCCTCCAGAAGGTTGGTCTTCCCCTGGGCGTTCTCCCCGCAGATGACGTTGCAGGCCGGGTGGAAGGTCACGGTCTGGGCAGCGTAGTTCCGGAAGTTCTCCAGATATACGCGATCAATCCGCATGGTCCACCCGGTACTCCTTCCCCCGGAAGGTGACCACGTCCCCTGGGCGGAGCTTCTTCCCCCGCTGGAGGCAGGTCTCGCCTCCAACCTTTACCTCTCCCTCCTGGATGCGCACCTTGGCTTCCCCGCCGGAGCCCACCAGGTTTCCCAGCTTCATGAGGTCCTGGAGACGGATAAACTCTGTTGTAATGGTGATTGTTTCCATGAATTATACCCAGTTTCATCAACTATTTTTCAGCCGCACCGGCAGGACCATGTACAGGAAATTCTCCTCCCCCTCCACAGGCGTGAGGATGCAGGGGGAGATGCCGGTGTTCAGCTCCAGGCGCACCTTGTCCGCCGGGGCGTACTTGAGAGCGTCCAGGAGATAGCGGTTGTTGAAGCCGATCTCCAGGCTGCTGCCGTCGCCCTCCACGGGGCAGACGTCCTTGGCTTCTCCGATGGCCGTCTTGGCAGACATGCGCACCTGCCCGTCCTCAAAGACACAGCGGACGGGGGATTTCTGTTTCTCTGAAATTACGACGGACACCCGTTCGATAGAATCCGTAAGCGTCTTTGTCTCCGCGGTGACTACAGTGGGGTTGGAACGGGGGATGGCGGACTTGTAGTCCAGGAAGTCCCCCTCCAGCCGGCGGCAGATGAGCTGTGTGGGGCCTACCTGGAAGAGCAGATGGCGATTACCAAGAGTAATCACCGCCTCGTCGTCCGTATCGCCGCAGATGCGCTCCACCTCATTGAGTGCGGCGCCGGGGGCAACGAAGCTGAAGGCCCCCATGACCGGTTTGTCCAGTTTTTCCCGCCGGAGTGCCAGACGGAAGCCGTCCACGGACACCACAGTCAGGTCCGACTCGTTGATCTCAAAGAGGGAGCCGGTGTGGACCGGTCTGGCCTCGTTGGTGGATACCG
>CAJUOA010000141.1 GCA_910587785.1 uncultured Oscillospiraceae bacterium | reverse complement strand
CTAAACAGGCTCTGAAACATAAGCATTTTACCAGTACACCACATAGGAAGTCAGCGGCTCATCTCCGCGTTCGATGACCCACGCCGCCAGTTTTTTTGCGATGTCATCCAGCATGGCATGATCCAGATTGCCGGCGGTATCATAGACGGTGTTCAACGCAGCCGTGATGTCCGCATCGCTCAGGCAGGCGTCCTGAAACAGGGTGACACTGCTCACCGTCTCCTGATTGGATGCGCCTGCGCTTGAAGCGATATCCCGGTCGGCGTACTGGAGCCCCAGACCGCCAGCAAGACTGCCCCGCAGGGCGGCTTCGGAGTTCGTCCCGTAGACGGTTACCGGCTGGCCCCTCCAGCCGAGGCATTTCAGGTTGACCATGCGGACCTGGGCATACTGTTCCGCGATATGATCGGACAGCGCGGCCAAACCGCTCTGGCGGCTGTCCTCCGTGTTGAAGGCGGCAAAGATCACATCACAGGGCAGTTCCTCCGCCTGAGCCAGCCACGCCGCTGTCTGGACCAGCGTTGCAACGCCGGAGGCGTTGTTGTAAGCGCCGGGCATCAGGAGCGGCCCGCACTGGCCCGGGCCGTCAAAGTTCGCGCCGAGGACCACCGCCTTTGTGTGGTCTTTCCCGGGAAGGAACCCGACGACATTCTCCGCACTGCCCTCCTCGTCGACGGCATCGGGGAGTTTCAAATGGAGCTGATACCCGTCCTTTTTCAGCTCCCCATAGACAGCGTCTGTGACAAGGACGCGGCTGGGGGTTCCGTTCGCGTTGGTGTAGGGCATCCCCCTGGACACGTCGCCTGTTATCAGGCAGAGCTTCCGGCTGGCGTTCTTGGGGTCCGCCCCGGCATCCCATACGGCCTTGCCGTCGCTGTAAAGGGCGTAGTCTGTGGAAAGCGGGGCTGTAAGGTCCACCGCGTCCGGGGAGGCCCGGAACACCCAATCCTCCCCCAGTTTCAGCTCGGTTTCCTCTCCGTCGGGGGAGACGAGGAACGCCTCCCCGGGAAGAACGGCTGTGACCGTGGTCTGATAGGTCTGCTTCCAGCTCCCAAGGGTCGGGAGCTTCTGCAACCCCACCCGGCTGAACTGCTCCGCCAGCCAGCCGGCGGCGGCGCGGTTACCCTCACTGCCGCCTGCGCGGCCCTGATATTTGGGGTCCGTCAGCTCCAGGACATAGGTCTCCGCCGTCCCCTCCACCGTCCAGTCCATCTCGTACTCCACCGGGGCGATGCCCGTTTCCCAGAACAGCCCCGGCCTGGCCGCTTGGTCCTCCGCGGGGGCGTTTTCAGTCCCCGCGTCAGGCGGTCCTTCCTCAGATACAGGTTTCTCAGGGGCGGGCGTCTCCTTCTGACAGGCCGTCAGACAGAACACCAGAGAGAGCCCCAGCAAAAAACACAATGCCTTTTTCATAAAACAGCTCCTAATCCACCAGTGCGCCGTCCTTCAAGCGCAGGACCTCGTCGGCCATATCCGCGATGGCAAGGTCGTGGGTGACAACGATGACGCAGTAGCCCTCCTCGTGGGCCAGCCGCTGGAGCAGGGAGAAGACGAGCTCACTGTTCTCCGTATCCAGGTTGCCGGTCGGCTCGTCCGCAAGGATGATCTTCGCGTCGGAGACCAGCGCCCGGGCGATGGCCACGCGCTGCTGTTCGCCGCCGGAGAGCATGGCGGGCAGTCGCTTGTAGTAGGAGCTGTCCAGCCCCACAGCCGTCAGCTTTTCGCGGACGGTCTTCCCCGCCTGCTCCGGCTTCACGCCCCGCAAAAGCATGGGGTAGGTCACATTTTCCTCCACCGTCAGCAGGGGAAAGAGGTTGTAGTTCTGGCAGACCAGGGAGACCGCCCGCAGGCGGTAGTGGTCCCTGTTGCGCTCCGCCGTGCTTTTTCCGTCATAGAGGATCTGTCCCTCCGTGGGCAGGTCCAGGCCGGCCAGCAGAGACAGCAGGGTGGTTTTCCCGCATCCGCTCTTGCCCACGATGGCGTAGAACCTCCCGCCCTCAAATGCGAAATGGATGCCCTTGATGGCGTGTACCGTTTGGTATTTGCTCTGATAGATATAATGCACATTTTGCGCCTGCAAAAGACTCATGACCTCACTCCTTATCGCGCAGGATGTCCATAACGCCGGCGCGGACCGTCAGCATCACCGCCACAGCGGCGCCCAGCGTGTAGCACAGCAGGATCATGGTGCAGACCACTCCATCAAAGCGGACCACTTCCATAAAATGACCCGCCGCCGCACCCAAAGACACACCGGCCAGGCACAGGACGAACTGCTCCAGCAGGGCCTTCAACGTGATTTGAAGCCTGCTCTCCCCCAGCATCCGCATGACCGCGTACTCCGGTTTCCGGTCCCGGGCCAGCAGGAAGCTGATGAACGCGCCCAGGATGGCGATCGTCAGGAAAAAGAACAGGTAGGAGCCCTCCAGCTGGGCGAGGTTGCTCTCGATGGGGCCGACGGTCTCCTTCAAAACGCGGTCGTCGATCCGGACGCGGACGGTATCGCTCCCCCGGAGCCCCCGCTCCGTTATCATGGCCTTGAGGCCGTCCAGCTCCCGGTTGTCTTTGACCGTGAAATAGACCTCGTAAACGCCGAAGGTCCAGGCGGTATAATTGCCATGCTGTCTCTGGGCGGCATTGGCGGCGGCAGTCAGCTCCTCCATGGTCTTCAGCGGCATCACACTGGCAAATTCGGTAATCTTCCCCGGATACGTCCCCGCCACCTTCAGGCGGAAGATGCCCTCCACCAGGCTCCTGCCCACGAGGACCCGAGCCAGAAAGGGGACCGTGTCGCCCGGACGGTAGCCCCAGCTCTCGGAGACGATGCACACCCGCTCGCTCCCCTCCAGACAGCTCTCGCCGTAACCGTCCATCCAGCGGATGCTGTCCCTGACGCGGACCAGCTCGTCGGACGCCTGGAAGGTGTTGTAAGCCATCATCGGGCCCCCGACGCCGCCGCTGTCTTCGGCCTCAAATCTCGGAAGAAGGGTCTGGAACGCGGTCAGCCGGTCCTGCTCTGACGCGCCCGCTCCCGCTTTCGCCTCCAGAATGCCCTTCGGGAAGGCGCGGACACCAAAGTGGCTGCTGGCGTAGAGCTCACTGAAATATCCGCTGGACTGCAGCTCTCTCCACAAGCTGTCCGAAACAGCCGGCGCGCTGTCCACCCCGGCGGTGAGGATGCTTCCGGTCACTGGAATGCCGTCGTATGTCTCCTCCAGCTCCGTGCGGACCGTTTCGATGAGGCTGGGGTAAAAAAGCATGAACACCGCCGCCGCCATGGTGGAGAGCACCACCAGCAGGCAGGCCCCCTTCCGCCGCAAGGCCATGCGCCAGATATAGGGGAAACTTTTCATACCGCCATCACCTACACCTTCCCTTTCGGCAGAAGCTCCCGGGGCTCCTTGTTGATGTCCAGCGCCGCGAACCCCAGCAGAAAGGCCGGGCAGATCAGCACCGCGCCGCAGGCTTCCAGCGTCACCAGCGGGTCCGCTTTGACCTGGATGTCCGATTCCTGCTCCGTCAGGGCGGAGAGATCGTTCTCCTGGCTCATATCCATCTCGATCTCCTCGATATTCTTCCGCATGATGCCATTTCCTACGACGCCCGTCATGCCGCATCCAAGGAGCCCGCCCGCGATACTGCTGGTGACCGTCAACAGCATGATACAGAGCAGTACCGCCGAGAGGGCCTGCCGCTTCGTGCCGCCCAGCATACGGAAGATGCCCACTGTCTGCCGCTGGTTCTGCCAGAAGAAATACGCCACAAGGGTGCAGACGACCAGGAGAAGGATGGATGAGAGGAGAAGCAGTAACTTCGCGGTGCTGTTCATGGACAGCAGGCTGGACTGAACGGCGCTGTATCCCTGGTCATAGAAGGTAAATTTCGGATTGTAACGGCCTGGTTCCTGTGTTGTCAGCCCTTTTGCCGCCATATCCTCCAAAAACTGGTCCACAGTGCCGTTTTTCAGCTTCACGCTGAACGTGGAGCCGTGGACCAGCACGTCCGTCAGGTCCCTTGGCTTGGAGACGGAATTGGCGGGGATATAGATGTTGTAGTCCAGCAGGTCCAGGGTGTTCGGCGCAAGCTCTATATTTCCCCTGGTGGGATAGATGGAGTAGATGCCCACGATTTCGTACTCTCCCTCGTGTATGAAGGGCGTTTTCTCCCCGTCGTAGACCGGCTGATCCTTGAAGAATGGGATATTGCTGGGGATATAATCGCTCTCAAAAAGCCGCATATCCAGCTTGTCCCCGATTTTCCACCGCTGGTTCTGCGCCACATCTTCGCTGATGAGGCAGACCTTCGCGCCGCTGGCATACTCCTCCGGGGTGATCAGCCGCCCCTCTGAGATACCGGCGCCGCCAATATGATAGGCTGGTATAGAGGTAAAGTCGTTGGTAGCAACAACATTATGGGTGTGCTGCTGTACGCGGATATCCTGCCAAAGATCCTCGAAGTAAGCTTTCAGCTCCGGGTCCTTCTGCACATCCTCCCAGCGCTGGAGCGGAAAATGCACAAATTCCTTGTCATACTCCATCCCCTCCCTGGAGCCGTCATAGGTCAGGCGCATTTCTCCGTAATCCTGGACAGGTTTGGAGAACGTAAACTCTCTGCTGACGATGTGGTCGATATCAGAATCATCGTATGCAAGAACGCCCGCTTCCTCCGTCCACACCCAGTAACCATGCCTATCAAGGATCGCAATATACTCCACATCCGGGTATAGGATGAGTTTGTCCGTATCGTCAGTTCGGTTGAACCGTTTGATCTCCCCACTATAAGACGTCCACATCTCTTGGTCTAATCCAAAGTCCTCGTAGTACAAGATGCCTGGGTAGTGAAAACAGTCGGCAGCATTGTCGATGATATCCAGTTGTAAAGGTCGATTTTTCCGATGGAATAGATCAAATGGAGAATATTTCAACGAAATGGGAGTCTCTGTCCGGATCATGAAGCGGATGATGTTGTTGCTACGCATATACCATTTATCATAAGAATGAGTAGTGGGGCCGTAGTACACCGCGGGATGGCCCTCGATATAGGCCCCGTACTGCGTCCGCAGATCCCAGCTTTCCACCGCTTCACTGTCGATAATATCGCTAAAATCATACCCCTTGACGCCCACAGCCTTATAACCGATGTGCTCCTCGCTGTTCCGTTCCACCAGCTGACCATATTGATCTACCTCTCCGTACAGCTCTGTAACAGCCAGGGTAGAAAAAACGTTTTCAGAAATCTGCAGGTTACGGACGCTGTTCTGATACAGATTCATGCTCGAGACAAAAAAGGCCGCCGCGACCAGCAGAAGGCAAAAATAGACAACCGTCTTTTTGCTGCGTTTCACCTGATCCACAAAAAATATATGATGCATATGGCAACCCCCTGTCCTCTAAAAAAGCATGTCATCATTGCCCCGGTTGCGACTGCGGCAAACTATCCAAGCCTTTTCCGCAATCGGTATCATCTCTGAAATTGGCGTGGATATGTCTGTGTTCCCCACCTATTCCCTGCAATATGATTAGGGAACCGCTGACTGGCAACAGTTAAATTCCTTGGCGATTTCTGTCTGATACGCATCTGGATGTTCCGCCACATATGCTCTTAGCTTATCGGGCTCTATCTTCTTACTGCCGCGGACCGGTACTTTTGGCTTTAAATCTCCCTTCTCTTTTAATTGCTTTTCCCATTTTCGGATCGTTGAGACTGCTACCTTGAAGGTCTTGCTTGTTTCTTCCAATGTGTGTCCTTCCTCACGATATTCTATTGTGCGTTCTCTATATTTTACTGGATAACTCATGCCTGTATTATATCGTTCTTTGAGATGCTTTTCAAGTGATATTACTATATTTTTGATTTCCTCTCGTTTTTCCAGTCCCAGATATGCGCTGTCCCCATAGACAACCTCATCGTCCTCTCGCAACAGCTTTGATGCCACGGTCACATCGTGGACATTGGCGGCGGCCTCCACCGTGTGGACAAAGCCGCTGCCCGCATCCACGCCGGTATGGCACTTCATGCCGAAATGCTACTGAGAGCTAATATGTAAAGGGTGGATTCTCCCACCAAATACATATGGCTGGCAGCACATTTGTGGTAGAATGGCACATGCTGGAAGGGCGGTGATAGACCGGCAAGGAGAAGCCGATGCGGGGCGTTCTGGGATGACCTGGACGCCCTCTTTCTTGTTACTGGCCCCGGCTAATGCGCACTTACTCACCACCACCGCAAGCGGGCGGCGGTACTGCCTGCGGCAGTCGTGCGTCCGACCAGAGCGGCCCAGCGGATGCGCACAGCTTCATGGCGGGGCTGTTCAAAGGGTTTGGGACACTGGCCCAACAAGCAAAAACAGATTTTCGGCGGCCACGCCGGAAGTCTGTTTTGAGCATTTGTGGGAACAAATGCACGCTTGCTGGTTAGGTGAAGACCTTCCTCTCTTGTCAAGCCCCAAATTATTGAAATTCAAGACTTTTCAAAAATTGATAACTCTCAAAACAGAGCGAGATGGTGATGAACATCAAAC
>CAJUOA010000140.1 GCA_910587785.1 uncultured Oscillospiraceae bacterium | reverse complement strand
TCGCCTTCCAGACCAACATCCTGGCGCTGAACGCCGCCGTGGAGGCCGCCCGGGCCGGTACGGCGGGCAAGGGATTCTCTGTGGTGGCCGATGAGGTGCGCAACCTCGCCTCCAAGTCCGACGAGGCCGCCAAGGCCACCAAGGACCTCATTGGGAACTCCATCAACGCCGTGGAAAACGGCACCAGCGTGGTGGGCAAGGTCACTGAGTCCCTTCAGCGGACCACGGAGCTGACCGGCAGCGTCGTGTCCATGATGGAGAGCGTCACCGAGGCCGTAGAGACCCAGACTGCCGCCATTACCCAGGTCACAGAGGGCATTGACCAGATCTCCGCCGTGGTGCAGACCAACTCCGCCACCAGCGAGGAGTGCGCGGCGGCCAGCGAGGAGCTGAGCTCCCAGGCCAACATCATGCACCAGCTGATGGCCGAGTTCCATGTCAGCAGCAAGGTCGGCGGCTTCGGCAGCGGCTTCCAGAGCGCTCCCGCCAGCAGCTGGGACAGCGGCTCTGACCGGGAAGAGCCCCTGATGCTCAGCGGCGGCAGCAGCAGCCCCTTCGGCAACAGCAAGTATTGATTGGTACATCCGGATATATGGCGTCCCGGGAGACCGGGATGCCATATATCCTATGTTACCTCCTGGTAACGACTTCCAACACATACCCACATAGGACCGGAGGTGATCGAACATGCCCGATGAAACCAAATATCAGGATGGGGAGCTGATCTTCGCCCTGGACATTGGGACCCGCAGCATCATCGGTGTTGCGGGCCGTGTTGTGGACGAACGGCTGGAGGTCCTGGCCATTGAGAAAGAGGAGCATGGCAAGCGGGCCATGCTGGACGGACAGATCGAGGACATCGCTCAGGTGGCCAAGGTGGCCCGGTCCGTCACGGACCGGATGGAGGCCAAGCTGGACTGCGTCCTCAGACGGGTCAGCGTGGCTGCCGCCGGTCGGGCCCTGCGCACGGAGAAGGGCCGCTTCGCCATGGACCTGCCCCAGGTGAGCAGGATTGAGAGCGACCTTATCAGCCAGCTGGAGAGCGGGGCCGTCAGCGACGCGGAGAGCCGCCTCTCCGACGGGGACGAGAGCCCCCAGCGCCGCTTCTACCTGGTGGGCTACACCGTGTCCAGCTACCTGCTGGACCGCTACCCCATGACCACCCTCAAGGGGCACACCGGACAGCAGCTGGAGGCGGAAGTAGTGGCCACGTTCCTTCCCAGCGAGGTGGTGGAGAGCCTGTACGCCGTGATGGAGGCCGCAGGGCTGGAGGTGGCGAGCCTCACCCTGGAGCCCATTGCCGCCCTCAACGCGGTCATCCCGGCGGACCTGCGGCTTTTGAACCTGGTGCTGGCTGACATCGGCGCGGGCACCAGCGATATCGCCGTCTGCCGGGACGGGGCCGTGGTGGGGTACACCATGGCCACCATTGCCGGGGATGAGATCACTGAGGAGCTCATGCGCCGGTACCTGGTCAGCTTCGCCACTGCGGAGCGGATGAAGATGGAGATGGACTCCGCTACCATCACCTACCGGGACGTGCTGGGCCTGGAACAGAGCGTACCCGGCGTCCAGATCCGGGAGGCCCTCATGGGCGCGGCGGAGAACCTGGCCCAGGAGATCGCCCAGCGGGTGGTGGCCCTCAACGGCGCGCCGCCCTCAGCGGTGTTCCTGGCGGGGGGCGGCAGCAAGCTGGTCTGCCTGCGGGACCTGGTGGCCCAGGCCCTGGATATGAGCGAGCGGCGGGTGGCCCTGGCGGGGAACAACTACAGCGTCAGCGCCTTCTCCCAGGAGTACGAGCTCAACGATCCGGAGTACGCCACGCCCCTGGGCATCGCCGTCTCCGCCGGACTGGGGCTCATCAGCGACAGCTACCGCATCCTCCTCAACGGCAAGCCCGCCAAGCTCTTCCGGAGCGGCACGCTCACCGTGCTGGATCTGCTGATGATGAACGGCTACACCTCCGCTGACCTCTTGGGGCGCACGGGCAAGAGCCTGGTGGTCACTGTGGACGGACAGCGGATGACCTTCCGGGGGGAGAGCGCCACCCCCTGCACCCTCCTGCTCAACGGCAGGGAGACTACGCCCTCGGCCCTGGTGTACGCGGGGGACGCCATCGAGTTCGTCCCCGCTGTGCCGGGCCGCTCTGCGGCGCGGACCGTGGCGGACCTGCTGGGCATCGACTTCCCCGGCGGCGTGATGGTCAACGGCGCCCCCGTGGGGCTGGACTGGACCCTCCACTCCGGCGACCAGGTGGCGACCCGGGAGGAGCCCTTCGAGCTGGATGCGCCGGAGGAGCCGGAAGAGGCGCCGCCGGAAGCGCCTGTCCCAGAACCCGAGCCTGAGCCGGAACCGGAGGAGGAAGTCCCCGCTCCGGTGGAACCGGAACCTGAGATGGAGCCTGAAGCGGGACCAGAACCCTTTCCCGAAGCGCCTGCCGCTCCCCTGAGCTTCGCCCGGCCCCTGTGCGTGTACCTCAACGGGGAGCCGCTGGTGCTCCCGGGCAAGCCGGGAGGGGAGCCCTACTACCTCATGGACCTGCTGGACCGATCGGGCATCGACTTCAGCAAACTGGACTGCCCGGTGGAGCTCCTGGTCAACGGGGAGGAGGGCGCTTTCGCCTGCGAGTTGAAAAGCAACGACGCCGTCATCATCCGCCGCAGCGAGCGGCGGCCTGGCTGAGGCGGCGCTATCCAAAGCAAGACAAAGTGAGGAAACTGACAGCATGAAAAAACGTCTCATTGCCGCTCTGCTGGCTTCGGTGCTGGTTTTGACTCTGGGCGGCTGTAAGAAGAAAACAGACGAGGCCCCCGCCGCTTACACCGTTGGAGATGACCAGGTGGTCTCTCTGGACAGTGTCATGGACGAGGGGGCCGCGATCCTGGCCTCGATCTCCACGCCCACGAAGGTGGCCATCGGCGAGGGGATGGAGGAGTATGTCTATCACTATAAGAAGATGGAGAGCCCGTCGGAACTGGCGGCAAGCTACATCAAGGTCCTGCGGGACTCGGAGCAGGGGTTCACCCTCACCGACGCGGATAACTATACCCTCACCGAGGAGCCGGACATGGAACAGCCCCACGGGGACGTGATCCTGGAGAAGGCGTCGGCGGCGGCCACCGACGACGCGCCTAAGATCTTTCAGGTGATCGTGTCCTGGTCGGAGTACGCTGTGGCCGTCCAGGTGGCCCAGCGGGACGGCAAGGTCCTCCCGCCCTACGTGCCTGAGGAGGAGGAGTCGGGCGGCTACACCCCGCCCAAGAACCTCACCGAGCAGCTGGAGTACTTCAACAGCCTCTCTCCGGAGGTGCTGGGCCTGCCGGGGGACAGCATGAGCGAGTATCGTGTCTACCCCGCTGACGGCTGGGTGCGGGTCAACGGCATCTCCTGCCGGAAGATGACCGTGTACCTGCTGGAGCTCCCCGAGGAGACCAACACTTATCTGGGGGCCTTCTACCTGAGCAGCGATATGTCCCAGGTCTATAAGCAGAATGATGAGACCGGCGCGATCGAGCTGGTGCCGGTGAACTGAAGGCAGGACCGCACGCCCCTGGAAACGGGAGCGTGCGGTTTTTTGTGAGTTGTTCAAAGATTTTTGATGACTTTTCCCCGCGGATGGAGTACAATAGAGGCACGATACCAAAATGCTGGAGGGATCTTCCTTGAAAAAGCTGAATGAAGCCGTGGAGCGCTTCTGCGCCCTGCATCCCCGGCTGGGCATCCCCGGACTGATGCGCTATATCGTGGGGGCCAACGCCGTGATCTACCTGCTGAGCCTCTTTGCCCGGGGCGGGTCGCTGAACTTCCTGTGCATGGACCCCGCCTCCGTGCTCCGCGGGGAGCTGTGGCGGATTGTCACCTACGTGCTCCTGCCCACCAACGGGGGGATCTTCCTGGTGATCTCTCTCTTCTTCTACTACTGGCTGGGGGAGAGCCTGGAGCGGCTGTGGGGAAGCACGAAGTTCACCGTCTACTACGTCAGCGGCACCCTGCTCACCGCCCTGGCGTCCCTGCTGGCCTACCTGATCGACGGCATCTCCGTCCCGGTCTACGGCGCGGTCTACGTCAACACCGCCCTCTTCCTGGCCTTTGCACTGAACTACCCCGACGCCATGGTCAATATCTACTTCATCATCCCGGTGAAGATGAAGTGGCTCGCCGCCCTGGAGGGCATCCTGTACGCCCTGAGCGTGGTCACGGCCATTGCCGCCAGGATGTGGGGGCAGGCGCTCATGCCCATCGTGGCCCTGCTGAACCTGTTCGTGTTCTTTACCCCGGACTTCCTGCGGAAGGCGGACCGGGTGAAAGCCCACACCCGGCCCCAGGCGGTGCAGTTCCGCCGGGCGGTCAAGGAGCAGCAGCGGCAGAAGGGGTATCACCACAAGTGCTCCGTCTGCGGGCGGACTGATACCGACTACCCCGACCTTCAGTTCCGCTACTGCTCCAAGTGCGCCGGGTACCACTGCTTCTGCGAGGACCATATTTTTAACCATACCCACTTTACCGAGTGAGGCGGGGACTCCTCTTTTCTTTTGTGTACAAAAGAAAAGAGGAGCAGAAAAGAAAAAACTTTTTGTTCGCAAAGCGTAGCTTTGCTCATGGGTCACTCCCAGGTCTCCCAGACCTCCGGGCGGTAGCCGATGGTGACCAGCTTCCCGCTGCGGACGATGGGCGTGCGGAAGAGCTGGGGGTTGTCCAGGAGCTTCTCCTCTGCGGCCTCGGGGGTGATATACGCCATGTATAGGTCCTGATAGGCTTTGCAGTCCGTATTTACCAGCTGCTCAAAGGACAGCTTCTGGCGGATGGAGCGGTACTCCCCCGGAGAGAGGCCCTTCTTGGGCAGGTCGATATACTGGTACTTGATGCGGCGTTCCTTGAACCAGCGCTCCGCTTTCTTGGTGTCGAAGCACTTGGAGGAGCCGAAAATCTGGATGTTCATGGGATGCTTCCTTTCATAAATTTTGTTAGGGGGATGGGGCGTGACGATCAGGGAGCTGGGTCATGAGGACTTAAAAAGTGATTTTGTGCAGGACTTTGCCCATGAGCAGGTCTATGGCCGCGTGTGGAAAAAGCGGGACGGTCAATGGTGCCTGGAGGAGGTCGAGATCCAGAAGGTCCGCAGTTGGGACGCGGAAAAGCGGCTCTGGGTCCCGGAGTATCTGGAGGCAATACGCTCATCGGGGGGCTGTGTCCTGGGATGCTTTGCCGGGGATGTCCTTGCAGGCTTCCTGGCGTTGGACGGCCGCTTCGGAGGCGCGGCAGGCCGGACGCTGAACCTCGCCATGCTCTTTGTGGATGACCGGTACCAGCGGCAGGGCGTGGGCAGGCGGCTCTTTGCCGCCGGGATGGAGCGGGCGCGGCGCATGGGCGCGGAGACCGTGTTTCTCTCCGCGGTGCCCACGGAGGAGACCGTGGCGTTCTACTTCGCCATGGGGTGTGAGGACGCGGAGGAGGTCGTGCCGAAATTCGTGGACACACCTGATGATAGATATCTCAGATTTTCCCTGTCAACCGAAAGCAGGAGGGATGAGCGATGACAGATGCAGTGAAAATTTTGAAGGATTGGATTACAGAAAGTAATAATATCGTGTTTTTTGGCGGAGCGGGGGTCAGCACAGAGAGCGGCATCCCGGATTTCCGCAGTGTGGACGGGCTCTACCACCAGCAGTACGCCTACCCGCCGGAGACCATCCTCAGCCGCAGCTTTTACGAGACCAGCCCGGAGGAGTTCTACCGCTTCTACCGGGCCAAGATGCTCTGCCTGGACGCCCAGCCCAACGCCGCCCACCGGAAGCTCGCAGAGCTGGAGGCGGCGGGGAAGCTCCGGGCGGTCATCACCCAGAACATCGACGGCCTTCACCAAAAGGCGGGGAGCCGGAACGTCCTGGAGCTCCATGGCAGCGTCCTGCGCAACTACTGCACCCGGTGCGGCGCGTTCCACGGCGTGGAGGCCGTCTCGGAGACCACGGGCGTGCCCCGCTGCCGCTGCGGCGGGGCCATCAAGCCGGATGTGGTGCTCTACGAGGAGGGCCTGGACCAGGATGTCCTCGCCCGGGCCATCTCCGCCATACGGCAGGCGGAGGTGCTCATCATCGGCGGCACCTCCCTCACCGTCTACCCTGCCGCCGGGCTGGTCCACTACTACCGGGGCAGAAAGCTGGTGGTCATCAACAAGACCGAGCTCCACGGCATGGGCGCGGACCTGACCATCAGCGAACCCATCGGACAGGTGATGGCCCAGGTGTGAGACAGGCCCATTGTATCACAGTTTTGGCTGGAGCGAAAGCCCCTCTCAGACCCGAAAGAAAAAAGTCGGGATTTTTTGAAATTTATAGTTGACAAAGCGGCCTCGAAGCGCTATAATCATTTTTGCTGGTGTCCAAAAGAAGTTTAAATGCGAGTGTGCTGGAACTGGTAGACAGGCACGTTTGAGGGGCGTGTGTCAACAGACGTACGGGTTCAAGTCCCGTCACTCGCACCACTTCTTTTCCCAGCGAAAAAGTGGATTATGGGCGCGAGTGGTGGAATTGGCAGACTCGCTAGATTCAGGTTCTAGTGTCCAATACG
>CAJUOA010000139.1 GCA_910587785.1 uncultured Oscillospiraceae bacterium | reverse complement strand
TCTGGTCGATGGACTGGATGTGCATGGTGACGATCTGGCTGGAGTCGATGTCCAGAATGTCCGCCAGCATACGGTCGCTGATGTCGGAGGCCGTGATGGACAGGAACGACATTGAGCCGTACATACCGCCCACCTGGAACGTGCGCCGCCCGTTGAACGCAAAGGCGGCGGGGGCGATGAAGTCCTTGACGGACAGCCCCGATTCCACCAGCCACTTCCACTCAAAGGCGAAAGGCTCACGCTCCCCCATGTGGAACATGGAGTGCATCAGGCGCAGGCGCTCCTTTCCGTCCAGCACGGCGGCAGTCACGCCGATGCGCCGGAAGTTGTTCAGCAGGTCCGTCTCCACATGGTCCAGCCGGGGCTTGGCCTGCCGCATGGACGCCGCCTCGATGCCAAAGGTCAGGTACTTCGCCTTGGTCAGGCCGTTGTTGCCCTTGGCAAGCTGGTTCTTCAGCATCTGGCTGTACTCCGCCCGCACGGGGTCGAACTCGTCACCGGCCGGGGGGATGCGGACGGACCGCTCAAAGCTCTCCGCGTCGGTCGCCATGTTCATAAAGGACAGCTCAAAGTGGATGGAGCTGTCGAAGAAGTTGAGGAAGCTGCACCACTCCTCGAAGATGGCGGTCTTGTCCTCCTGCATGGCGAGCTGGTAGTTGATGTCATTGAACTGGATGGTCTTGGTGTAGTAGTTATCCGTCACGCGGCACACCCCGTCCGGGAACATCCGCTGGAACGGGATGGACTGCTGGGCGGTGCGGGGCGTCCCGTCATCCCTGCGGGCTTTCCCGATGATCTCCTGTATCTGTTTCCGCTCCGCCTTTGTCAGGCTTGCGGGGAGCGCGGCGGGCTGCGCTTTCCCGCGCCCGTTTTTCTGCGTTTTGAACAATGGCCTGTACCTCCTTTTCCACTTGGTCCTGCCGCATCAGGGCAGAGTAATAGTTGTTGGTCACATAGGGGCGGATTTTGGGGCGGATGAACTTCGCCTGGATGAAATGCCGCGCCACCGCCTCCAGCGGCTGGCCGTCCTTCTCGTACATGGCGAGGAAGAACAGCGGGAGCATGAGGAAGATCATACCCATGACGGCGAGGCTGGTGTTGCCGGAACGTTTCATCAGGAAGAACGCCGGCACCCCGATGAGCGCCGCCGCCCCGAAGCACACCAGCTGCCGCTTTGTCAGGCCAAAGAAAACCTTGGTCTTTACCCGCGTGAGGTCACGGGGGATGGAAATATACGCTGCCATGAAAGCCTCCTTTCCCGGTCAGTGGGCGTTCAGCACACTCCGGGCGAGGCCGCCTGTCTTGAACAGGGTAAAGCACAGTAGCACCGTGTACCCCACGACGCCCCACAGGGAGCCGACTATATCCGAAGTGAACGAGATGGACTGTATCAGCACAGCGTAGATGCCGACACAGATGAGGATCAAAAAGCCCTGGAAGCCGAGGGCGAACAGGGAGCGGAGGTAGTTCTGCCCGGTCTGGCTCTGCTCCCGGTTGCCAAAGGTGGACAGGGGGATGGGCGCAAGGCTGGTCATTAAATATATCTCGATCATCCGCCCGTAGACGATGACGAAGATCACGATGGAGAGTATCCAGAGGGTGAGCTGGATGACGAAGCTCATCAGGTAGATGCCAAGCAAAGTCCCCACATCGTAGGTCTCCAGCGTGGCCTGCATCGCGGCGATGGCCGAGTCGCTGACCGCCGTGGACGCGCCGATGATGCCCCCGCTCCGTGAGATCACCGACTGGCAGACATCAAAGACCGCCATCACGATATTGAAGCAGTTGGAGATGAGCGTGACGGCCACAAAGGTCTTGAATATCCACTTGAAGATGACCCAGGTTTCAAAGTTTGAAAGGTTGTTATGCTCAATGATGAGCTGGATCAGCTCGTAACAGGCAATAAAGGTGAGTATCAGCCCCGCTATGGGGATGATGACCGACTCCGACACGTTCCGTATCATGGAGAAGATGCCGGGGGAGAAGTTCGCCGGGGTCATGCCCACATCGGAGGCGATCTCCCCGACACGGGAGTTGACCGAATCGAACACGCCCGTGAGATTGCCCATGATCCCGCTGACCAGCAGTTCTTTGAGCCATTCCGCTATCGCGTCAAGAATACTGCCCAAATTGATTACCTTTTCCTTTCGTCAGGGTAGGCCGGGCGGCTGTGCCGCCGCCCGGCCAGGTCACAGCGGGTCTGCCCTGCGGCAGGTCAGGGAGTGCCGAACAGCCCGGACAGCAGGGGGATCAGGGTGATGCCGATGAGGGCGACACCGCCGCCCGCCATCAACTGTTTCATGCCCTGGCTCTTGGCGCCGGGGTTGTCGTTGCCGTAGCCCTCCAAGAGGTTGATCGCGCCCCACACGCCGAGGCCGGCGCCCAGCGCCACAACGAGGGTCTGCAAAACGCCGATCGCGCTATTGAAAAATGCCATATCTTTGTCCTCCTTAAAGACGGTGGGCGGGGCCGTCCGCCCCGCCCGGAAAGTGGTTTTTTTGTTGTCTGGAACCGGGGATTTCCCGGTTTTATGCGGCTTTCCCGGTTCCGTGCCGCCGGATGGATGCCTGCCATTTTGTCGGTTGGGGACAGCTTCATTTCCGGCAGGCCGCAGGGGGAAAGCCCTATGCCCCTATGGGCAGGTCAGGGAGTGCCGAACAGCCCGGACAGCAGAGGGATCAGGGTGATGCCGATGAGGGCGACACCGCCGCCCGCCATCAACTGTTTCATGCCCTGGCTCTTGGCGCCGGGGTTGTCGTTGCCATAGCCCTCCAAGAGGTTGATCGCGCCCCACACGCCGAGACCGGCGCCCAGCGCCACAACGAGGGTCTGCAAAACGCCGATCGCGCTGTTGAAAAATGCCATATCTTTGTCCTCCTTAAAGACAGTGGGCGGAGCGTCCGCCCCGCCCGGTTTGTTGGTTTTGTCAGGAAAGGGACGCCCGCCGCCCCGCATGGTCGGCCCGCCTGTTGAAATGCCTGTCCGTCTCTCGTTTGCCGACAGCTTCATTACAGACGGGCCTTGCCCCGCAGGGGAGAGGGGCGCCCCGGAAACAGGAAAAGCCCCCGCATCAGGGGGGGCTTTACGCTCATTCGTCCGCCTCGATCACTTCAAATTCGTCCTTGGCTTTCAGCCGAAGCCGGTGGTCAAGGAACTTCTCGATGTCAAAGAGGTTCTTTTCGTCAGCATCCGCCGTGTACTGGAAGTTGGGATGCCTCGTCAGGTCGTATTTGTCCGACAGGAACGGCCTCACGCCCCGCAGCTGGAGGATGCACTTGCCGCCGTCCAGCACCGCCAGCTCGTCCACCGAGGCCAGCTCATGGCCGAGTTTCTGGAAGTTCTGGCTGTGGGATTCCTGGCTGCCCTTGCTGATGCCCGTGTTGTAGCTGTCTATGGTCTCCTTGCCCAGGGCGGCGCTCAGTTCTTTCAGCGTGGTCGGCTCAGAGCCGCCGAGGAAGATGCGGGAGTCGCAGTTGCCGATGATGGTGTCGGCGTTGTCCTTGTAGATCGCCTTGAGCTGGCTCTGCGCCTGCAATACCAGACAGGCGGAAATCTCACGGCTGCGGATGGTCGCCATCAGCTTTTCCAGGTTGGGTATCTGCCCGATATTGGCGCACTCGTCGATCAGGCAGCGCACATGGACCGGGAGCCGCCCGCCGTACACATCGTCCGCTTTTTCGCAGAGCAAATTGAAAAGCTGGCTGTATATCATGGAGATCAGGAAGTTAAAGGTGCTGTCCGTGTCGCTCATGATAAGGAACAGCGCCGTTTTCCGGTCCCCCAGCGTGTCCAACTCCAGCTCGTCATACCGGGTGATCTCCCGCAGTTCAGCGATGTCAAAGGGGGCCAGCCGTGCGCCGCAGGAGATCAGGATAGACTTTGCCGTCTTGCCGGCCGCCAGCTTGTAGAGTTTATATTGGCGGACGGCGAAGTGGTCCGGGTCTTTCGTTTCCAGGGCCTCAAACATCTGGTCAACGGGGTTCTGGAACGTCTCATCGTCCTCCCGGACCTCCATAGCGTTCAGGAACGTGATGAGCGTACCGAAGTTCTGCTCCTCCACGGGCGCGACATAGTGGATATAGGCGATGAGCGCCGTGTAAAGGAGCTTTTCGGCTTTCTCCCAGAACTGGTCCCCGCCTTTGCTCTCGCCCTGCGTGTTCACCATCAGGGTCGTCACCAGTTTCAAAATGTCTTTCTCCGAGTGGATATACGCAAACGGGTTATAGTGCATCGACTTCTTGAAATTGATGGAATTGAACACTTTTATGCGGTATTTCTGGTGCAAAAGTGCGTTCCCGCATTCGCATAATACCGTGCCTTTCGGGTCGGTCAAAACATACGAGCTGTGGCACTGGAGCAGGTTGGGCTTGATCCAGAACCGGGTCTTGCCGGAGCCGGAGCCGCCGACGATCAGCACGTTCTTGTTCCGGGCGTGGGCGGGGTTCTTGGGCCGGTTCCCCATCATCAGGCGCTCCGTCCGGGTCAGGATGACATTGTTCTCGAACACCGGGTCTGCGAAAGGCTCGATGTCCTTTGCCGTCCCCCATCTTGCGGACCCGTATTCCTCATTGTGGCGGTACTTCTTGGCGTTCTTGCTCCGCACATACACCACCAGCCGGAACCCCGCGCCGATAACGAGGCCGAGGCACAGGTCAAAGGGGTGGAGGCTGGGCAGGGGGTTGCTCCACGCCGTACCCATACAGGCAAAAAAGCTGGCGAGCTTTGCGGAAATGTCCGCCCCGGCCGCCAGCCGCCACGCCTCCCCGATGTTGGAGCAGAACAGCCCGATGATGACATAGGGCAGGTTCAGGATGATGAGCTTCTTTGTTTTCTGGTTCATCGCTCACGCTCCTGTTTCTTCTCCCGCGTCTTGGCGGGGATGGACTTGGCAAGGTCTTTCAGGTGCGCCAGGGCTTTCAGGACGCTGGGCCGCTTCTCCTTGTGGGACAGCTTTGCGGAATACTCCTTGAAAGCGGCGGTCAGCACATCGGCGTCCTTTGCCTTGAAGAACACCATGAACCGGGGCGGCTCCTGCGACACGTCCTTGCGGATGGCGTAGTCCACGCCGTATTTGTTCAGCACCCGCTCAAAGTCCCGGATGCCGCTCTTTGCGATGTCGATCTGCTGCGCCCCCTGGTCCTTGCGGATCAGCTTTTCCACCGTCATCTTCCCGTGGTCGCCCTCCGCCGCCTTGCCAGCCTTTACCCTCGCCCGGTGCTGGGCGTACTTGCGGAACGCCGCCACCAGCGTCCTGCCGGACAGCTTGCTGGTGCTTATCATCAGATTGACTGTTCTGTTCTCCACTTCCTCCTGCAAATCTTATTCCTCCTTTCTCGCGGCGTTGGAGGTTTGCCGGGGCCTCAGATGTGGAACGCCGGGAAGTCCTTTCCATCGGCGCACAGGGTCACGGTATGGTCTGCGAAATAGACCACGGCGGCGATCACGTCCTCGGCGGAGAGGGAAACGCCGTCCCCGTCCTCATCGCATTTGTAGACGATGACAGGCCCCAGCAGATACCGCTCCCGGCCCAAGTTCAGGACGTGGCTGCCGTCAAACACGATGGTCAGCCCCTCCACGTCCAGCCCGCCATCGGACACCACCTCCAGGCAGTCGTAGCTGCCCCTGCTCTCGATCTCGTCCCAGCACTGGGTCTCCTGCATGACCTCCGGGGTCTTGTCCGGGCGCATCACCATCACGATGGAGTCCACCTCGTCCTCCGGGGTCTCCTCCTCGTCCGCCGCGCCGTGCAGATAGTCCTCCAGGGAGTCCACCAGCCGCTGGTAGCTGGCGGTATCGCCCCGCACATCCCCGCCGACAGCCATGCCCGCAAGGGCAGGGAGGCCGTCCGGCAGAGATACATTGATGTTCACATCACCGTTAAAGTGAAAATGGATACTGTTCATAGGCTCATAAGCTCCTTTTCTGTTTCATAAAAAATACGCCCCGCAAAAGGGCGCTTTACCGCTGCTGGTCCCGCTGCCTCCGCCTCTGCCACTGTTCCAGCAGCCGCAGGATGGTGTCGCTCATCTGCTTGGGGGTGTAGGACTTGGGGAAGAACTTCTGCAAGTCGCTGGTCTTGAATGCCACCTGCCCCAGGTCGTCCTTTTTCACCTCATCCATGATGCCGCACATATCGTCCAGGGTGCAGCCTCCCTCCTGGCTCTTTTTCCTCATGTGCTGGGCCTGGGAGAGGGACGGGGCCGCCTGCGCGTAGTCCATCGCTTCCAAAAATGACCGCTGTTCCTCCGGGTTCAGGTAGGACAGCTCCACGGCGGGGGTCATGGAGATTTTCTTCTCGTCCACCATGTCCAGCACTTCGGGGATCAGGTTCGTCAGGCGGATATAGCGGCGCACGGAGTCTTTGCTCGTGCCGGCCTGTTCCGCGATGATGTCCCTGGATTTTTTCCCGTCCAACTTGTGCGCGTCTTGCTCACAAGTTAAGTCGCTCCGGCTCCCCTGGTGCTTCATGGCCTCCAGTTTCATCTTGTAGGCCATCGCCCTCTCGCTGGGCAGGATGCTCTCCCGCTGGAGGTTGGAGTCCACCATCATAATGACGGCGGCGTCATCGTCCAAGTCCCGGACGATGACCGGGAGGGCGTCCAGCCCGGCCAGCTCCGCCGCGTGGT
>CAJUOA010000138.1 GCA_910587785.1 uncultured Oscillospiraceae bacterium | reverse complement strand
CGGGCCTCGAAAACGCACCCCACGATACGGGTGCTGGGCAAAGGCGACGGCCGGTGGGCGGAACTGCGGGAGATCAGGGAGTCCATGAAATACCCTGTGTACTGCAAAGCCATTACAAAGGAAGAACTGGAGCGGGACGGCTTTGTGGTGGTGGCACGGAAAAATACTCACCCGGACACCTACATTAGCCCCTTCGACAACCTGCGGAAGGAATTTCTGGACAAGGACGGCCAGGGGCAGATCATCTATTCCATGTGGAAGGGGTATCTGGAGGAGGAGCACGCCGACAAAGACCTGCTGCGCTTCATCGGCGGTCATCCTTACGAAACCCTGCACACCAGCGGCCACGCCTATGTGGAGACCATCGCCAAACTGATTGATACCGTGGACCCCAAGTGGATCCTCCCCATGCACACGGAGAGGGCGGATGAATTTGCCTCCATCCCGGCCTTCACCCTCTGGAAGGATCGGGTGAAGGTCCTGCATGACGGACAGACGCTGGATCTGGACGAACTGTAAGCAAATGCGTGACCGGCCCAGGCCGGTCATGCGCTTCCCGAAAAAGCGTCGGGACGTTTGTCATACTGCGGGGCAGGCGTGTGCTATACTGGCCTCACAACACAGGCGGACGCGCCGGAACAGGAGGAACAGCATGGGCAAAAAACGACCGACCAACGAGAACATCCACATTGGAAACATCTTTAAGCATTCTAGCTACGATGAGTGCGGTAGCGGCTGCTCCTTCTATCAAGTGGTGGGCCTGCGGGGAAAGACGCTGGTAGAGCTTCGGGGTATCCGGGGTGAGAGCTATGTGGACGAGTCCTGCCAGCTTGGCTATGGGCAGGTCAAGGTGCGTCCTCTGCCAGGGCAGTTTTGGAAGGACGCGGAGGTCATGACTGTCAGGGTTTGCAGCGATGACTCGGACGATGGCAGGCACTGGCTACGCGAGCGGGGTGAGACCAGTCGGGTGTTCGGAACCTACTATTCCCAAGTGCTGGAAGGAGAGATAGGCCAAATGTCCGGCTATGACGGTTTCTACGTCTTGGACAGGATGAAAAAGGAGGGAAAGCTGCCGTCATGATGGAGGAACTGACGAAAACCAGCCGAATCCTCTCCGTCTACCACCTGTTCCTCAACTGCCAGGAGGTCTCCTTCCAGGAGCTGAAGCAGCAGTTTGAAGTCAGCGAAAAGACCTCCCTCCGGGACATCCGCCTGCTGGAGCGGGCGGGGGTCCTGGAGACCCGCTATGACCGAAATGCCAAGGCCTTCTATCCGGTGAGCCTGGAGCTTCGGCCCATGGCAGAGGAGGAAAACCAGACCCGGCGGAAATACCTGGAACGGATCCGGCGGCTGTGCCTTCTCATGATCCGGATGGCGGAGGAGGACGGCTCTGACGGCATGAACAAGCGGGAGCTCTACCGGGAGCTTTTTCCAGACTGCTCCGACCGCACCCGGCAGCGGGATTTTCAGGAGCTGGAGAAGCTGGGCTACCGCGCCTCATACAGCCGGGAGTGGCCGGATGAGCCGGGGCGGTGGTCCTACGAGATCCCCGGCACTTATGGGCTGGAGACGATGCCAAGAATGAGGTGGTAATATGTGGGAAGCTGTTCAGCTGCCCCGAGAGACCGATGCCCCAGAGGAAACGGAACGGCTTATTCAGCAGTTCGCCGAGGAAAAAATGCAGGAGTATGACGGGAACGTCTTTTTCTGCATCAGCCGCAGAGATCAGGAGCGCCGCCTCACCCTCCGGCAGGCGGCCCAAGCCTGTAGACTTAGCGCCCGGGACGGAAGGGCGATGTGTACGGCGTTCAGCGCCCAGAAGCTGGCAGAACGCCCCGGAAGGGACGTCCTGTTTGTAGACCCCGCAATGCAGTCGTATCTGGGAGAGTACCTGGATATCTGTCCCGCCGGAACGCGGCATGTGCTGATCTACTGCCGCCGCAAGGGAAACGGTCCCTCCCCGCGTATGAGCGCCTTTATGGACTTTTGGGTAGAGCGCGGCGTGGACATCTGGGATCTGAACGATCAATAAACTGCAAAGCTGAACGATTTCAAGGAGGATAAGGAGCATGACGTTTAAAGGCGCCGTAAAGAACGGGATATTGGGCCTCGTTGTGGGTGACGCCCTGGGCGTGCCGGTGGAGTTCTGTTCACGGGAGGAGCTGGAGCGCGATCCCGTGAACGGGATGCGGGCCTATGGAACCCATCACCAGCCCGCCGGAACCTGGTCGGACGATTCCTCTATGGCCCTGTGCCTGATGGAGAGCCTGACAAAGGACGTGGACTACGCGGACATGATGGACCAGTTCCTGCGCTGGGCCAACGAGGGGTACATGACCGCCCACGGGAAGGTCTTTGACATAGGCGTCGCCACCCGGCAGGCCCTCATTAGATTTGCCCACGGCACTCCCCTGCTGGAATGCGGCGGCACCGGGAAATATGACAACGGCAACGGCTCCCTAATGCGTATTCTGCCCATGGCTCTGTATCTCCACCGTACCATGGGGCCTGACTTTTCCCGGATGCCCGAGGCATACCAGATCATCCACAACGCCTCCGCTCTCACCCACGCCCATCCTATCAGTCTGATCGCCTGCGGACTCTACTGCGCCGCCGTCAATGAGCTGCTCTGCGGCAAACCCAGCGTGTGGGACGGGATCAAGGCCGCGAAAGAATTCTACCGCAATCAGACGGAGTTTGTTCCCTACTTAGACATCTTCCAGAGGATCGAACCCGATATCCTCCCCGCCCTGCCCAAGTCAGAGATCAGCAGCGGCGGATATGTGGTCCACACACTGGAAGCCGCTCTGTGGTGTCTGGAGCGGCACGACAGCTTCCGCGCCTGTCTGCTGGAGGCTGTCAACCTGGGCGAGGACACCGACACCGTTGGCTCTGTAACCGGAGGGCTGGCCGGGCTGAAATATGGAGATATCCCGGAGGATTGGCTCTCTGTCATTGTCCGCCGGGAAGAGATTGAGGGCCTGTGCGGGGCCTTTTCCCAGTCATTCGAGGAGGGATGAATATGCTGATCAAAAATATGGAGTATCTTTCCCAACGCCTGCGCTGCACTGATGAGGAGAAGGACGCCTGCCTGGAGGCGGTTACGGTGATCCTTCACTTCTGGACGGATGTCCGAAAAAATGGCTTGCTGGCCATTGGGGGCGACCGGGCGGAGCAGGACCCCAACCCTTTTTTCCGTGCGTGCCTGCTTGACGCCATCGAATTGGTGAGTACGGACGATGAACCGCTGCTTGAGGACTTGTTCGCTCAGTATCTGATCGCCGGGGATCACACTGGAGCCGGCTTTCTGCAAAACGTGGTGATCGCCGAGGGGATCCTGGCATACTTGAGGTTTTTCCATGAGCATGAGGACGGGGGGAGCTTCCAGCAGTGGGGAGACCGGCTGGCTGTAGTTGTAGGCGGATACTTCGGTGTGGAATACCGGGAAAAGCTCCGTAAAACCATCCGCCAGGAAATTCGGAAGCGGGAACGGGAGGTCAAAAAAGCTTCCTTACTGCCGGAGTTTGACGCCCTGGCGGAGCTTCCCCTTCCGCTGTGCGAAAAGCTGCTTCGAGATACATATGATGATCATTATGCTTATGGAGATCGTACCGTTGCGCTTGCTTTGAAATATGCCAGCGGCGCGGTACAGGACCATATTTTATCCGTTCTCTCCCCGGAAGAACGGGAGGCATTGGAGATCGAAATGGACGCGTGTCTCCTCGTACGGCAGACAGATGTAGAACGCGCCCAGCGGGAGATTTTGGGGAAAGTCGCAAGCTATCGTCAACGCAGTTAAAAAGAAGCAAAGGAGGAACCTGAATATGTCCACTTACAAAAAAGAGGCATCCCTGGAAGAAATGAAGCGGGAAACTATCCGCCGTATGGAGCTGCTGAAGCTGGATGCCCGGACGATCCGGGATTTTGAGCGGGACGGATCGGTCAGCCTGTCCCAGCAGATCGGAGATCAGATTTTTCTTCAACCATCCGACGATGAGATCAGTGCGCGGGTAAAACGGTTCGAGCAGGGATACGAGTGCCTGGTCTACCACGTCCTCTGGGCGGACAGTCCTATGGTGGGCGAATGCTGGAGCCTGCTGTTCGTGTCCCCCGCATCGTCAGACTGGAACAGTGAGCGGAAATATATCGAGAGTTCCGGACTGGTCTATGCCTATGTGGAGTCGGAGATGGAGGACGGTGTCAGCGAGATCATGGTGCAGCCCCAGAACGGCAGTCTGATCCGGCTGGGATGAGGAACCTTCCTGACGAGGAGGCTGCGAGATGATTTATGTGATGTCCGATATCCACGGCTGCTTTGACAAGTACAAGGAGATGCTGTCGCTCATTGAGTTCCTCCCAAGAGACACCCTCTATGTTCTGGGGGATGTCATCGACCGGGGGCCGGACGGCATCAAAATCCTGCAGGACATGATGCTCCGTCCCAACGTATTTCCTCTCCTGGGCAATCACGAGTTTACCGCCGCCGTGTGCCTCCCCTGGCTGATGGAGGAGGTCACGAACCAGAGCCTGGACGCCCTGGAGGAGACTCAGATCGCCGCCCTCAGCGAGTGGATCGTCAACGGGGGCGGCGTCACTATCCAGAGCCTGAAGGGACTCATCCAGGAGGAACGGGAGGATGTCCTGGAATATCTGCGGGAGATGGAGCTGTTTGCCTGCGTCAAGGCCGGCGGCAGGGATTTTGTGCTGCTGCACTCCGGTTTAGGCCATTTTTCCCCGGACAAGGCGCTGGAGGACTACGAACTGGAGGACTTCCTGTTCGGCCGGCCCGAGCTGGACACGGCCTATTACCCGGACAAAATCCTGGTATTCGGCCACACCCCCACCCGCATTCTGGGCGGCGGGGACAAAATTCTCCGGCGGGAAACCTGGATTGACATCGACTGCGGCTGTTTCTTCGCGGGCGGACGGTTAGGCTGCCTGTGTTTAGACACCATGGAGGAATTTTATGTGTAACGAAAATCAAACCAAACCGGACGTATACGACTGGGTCCTCTCTCCGGAGATCAGGGAGCATATGCGCACCGCCCGCCCCCTCACCGTCGAGGAAAAGGCGGACATCATCGACAGCGGCTGCCGCCCCATCGTGGACAAATATGCCGCTTTAACGGCTTTACTCCGGGAGGCGGATCGCGAGGAGGACAAAGCGATCCTTACAGACCTGCTCAAGCTGTACGACTGGGCCTTTGAGGAGCTGCACAGCCGGCGTCCGGAGCAGGTGTTCCTCTTCCAGGAGACGTGGTGGAAGGACGGTCCCCTGGACCACGACCCCTGCGGTGTTCAGGGTGTATTCAGAACCTATGAGGAGCTGACGGACTACCTGAAGGAGTACGAGGGGTACTATGAGGATCCTCCTTTGGGGTATCCCGATGGGATAGATTTCAGGGGGTACGTTGAAAAATGGGCCGAGGTGGACGGTAAAATGCAGTCTGTTTTGGGCCTGAACATCTTTTTGGTGGACGGAAAGATCATCATACAGGATTTCGATCCCTGGTATCTGGAGTCTGTCCGGAAAGACGGGTACAAAGAACTGGGCATTCGCTACGAGGCCGAACGCATTCACAGCTACGGCACTGGCCTTACGACCTTCCCGATCCCCTTCCGCTCCGGGGACCTGGTGCAGGTGGAGGTCCCGAGCATGGCGAGACCTCGGTATGGCGTGGTGGCTGTCGTGGAAGCCTTGGGGCGCTACGTCCATATGGCGTATATCGAAAACGATTGTCTGGAGTGCATGGACCTGAGCTGCCGGTACTATGACCTCACTTCCGGTTGGCGAGTCATCGACTGGACCCGGCCTGTCCAGCCCTCGGACCTGCCCGAGGGGTACGGCCTGCTGACAGAGCTGAGCGACGCGCTGCACGCACTGGACGAACAAGATATTGCGGCGATCGACTCTCTGTTTTTCGGTGTGTTGGGGGAGGAAGACTCCCGCCACGTCCGAAAGGTTTTCCGGGCGCCGGAGCCGATCCCACTGGCGGAGCTTTTGGATGATCGAGTCCCCATGAACCCCTTGCGCCGCAACGGGTTCACACCCATTACTAATTCTATAAATGAGCAAATTCACAATATGCACAAAAATCAGGCCGATTTGTACTTCTGTCAAAGACAATTTCATCTAATTTAGGAAGACGTGTTTTTGCGGAAAAGATTATGCTTTCAATGTATGGAGTCATCAGTATGTCTATAAGTACAAAACTCCGGAAATGGGAAGAACGCTATATCAAGAATATTCTGCTGGAACCATCCGAACAGAACAAGATTTTTTAGCTCGGCTGCGTGAATTGGAGGCGATTTGAATGAATGATAAAAAGATTTACATTGTGGCGAAAGTTTTCGATAAGCCCGGCAGCTTGGCATATCTCTGTAAGACACCCAATGAAGCCAGATGCCTGCCAGGGACACTGGAGGCTCTGCGGGCTGAAGGGGTCCAGATCGTTATTTTGGACTCGCCGGAAATCTATTCGGAGTATGCGCCATATTCTTATGTGGAAGACATGAAAGCATTTATCGACAAAGTCTGCCAATTAAATCGAATTGCCTGATAGGGCCCAACCCCATTACCCGAGCCCTTTACCAGAGGAAAACAGGGCTTGTCCGCCCCATTTTCCTACCCGATGAAAAAAGCCGGAATCCCTTGCGGCTCTAGGGCTGAATGGCCCTTACTTAAATTGCTAACTT
>CAJUOA010000137.1 GCA_910587785.1 uncultured Oscillospiraceae bacterium | reverse complement strand
TTCCCCTTCCCTGGACTTGCGCCTGACCTTTTCAGTCAGGAACGTGTCGCGCCCAAATTTGGAATCAGAGCACGGCTCGGCGCAAGAGCAGAGGCGGGAGGTGCGGTTCATAAGAGGGCAGCGGTACTTGGCCCGGTATTTGGCGTATTCAATGCCGTCATGGCGCATCTTGAGACCGGCGCGGCAGATCGGAACGCCGTCAGGGCCGATGGAGAAATCGTCTTTATATTTGAGCTTGGTTCCACGTTTGTCGTTGAGGTCAATGAACGGCGTGATGCCCTCCTTACGGCAATACTCGTAAAGCGGCATAGCGTCGTGAGCGGAGTCCAGAAGGAGCTTGGAAATCTGGAGGTCTGGTAAAAAGGACTTCATGGTGAAGAAGCATTGGAGGAATCCCAGAGAATCGTGGCGGGAAGCAGGATTGAGCAGAGGAAAAAGCGGCAGATCATTCACAGAATCAGACGCGGTAAGCAAATAGAGGTCGTAACCGTGGTAGAAGCAGCCTCTATGAGAATCCCATCCAATATCGCAGTCGGGCTGGGAGTAATACCGGTCGCATTCACAGTCGGTGATTCCCAATTCTCTGCAATTGCACAGCCGATGCTTTCGCTGTTGTGCGGAGGTAACAACGGGCGTACCGTCGCCGGAAAGGGCCAGCGCCCCAGGGTCAATGAGGCCCCTTTGTACAGATTCCTCCAGGAACAGCTTCTCAAAGGCCTTGAAGAGGAGGGAGAAGGGCTGCTCCTGAGAAGGAGGCTCCGTCTGGAGCTGGGACAACAGCTGGTCAACCGTGAGTTTCTCCACAGAAACGGCCTTTTCTCCCTTCTTCTCTGGCTTTTTCACCTTGGATTTTGGCGGATGCTCGTGGGGGGAAAGGTTGTCCTCGTTGAACTGCCAGAGCCGGGAAAAGAAATCGTAAAAGGTTCCAACGCCGGGCGTATCGCCGGGTTCAAATCCGCTGATGATTGCGTAGGCCGGAACAAGCCGCAGCTGCTCCACCCACTCTGTAATGGCTGGATGATTCACTGCGATGGACAGCAGATAGGAGCGCAGCATACAGGACGCAGGTCTGGGCCGGGGGCCAAACTTTGAGTAGCAGTCCCTCATAAGCGTATCAACGCCGGTGAGATCCTTGTTCCAAAAACGCTCCGCAATTTTCAGAACGCGATCCGGCAAACTGTTCGCTTCCGGGTAGTGTTTACGGAGCTGCTCAACAACAAAGTTCCGGTAGGCCGCATGGCCGCCGGGATAGGTAGGATACACAATCATCACCCCTGTTTCAAATGCAAGTTACCTTTGAAACAAGGGCGCGAAGCGCCGCACATTTTTGCCCCTTTGTCAAGCCTTTTTCTGAAAAATTTGTGGGTGATTTTGTGAAAAACGAATCTCTATCCCCTGTGTTTTCAAGGGATAGAGATTCCGAGAGGCTAAAGGGCTGTGATTTTGCTGTAATCATTCATGTGCATATCCTCCTGCGTCAATATAGGTGTTGCTTACAGTTAAGATTATGCACCTCAGCGGGCGCTGCCATATTCTACCCCGTGGCGGTATTTCTTAGCGTTCTTGGCCTTGATATAGACCGCCGCGCGGATGCAGGCCGCGCCGATCAGCCCCACAAGAAGGTCCTGGGGGTGAAAGCTGGGGAGCGGGTTGTGGGAAATGATCTCCCCCAGGCTGGAAATTGCCCCCATGCCCTTTGCGATCATATCAGCGCCAGCGGCCAGCCGGTAGCCCTCACCCACACGGTTGAAGAACCAGAAGATAAACACATATGGGAAATTGAGAATCAGGAATTTCTTCAGATCAAATTTCACAGCTCATGCCCCCTCTATCCCGGTTCTTGGCAGTAGCCAGTGCGACAAGATCATAACAAGGATAATTGTCCACGAGAAATTTCAGAGGGTTTTCCATACGGAGCAAAAGCTCGGCCTCGGGCCGCCCAAATTCGTGATCATATCTTAAAAAAGAGTATATTTCCCGCGTGGAGGTGATTTCGTCAATTTCAGCGATCTCCTCCTCCGTCATATCCCCCAGCGCTGCATCGAAGTCAGACATATTTTTGTCCAGCAGATCATTCAGTGCCTGGAGCACTGCTGCATCCTCCCGTGCTTGAGGGCTTAGCAGCGGGAACCGCTCGTACGCCTTGCTCTCCTGGAGCAGGTCGCAGATGGGAAAGCCCTTTTCAGGGTCCCGCGCCTCCCAACATCTCCTCGCTACAACCAGCGGATCATCGAATCGCAGCAGGGCCTCCACTTCACCAGGCTGGAACTCATGCTTCCACCTCAAATAGCGGTGGGTTTCTGCCAAACCTTGCAGACGGTACACATCGGTAAGCTCCGGCCCGCCCTCTTTTGACCCGAGGGCCGCCGCGTGCTTCAGCAGCGACTGATCGATTTGCTTCACCAGCGGGCGTTTTGCCTCATAATCCATAGGGTGCCGCCTCCTTTTCCTCGCGGGCAAAGCGTTCCTCCAACTGCTCCACGCTCCAATTCTTTTTGAACTGCCCCAGGGGACCGGGACCGAACATCGCCCGCGCCCGGTTATCCATCTCCCGCAGCCGCGCCCACAGTTCCGGGTGGTGGGTCCGCAGTTTTCGCAGTTCGTCAATCCTTTGCAGAGGGCAGCACCAGCAGGAGGCGCGATGGTAGATTTCATACAGTCCACCAAAGTCAAAGCCCCGGTCATAGCAGATCTGTAACGCCTGGGCTTCGGTGACGCCCCACTCTACCAGCGGATAACGTTTTTGCGGGTCGTCCTTGCACCGCTGTGTCTCATCAGCGGCGATGCCGACATAATGCAGGGCGTCCTTCTCCTTTTTGAGGCGGTTGACCTCTTTATCAATCAAATGCGTTTTGAGCTGTCCGGTACACCAGCGCGTCCTGACCCCTGGCCAGCCGTAGCCGTGTAACGGTTGACCCATAGCGATACGGCGCTCAATGGCTCGTTTCTGGTGCTGGGGAACGTCAAACATCAGCCACTCAAAGCCATGAGGGTGGCGCAGGGTGGTGATATGGATGCCCCGCTCCCGGCAGAGAAGCTTGTCCAGCTTGGCGATGTGGTCCCTCGTCTCCGGGAATTCAACGCCCGTATCGGCGTAGAGCACACAGTCGATGGGCATCTCCTTCTCGATCATCAGCAGGAGCATGGCTGTCGAGTCCTTTCCACCTGAAGCCGAAATGGCATGGCAAAAGTTCCTGATTTCACTTAAATCTTCCATTAATTCCTCCTTTAACGCCAAAAAGCCCCGGAAGGAGTAGGTCCTTCCGGGGCTGAACGGTGTGGCAATGGGACGTATCTCTCTAGGGCGGCACCAGCAGGCGGCAGAGGGAGTAGAAAGCTGTCATTGGCAGTCCCCTTCCGCGCCGGGCAGGGCGAAGTAGGTTTGAAACTCCCTCTGTTGGGCAGGGGTCAGGGAGGCGAAGCGCTCCCCCTCGAAGCTGCACAGCAGGAAGGTTCCGGCGATAAAGTCCCGGCTGTCCGCAGGATTCTCCCGGTTAGGCATGAGCCCCAGGTCCTTCCCCAGGCTGTTGCAGACCAGCATCACCCGCTGGGGCAGGTAGCACCCAGCTTCGATGGGGCCGCCTACGATCTGCTGGAACGTCTCCAGCGTGTCCTCCACCCGAACGGGCCGGGGAGCCTCGCCGGGCTCCACCACCAGAATGTCGATTTCTCTTGTCATGTTGAAAATTCCTCCTGTTTTCGTCCGATTTATCTTCCAGCGGCGTCCTGAGCCAAGTCGTAGCTGACCAGGGAGGCGTAGTACTGCCCAATAGTCACGGGCGCATTGTAAAGCGCCGCCAAGGTGTACGCCTTGATGTTCTTCACCAGCGTGGTACTCTGGTTCAGGCAATCCAGGACGTAGACGATATGCTCATGGTTCAGCTTCAGAAACCGGCTCTTGACCACCCCGGCGGCGACCTCCTCCCCGGCGATGCGGATAAACTCCCGCCGGGAACAGCAGACCTCCACCATCAGTTCCACGTAGCCCTCCAGGGTTTCCGCGTCACAGGGATGCTCGGTCAGCAGGCGGTCAAAGCCGATATTTTCCTTTATCAGCTCTCGGTATCGTTCCATTTCATCCATCCTCATCCGCCCTCTGGGCCTACCAGCAGGAGCGGGATTTGGCGACGCGGGGGCAGGGAGAAGGATGGATGGGTCAGTATCGCTCCAGTCAGTTTTATTCTTATCAGTCTTATTAGCGTCCGATTTTGGGAGGTCAAGACCTCCGGTTTTCGGAGGTGCAGACATCCCTTTTTCGGAAGTCAAGACTTCCCCTTTGGGATTATTGGGAGTGGAAGACTTCCCAAAATCGGAAGTCTCGCCGTCCTCCGGGGGCAGGGTGAAATTCTTGACATAGATGCGGGTGGGACGGCCCTGCCCCTGCTTCTTCCGCTCGATCAGGCCGATGCGCTCCAGGTCCGCGAACAGCCGGACCGCCTTGTTGTGGCCGCAGTCCATCGTCTGCATGGCGTCCTCCTGGGTGAAATAGATATAGACGCGCCGGTCACTGTCCATCCAGCCGTTTTTCAGCGACAGCCCCATGCGGTCCAGCAGGAGGCCGTAGAGGACTTTCGCCTCGATGGAAACGCCCTTGTAGCGGGGGTCAGTGAGCAGGACCTTCGGGATACGATAAAAGCTGTACTGGTCCGCCTCACTGCCGTAGTAGTAATCCAGATTCAGAGTAGACGGCATAGTGGTGCCTCCTTCATGATGTATAGAAAACAAAAAAGCCCGCCTGCAACCGATTCTAGTCAGTTGCAGGCGGGCTCATCTGTTTGATTGGTTATGTTGCCGGCCTCACCCGGACACGCAGTCCGTTCATGGGGAGGTCCTTATATCCAACAAGGTAATAGTCCTCGCCGTTGTGCTCCACGGTGGTCCGGGTCCAGTAGGGGACGGCGTGGTATTCGTCTGTCACCAGGGCTTCGATGCTGCTGCGGCAGTCGTAGAAGTGGCCTTTCGCTGTCCGGTATTTTCCGGCAGTGCCCTTCCGCAGGCGGCTGGTTTCCGTGACAGGCTGGGACAGATAGGCGATGCGCTCCTGTACATCCGCCAGCTTGCCGGCCACGCGCCACAGCTCGTCCAGCAGGAGGAGCTGTTCGCCGTCGGAGAAGTCGATGTCCAGGCCGCTCAGGTCGTCGTATTCGGGGTATGTGGAGACCTTGAGGAACCGGGAGATATCCCGGTTCAGCCTGACGGCCTCCGCAAGCACTGTCTGTAAATCTGCCATGTTGAGCCTCCTTCATTTCTGTTGACCGCGCCACGTTTCCAGCAGGGAGACGATGACCTCCTCCATCTGCCGGGCGGTGTAGGACGGCGGGAAGTATTGGGTCAGACGGTCCTTTTTGAGGACCACCTGCACGGGAGCGGGACGGTTCTCGGAGAGGATCGCGTCAATGACGGCGGCAGTCAGCGTCCCCTCCTTGCTGTACTGCTTGATCTTCGCAAGCTGATTTTTGACAGGAATCACGTTCAGCCTGTCCATCACCGCTACAAGGTCCCTCTGCTCATTCTCCGACAGACCGGAGAGATAATCTGCGGCGGAGCTGACCGCCAGCTTTTCCTCGTCTACCATGACCAGCAGGGGAGAAATGAGCTTGGTCAGGGATATGTACCGGGTAACTGTCAGGCCACAGCTCTCCCCGGCCTCCTGGGCGATTTTATCCCGCGCAGGTAACTTTGGAACGCCGCGTTCTAAAGTGAGGTCATGCCGCTGTCCCTGGTGCTTCAATGCCTCCAGCTTCATCTTATATGCAAACGCCTTTTCGCTGGGCAGAATTTTCTCCCGCTGGAGGTTGCTGTCCACCATTATGATGATGGCCTCATCATCGTTCAGTTTCCGTACTAGCACCGGCATGGTGGTCTTGCCTGCCAACTCGCTCCCGCGTTTACGGCGGTGGCCCGACACCAGCTCATAGCCGCCCTCCGGCCTGGGCCGGACGATACCCGGCACCAGAACGCCGTATTTGGCAATGCTCGCCGCCGCCTCCTCCATCGCCTCATCGTCCCGCACCTGGAACGGATGCCCTTTGAACGGGTGCAGGTCCGTCAGCGGAATTTCCTGGATGCTCTCGCCGGTGGCCTCCAGCTCTCCGGTCTGGAAGAGGGCATCGAAGCTGGTCATTTGAATCTTCCCGGCACTGCTTTTCATGCCATGACCTCCCGCGTCAGCGCGGCATACGCGGCGGAAACTTTACCGGCAGGGTCATGGAGATAGATGCTCCGGCCCTCCGCACTGGTCTCCGCCGCACGGATGGACTGCGGGATGATGCTCTCAAATATCCGAAGTTTCTCGTCATAGGCGCTGTGCAGCAGCTCAATGATCTCCCGGGAGTAGTTGGTCCGCAGGTCCGCCATCGTGATGAGGATGCCCGCAATCTCCAGATCGGGGTTGATTTTCCGCTTCACATTTGATATAGTACGGATGAGCTGTTCCATGCCTTTGATCGATAAGTAGTGGGCTTGCAGGGGCACGATTACCTTGTCCGCCGCCGCAAGCGCGTTGATGGTCAGCATCCCGAGGGACGGACAGCAGTCCAGGAGGATCACGTCGTACTGCTCCCGGACACTGTTCAGGTACTCCCGCAGAATCGTCTCCCGGCTCATGGTATTCACCAGCGTGACCTCCAGGCCGGAGAGTTCAATGTTGGCCGGTAGCAGGTCCACGCCCTCTTCGTGGTGGAGGATGCCCCTGCCGGGGGTGAGGGGCTTGTCCAGGATGATGTCCTCCAGGACCGCCGCTAAGGTGTCCTCCATCTGGTCCGGGTGCTGGTACCCCAGGCTTGCGGTCAGAGACC
>CAJUOA010000136.1 GCA_910587785.1 uncultured Oscillospiraceae bacterium | reverse complement strand
TTCCGCGTGGAAAAAGTCACCAAAAAGACGCTCAAGAAACTACGTTTCTTGAGAATCTTCCTTGATTACGGGGGTTTTTTGTTTACGCTACGACCTGTTTGACTCTTTTTCCCAATCACTTCCCTGGGCCGATGGCAGTCGAATCTCCGCCGCAACTCCCTGGCCCTACGGTGCCCATCGTTGGGTTCGCCTCCGAGAAGCACGATTCTTTTGAGAGACTACCGGGCCACCGGCACGGTGCGGGCGAGACTGCACTTCTTGTCGTGTACGCATGGCGCATCCGCTGCGCAGTCCGGCAGGGACTTCTACATGGAGGGCCGGCAGGCGCAGTTTAACATTCTGCCAATCTCACCAGGGGAGCGCGCAGAAATTCGGTGGCATAGCACTATCCAGGTATGGCAGGGACTTCCGGGCCCCTCCGGCCCAAGAGGAGTGGGGGAGTCCAGAGGGGGCAAAGCCCCCTTGGCGGCTTTTTGGTGACTTTTTGTCCGTACAAAAAGTCACCGGGGACGGGGGCGAGGAGCCCCGGGCCTTCGACGGAGATGGCAGATATTCGGAAGTAAAAATCTCCCTTTACACTTTTTTCATTTCTATTAACACATTGTTCAAAAACCAGTCATACCCAGTTCTTTTTCATTGGTTACTTTGATAGTGGCAAAAGGAGGTTTCCCCATGACAACATCGCGCCCCTACCAAAACCAAATGAAGTATCAGCTGACAGCCTCTGACTACCGCGCTCTGCGAAGCCGCTTGAACAGCACCGTGGCGGAAGGCGGAGACGCCGGCCGCATCCACACGCTCCGCTTTGCCAGCTACCGGGGCCTCTTGGCCTCCGGACAGGATCAGGAGCTGTCCTCTATCCCCCAGTTTTCCCTCTCCTACTACAATAACGACCCTACCTACCTCTTCCTGGAACGCCAGCTGGAGAGCGCCTACGACTGCGCTATGGTCACAGAGGCCGAGTGCCGCGCCCTCCTCTCCGGCCAGACCGATTGGCTCCTCGCCCGCCATAACCCCGTCCTCCGGGACTTCTACGGCGCTCTGACAGAGCAGATGCTCCTGCCCCACGTCCTTTTGAGCTACCACCGGGAGACCTATTCCCTCAACGACCTGGAATTGTGGGTCGCCCTGGACACAGACCTTCGCACCACCCTCCAGCACATGGATTTCCTCGACCCGGACCTCTTGACCCGGGACACCGCCGGCCAGGAGGGGATCCGCCTCCTCCAGATCAGCTACAGCACCACCATCCCCGATCACATCCTCTGCGCCCTGGAGGAGACCGCTCCCCACCGCAAGCTCCTGTCGGAGGCTTTCCTCCCCATGTAAAAATAAAATAAGGAACACAGAATGAAAGAAATTTTTTCCTGGACCCCCTCCCCAGGAACCAAACAGCAATGCCTCCTCCCCATCCGGGGAGGGGGCACGGCCCTGCCTGTGACCCTCCTGGACGGGACGCGGCCCGGTCCCAGAGTGCTCCTCTCCGCCGGTGTCCACTCCGCCGAGTACGTGGGCATCCAGGCCGCCCTGGAGCTCGCGGAGGAACTGCGTCCGGAGGACCTCTCCGGCAGTCTCGCCATCATCCACCTGATGAACCCCACCGGCTTCGCCCACCGGACCATGAGCTTGGTCTTCGAGGACGGGAAGAACCTCAACCGGGTCTTCCCCGGTACACCGGATGGCACCCTCTCCCAGCGCATCGCCTACACCGTGGAGGAGGTATTCTTCCGCCACGCCGACGCCTATATCGACCTCCACAGCGGCGACGGATACGAAGAGCTGACCCCCTACGTCTACTGCCAGGGGGCGGCGGACCCCTCCGTGGCAAAGCGATCCCGCGCCATGGCCGGGCAGGCGGACGTGCCCTGGATGGTCCGCTCCGGAAGCGGCTCCGGCGGGGCCTTCAACCGCGCCGGTGCCCTGGGCCTGCCGGGCATCCTCCTGGAGCGGGGCGGACTGGGCCTCTGGACACGGGAGGAGGTGGACGCAGACAAGCGGGATGTGCGCAATATCCTGCGCTTCCTGGGCCTCCTGGACGGGGAGCGCCGGACCTGCCGTCCGGCCCTCCTGGGAGACGTGGTCTACGCGGCGGCCCGCTTCGCCGGGTGCTGGTACCCCTTCCACCGGGCCGGGGACCTGCTCCGGGCTGGGGAGGCCGTCGGCGAGGTTCGGGACCTGTTTGGCAGGGTCCTGGAGACCTGCACCGCAAAAACGGACAGCGTCCTGCTCTACCAGACCAAGAGCCTGACCATCCTCCAGGACGGCCCCATGGCCGCCTATGGCGCTCTGCCGGAGGGATGGACCCCATAAAACATCGAGAGACACGGGAGAAATGCTCCCGTGTCTCTCACTTTGCCCTCAGCACGGCTGGGCCGGTCGCTTACTGACAGAGGAAATCGTCGTCGTAGTCGTCAAACTCCGAGCACCTGCGCCCCCGGCACGCCTCCTTCAGCGAGACAAAGCCCTCCTCCAGACGGTCCCAGTAGCCGATCAGCACGCAGATCAGTCCGGCCACCGCCAGGGACATCCCAACGATCTCCAAAACCAAACGCCACGTTTTTTTCATGGTTGAACCTCCTGTAACAGTACTGCCCACCAGTATATAACAAAACGGCGGAAATTACAATATGTTTTTTCCCGTCTCCGGGAATTTCCAGGAAAATTCAACCGAAAATGCCTCCGCTCACTGCCCCGCCCCCTCCAGACAGGCCAGGATTCCATCTGCGATCCCCCGCGCCAGCCGGGTCTGGTACTCCGGCCACGCCAGCAGAGACAGCTCCTCCGGCGTGGACATATACCCGCACTCCACCAGGACCGCAGGCATGGAGGCCGTCCGGAGCACCGCCAGATCGGGCCGCGCCTCCGTACCCATGTCCCCAGCCCCGGCGGCGGCTGTGACGGAGGTGCGCAGAGCCTCCGCCATCCGCCAGCTCTCCCCGCCCTCCTCATAGGCCGCGGTGTACACGCCCATGGCATCCGAATGGGTGAGGCTCGCGTTGCAGTGGACACTGACAAACAGCGCCGCCTCCGCCTGGGCCGCAAGGTCCGTGCGCTCATAGAGCCCCACGTCCCGGTCGTCCGTCCGGGTCATGCGTACATCCACCCCCGCCTCCGCGAGAAACGCGGCGGCCTTTTGGGCGATGGCCAGGTTCAAATCCTTCTCCGCCACCCCGCTGTAGGAGGCCCCGGTGCTCTCCCCGCCGTGGCCGGGGTCCAGCATCACCACCGGCGGCGCGGGCGTCTCCTCCGCCGCCTCCTCCTCTTTGGAGGTCACCGTGACCGTGCGGCTCCCCTCGTCCCAGGCGACCGTACAGCCCAGCGCCTCCGCCAGCGCCCGCAGAGGGACCATGGTAGAGCCATTCTCATTGATGTACGCCTCGACGGCGAGGGGCGCGCCATCCACCATCACCGTCACGCCGTTCTCATTGGCCCCGGCGGCGGTGAGGCACAGGACCAGCGCAAGCCCCGCCCCCGGCAGAAGCGCGGAGAGTATTTTCTGTGCTTTCATAGACATTCCTTTCCAGTTTCTTCCCGATTTTTCTCTCTTTCTCCCGTTACAGTGCCATTATAGCGGATTTTTCGCACTTATGGCAAGCGGTAAATCCTGACAGCCCCCTCCGGGGAGGACGGCCCTTTTTTGAGGTAGATTCCACTAACTTTCCCCTTGACAACCGCAGGGTTATCCTCTATAATATCCCTGCTGAATAGTTGCCGCTAACTCTCGCCCGAAGCAGGGCGGCAGACGGACTTTCCGCGAAAATAAGGAAAAGAGGTCCCTCTATGGAGACGAAAACAGGAAGGAACACCCTGGACAAGCTCCCCATCGGCGAGAGCTGTGTGATCCGGCAGGTGGGCAACCACCGGGGAGCAGTGAAACGGCGGCTCATCGACATGGGCCTCACCCCGGGGACAGAGGTCAAGCTCATCAAAATGGCCCCCTTCGGGGACCCCATGGAGCTGCAATTGCGGGGCTACGAGCTGAGCCTTCGCAAGGAGGACGCCGCCCAGATCCAGGTGGGACCCGTCACGGCGGGGGAGGCCCGGGAGGCGGTCAGCGAGAGCGCCTACCACCTGGGGAGCACCTGCCACGGCGACTGCGCCCACTGCGCCATGGGGTGCGCCGACCCCAAGGACCTGGAGGCCATGCACCGGGCCCACCAGCACGAGCAGGCCCATCACCAGCGCCCCTACGACGCCAAAGCCCACGACACCCGCCCCTGGAAGGTGGCACTGGCCGGCAACCCCAACTGCGGCAAGACCACCCTCTTCAACGCCCTCACCGGCTCCAACCAGTACGTGGGCAACTGGCCCGGCGTCACGGTGGAGAAGAAGGAGGGGGAGGCGAAGCTGGGGGACGTGCGCTTTACCGTGGTGGACCTGCCGGGCATCTACTCCCTCTCCCCCTACTCCCAGGAGGAGCTGGTGGCCCGGCGCTTCATCATCGGCGAACAGCCCGACGCCATCATCAACATCGTCGACGCCACCAACCTGGAGCGCAACCTTTATCTCACCATGCAGCTGCTGGAGCTGGAGCGGCCCGTGGTCCTGGCCCTCAACTTCATGGACGAGGTGGAGAAGAAGGGGGATACCATCGACTGCGGCCGTCTGAGCGCCCTCCTGGGCGTCCCGGTGATCCCCATCTCCGCCCGGGACGGCACCAATATCGCGGAGCTGGTCCAGGAGGCCCACCGGCAGATGCACACCGGCCTCACCGTGGAGCCCGACGACCTCTACGACGACTTCACCCACGCCGTCCACCACCGCATCGGCGAGATCATCCACGACCGGGCCTATGACAAGGACATCCCTGCCCACTGGGCGGCCATCAAGCTCTTGGAGGGGGATGAGGAGGTCTCCAGGGACTTGGAGCTGGACCAGGATACCCTGGAGAAGATCGACGCCATCGCGGCGGAGTACGAGTCCTCCAGCGCCCTGGGGGACCGGGAGACCCTCCTGGCGGACAGCCGCTACCGCTTTGTGGAGCGCTCGGTGCGCCTGGCGGTGAAGCGGCAGAGCCGCACCGGAGAGCGGACCCTTACCGAGCGCATCGACGCCGTGGCAACCCATAAGATCTGGGCCATTCCGCTGTTTCTGGGCATGATGCTCCTGGTGTTCCTCGTCACCTTCAGCGGGCCGGGGGCCTGGCTCTCCGACGGCATCGCCTGGTTCGTGGAAGAGGTGCTCTGCCCCGGCGTATCCGGATGGCTGGAGGCGCTCCACGCCCCGGCGTGGCTCGCCGGCGTGCTGGTGGACGGCCTCATCTCCGGCGTAGGCGGGGTGCTGACGTTCCTGCCCATGATCGCGCTGCTCTTTTTGTTCCTCTCCATGCTGGAGGACAGCGGGTATATGGCCCGCGCGGCCTTTGTCATGGACCGGACATTGCGCCACTTCGGCCTCTCGGGCAAGGCGTTCATCCCCATGCTCATGGGCTTTGGCTGTACGGTGCCCGCCGTCATGGGTGCGCGGACCATGGAGAACGACAAGGACCGGCGCATGACCATCCTGCTGGTGCCCTTCATGTCCTGCGGGGCGCGGCTCCCCATCTACGGCCTGATGACCTCCGCCTTTTTCCCGGACCACGCGGGGCTGGTGGTGTTCGGGCTGTATCTGCTGGGGCCGCTGATGGCCATTGCCTCGGGGCTCATTTTGAAAAAGGCCCTCTTCCAGGGGGAACCGGCCCCCTTCCTGCTGGAGCTCCCGCCCTACCGGATGCCCACCCTCCACAACATCTGGCTCCACGTCTGGGAGCGGGTGCGGGACTTCCTCACCCGGGCGGGGACCATCATCGCCGCCATGAGCGTGGTGGTCTGGTTCCTCCAGAGCTTCAGCCCCAGCCTCCACATGGTGGAGGACACGGCGGAGAGCATCCTGGCCTTAGTGGGGGGCGTCATCGCGCCGGTATTCGCGCCCATGGGCTTCGGCGTATGGCAGGCGGCGGTGGCTCTGCTGACGGGCCTGATCGCCAAGGAGGCCGTGGTCAGCTCCATGAGCCTCTTCTACGGCTTCTCCCTCACCGACTACGCCGCGGCGGGGGCGGTGATGAGCGCCACCTTTTCCCCGGCGGCGGCGCTGGCGTTTCTGGCCTTCTGTGCGCTGTACACCCCCTGCGTGGCGGCGATCGCCACCATCCGCCGGGAGATGGCCAGCAGGAGCTGGACCGTTCTGGCGCTGGTCTGGCAGCTGGGTGTGGCGTGGCTGGCGTCGTTTGCGGTGTATCAGATCGCGGCGCAGCTGCTGTAGCGCATAGCGAAGCCCGACAGCAAAACGCCTCAACAAAAAATCCCCCCGTGCGCTCCGGCGCACGGGGGGATTTTCGATCAAAGCTTCTCCCGGACCTTGGCGGCCTTGCCGACGCGGTCACGCAGGTAGTAGAGCTTCGCGCGGCGGACGACGCCGTGGCGAACGATCTGGATCTGGTCGATGGTGGGGGAGTGGATGGGGAAGACCTTCTCCACGCCGATGCCGTAGGAGATGCGGCGGACCGTAATGGTCTCCTCAATGCCGCCGTGCTTCTTGGCGATGACGGTGCCCTCGAAGACCTGGATGCGCTCGCGGGCACCCTCCTTGACCTTTACATGCACCTTGACGGTGTCGCCGACCTGGACGGCGGGCATCTCCTTGAGCTGGGATTTGGTCAGTTCTTTGATGAGATCCATGGATTTTTCCTCCTATTTATAGGCGTTCTTAACAATTTTTCCTGGACAGACAGGAATCCAGTCCGCCCCTTGACAGAGGACCGCCCTTTTAACGCCCAAATAGGATATCATAAAGCGGGGAAAAATGCAAGGAAAATTTTTAAGAATGTCTGAAGTTGTGGAAAAATTTGAAATTTCCTCTTGCAATTTAGCTTGATTGATGCTATACT
>CAJUOA010000135.1 GCA_910587785.1 uncultured Oscillospiraceae bacterium | reverse complement strand
AAAATAAGACCCCGCATCGTGAGATGCAAGGTCTTATTTTTCTATGTCGGAGGCTAAGTGTTATTGCCCTGAACAGGATAAATCACATTGCCCTACGACAACAATTACTTATTCCGCGGATTCTTGATCGCGGCCTGGGCGGCGGCGAGGCGTGCGATCGGCACCCGGAAGGGGGAGCAGGACACATAGGTGAGCCCCACGTTGTGGCAGAACTCCACGGTAGAGGGATCGCCGCCCTGCTCACCGCAGATGCCCAGCTTGATATTGGGACGGGTCTCGCGGCCCAGCTCACAGGCCATCTTGACCAGACGGCCCACGCCCACCTGATCCAGGCGGGAGAAGGGATCGGCCTCATAGATCTTCCGGTCATAGTAGCTGGCCAGGAACTTGCCCGCGTCGTCGCGGCTGAAGCCGAAGGTCATCTGGGTCAGGTCGTTGGTGCCGAAGGAGAAGAACTCGGCCTCCTTGGCGATGTCGTCAGCGGTGAGGGCGGCACGGGGGATCTCGATCATGGTACCGACTTTGTAGGTCATGTCGCTGCCATGCTCCTTGATGAGCTCCCGGGCAACCTTGTCGATGGTGTTCTTGACGAAAGCCAGCTCCCGGGCCTCGCCGACCAGGGGGACCATGATCTCGGGCACGATCTTCCAGGCGGGACGGCGGTCACGCACAGCCAGGGCGGCCTTGATGATGGCGCGGGTCTGCATCTTGGCAATCTCGGGGAAGGTGACGTCCAGGCGGCAGCCGCGGTGGCCCATCATGGGGTTGAACTCATGGAGGCTGGCGATGATCTCCCGCAGGCGCTCGATGGGCATATCCATCTCCTTGGAGAGGGCCTGGATATCGGCCTCGTCGGTGGGCAGGAACTCGTGGAGGGGCGGGTCGAGGAGGCGGATGGTGACGGACTGTCCCATCATAGCCTCATAGATCTCCTCGAAGTCCTTCTGCTGCATGGGCTCCAGCTTGGCCAGGGCCCGCTCGCGCTGCTCCAGGGTCTCGGAGACAATCATCTCCCGGATAGCGGCAATGCGGTCGGGGTCAAAGAACATGTGCTCCGTACGGCACAGGCCGATGCCCTGGGCGCCGAAGTTCTTGGCCTGACGGGCATCCTTGGGGGTGTCTGCATTGGTGCGGACCTCCAGGTCGCGGAACTTGTCCGCCCAGGCCATGATCCGGCCGAACTCGCCGCTGATCTGAGCCTCGGCGGTGTGCAGGCGCTCGCCGTAGATGTTGCCGGTGGAGCCGTCCAGGCTGATCCAGTCGCCCTCCTTGAAGGTGCGCCCGCCCAGGGTGAACTGCTTGGCTGCCTCGTTGATGACGATGTCGCCGCAGCCGGAGACACAGCAGGTTCCCATGCCGCGGGCCACCACGGCGGCGTGGCTGGTCATACCGCCGCGGACGGTGAGGATGCCCCGGGCAAAGTGCATTCCCTCAATATCCTCGGGGCTGGTCTCCAGGCGGACCAGGATGACCTTGTGGCCCTTGTCCACCCACTCGACGACGTCGTCAGCGGTGAAGACGATCTGACCGGCGGCGGCGCCGGGGGAGGCGGCCAGGCCCTGCCCGATGGGCTTGACCCGCTCCAGCTCCTCCTTGGGGAAGGTGGGGTGGAGCAGGGCATCCAGGCTCTTGGGGTCGATCATGGCCACGGCCTCTTCCTCGGTGATCATGCCCTCGTCCACCAGGTCGCAGGCGATCTTCAGGGCGGCGGCGGCGGTGCGCTTGCCGTTGCGGGTCTGGAGCATGAAGAGCTTCTTGTTCTCGATGGTGAACTCCATATCCTGCATGTCGCGGTAGTGGTACTCCAGACGGCTGGAGATATCCACGAACTGCCGGTAGGCCTCGGGCATGACCTCGGCCAGCTGGTCGATGGTCTGGGGAGTGCGCACACCGGCCACCACGTCCTCGCCCTGGGCGTTCATGAGGAACTCGCCGAAGAGCTTCTTCTCGCCGGTGGCGGGGTTGCGGGTGAAGGCCACGCCGGTGCCGGAGGTGTCGCCCATGTTGCCGAAGACCATCTCCTGCACGTTGACGGCAGTGCCCCAGGAGGAGGGGATGTCGTTCATGCGGCGGTAGTAGATGGCCCGGGGGTTGTCCCAGGAGCGGAAAACCGCCCGGACAGCGCCCATGAGCTGTTCACGGGCGTCCTGGGGGAAGTCCTCGCCGATCTTCTCCTTGTACTCGGCCTTGAACTGCTCGGCCAGCTGCTTGAGGTCCTTGGCGTCCAGCTCGGTGTCCAGGGTGACGCCCTTCTTGGACTTCATGTCATCGATGAGCTCCTCGAAGTACTTCTTGCCCACCTCCATGACCACATCGGAGTACATCTGGATGAAGCGGCGGTAGCTGTCGTAGGCGAAGCGGGGGTTTTTGGTCTTCTTGGCAACGACTTCCACCACCTGGTCGTTGAGGCCCAGGTTGAGGATGGTGTCCATCATGCCGGGCATGGAGGCCCGTGCGCCGGAGCGGACGGAGACCAACAGGGGGTTATTGAGGTCGCCGAACTTCTTGCCGGTCATGTCCTCCAGCTTGCCCATGTATTCCATGATCTCATCCTGGATCTCGGCGTTGATGGCGCGGCCGTCCTGGTAGTACTGGGTGCAGGCCTCGGTGGTGATGGTGAAGCCCCGGGGGACGGGCATCCCCAGGTTGGTCATCTCCGCAAGGTTGGCGCCCTTGCCGCCCAGGAGCTCCCGCATGGAGCCGTTGCCCTCGGAAAAGAGGTACACAAATTTTTTCTTGTCCACTTTAATCGTTTTCCTCCTGATGTTCATTTGAATTTCTGATAAGAGAGCTCTTCGTGCTAGGATTCTATTATAAGGTGGATGGCCCGTCTTTGCAAGGGGATTTTTCCAAATTTTGTGCCGCCGCCCCCACTTTTATACAATCTGCGGTTTTTCCCCGGCGCGTATTGATTTTTCCGCCGGGGATGTGTTACAATAGAATTGATTTTGCACTTACACCTCCGCCCGCCGGGCGGGGAGACGGGAGGGACAGCTTATGGCGGCAGAGCGCATGACCATCCCCGGCCAGGAGCGCCTGACGGAGGAGCTCCGGCAGGCGGCGGCCCGGGACGCCCTGGGCCACGCCGTGATCCTAAGCGGATCAGGGGACCTCCTGGCGGCGGCCCGGTTCGTGGCGGCGGCCATGGAGTGCGAGGGTCCGGACCGGCCCTGCGGCCAATGCGGCCCCTGCCGGAAGGTCCTGCGGGGCATCCACCCGGACGTGGCCGTGGTGGAGGACCCGGAGCACAGGAATGTGGCCGTGGAGGTCCTCCGCCGGGCGGCGGCGGACGCCTACATCCTTCCCAACGAGGGGCGGCGGAAGGTGTATATCTTCCCCGACTGCTCCCTTCTGGAGGCCAAGGCCCAGAACGTGCTCCTGAAGGTGCTGGAGGAGGGCCCGCCCCATGCGGCTTTCCTCTTCTGCGCCCCGGAGGGGGCGGCGGTGCTCCCCACCATCCGCTCCCGGGCGGCGGAATGGCGCATGGCGGAGGGGGAGGAGGCCGCGGCCGGCAGCAGGGCCCTCCGGCTCTGTGAGCTTCTCTGCGAGGGGAAGCGCGCTGCCCTCGTCCCCTTCTGCGTCCAGCTGGAAAACAGCAAGCTGAGCCGGGAGGACCTGCAAGCCATGCTCGCCGGGGCACGGGACCTCACGGCGGCGGGCCTTGCCGCCTGCTACGGGAGCGGAGGGACGCCCCTTGCGCGGCGCATGGCCTCCAGCCTGGGCCGCCGGGCCTTGGCCGGGACGGCGGAGGTCCTGGAACGGTTCATCCGGCAGTGCAATTATAATGTAGGCGTGGGCCATCTCACCGGCGCATTGGCCGTGGAGCTCATGGACCAGGTCCGGAACAAATCTATTTGAGCGCGCCCTGCGCGCCAGGAATCGAGGATCACAACACTATGGCAGAAGTCGTCAGCGTCCGCTTCCGCGGCAACGCGAAGCATTACTACTTTGATCCCCAGGGCATCCAGGCCCAGCCGGGGGACTACCTCATCGTCCAGACCGCCCAGGGCCTGGAGTACGCCCGCTGTGCGGAGGGCAACCACACCGTCCCGGACCAGAGCGTGGTCCAGCCCCTGCGGCCTGTGGTCCGCGCCGCCACGGAGAATGACCACAAGGTGGCCATGAACAACCGCAAGCGGGAGAAGGAGGCCTTTGGCATCTGCGAGCAGAAGATCGCCGCCCACGGCCTGGAGATGAAGCTGGTGAACGTGGAGTGCAGCTTTGAGGGCAACAAGATCATCTTCTTTTTCACCGCCGAGGGCCGGGTGGACTTCCGGGAGCTGGTCAAGGACCTGGCCGGGGTCTTCCGGGCCCGCATCGAGCTGCGGCAGATCGGCGTCCGGGACGAGGCCAAGATGCTGGGGGGGCTGGGCATCTGCGGCAGGCCCCTCTGCTGCAGCCAGTTTTTGGACGAGTTTATCCCCGTGTCCATCAAGATGGCCAAGACGCAGAACCTGAGCCTGAATCCCACCAAGATCTCCGGCACCTGCGGGCGGCTGATGTGCTGTCTCAAGTATGAGCAGGCCGCCTATGAGGACGCCGCAGGCCGGATGCCCAAGAACGAGAGCTTCGTGGACACCCCCGACGGCGTGGGCAACGTCAGCGCCGTGGACCTCCTCCGCGGGGAGGTCAGCGTCCGTCTGGACGGCTCCACCGAATCCCCCAAGCGCTACAAGAGCTCCGAGATCCGGGTCCTGCGCAACGGCAAGGGCTCCCGGGAGGGCATCGAAATTCCCAAGGACCGCCCCGCCCGGGCCGCCTCTTCCCAGGAGGCAGGGAAGGAGTCCCGTTTTGTCCGGCGGTCCGGTGTGGCCCCTGTGCCCTCCTCCCCCGTGCCGGAGGAGGACGCCCACCGCGACCAGCGCCGCCACGACCGCCGCAGGAGCGGTAAGGGCAAGCCCGGCGCGTCCGGCGTGAAGCCCGCCGCCCCCGCCTCCGGGAAGCCCCAGCGGCAGGAAAAGCTCCGCTCCGACACCCCCGTTCCCCTCAAGCCCGGGCGCTCTGACCGGCCCCTCCCGGTCCGCCCCGTCTCCGACACCACCGCCGAGAAGAAGGCCGCCGCCGACCGCGCCGCCCGCGAGGCCGCGCGCAGCGACGGGAGACCCGAGACCAAGGCCGACCACAAGCCCCGCCGCCGCTTCTACCGCAGGAGGGGGAAGGGGAACTCTTGACCGCCGTTTCTTTGTACAGATAGGAGAGGGACGGCAATATAAACCAAACAGACAGACAAGCCCGCCTGCAACCGACTCAGCTCAGTTGCAGGCGGGGCTTTTCCACAACCGTATCTCTGCGGCGCGGAAGACCTGGGGGGATTGGTAGAGGGCTGCATCTCTCCCGCCGGCAGCGGTATGCTGGCGGTGCTGCTGGATGAACTGGAGAAAACAGACCGTCTTCCCCGCATGATCCTTTACAGCCCGGACCCCGGCGGCAACAGCTACTTCCCTGACACCATCCGCCGTACCGCATATGTAGAGAGCAAGGGCCTCCTTTACGTTGGCACCGGCGTCTCCGGCGGCGTAGCCCTATGTGAAGCCCATCTTCCAGGCCGTCTGCGCCAAGGTGGGGGACGGCTCCCCCTGCTGCGACTGGGTGGGGGGAAAACGGTGCGGGCCCGCTCTCCCGAAGCTGCGGAGCTGACGCTCCTCAACGACGATGCCGCCCGGAGCTGCTGGGAGCATCCGGAGCGGTACTATTGCAACACCGTTCCGGACGAAACGGACGGCCCGCTGGAGGAGCTGCGGCGGTGCAAAGCCATGGCGGCTCGAGGCGTGGGGGAGTTTTCTGCCCGCCTTCCTTTGGACTGTTCCGAGATGCGCCGCCTTCTCTCCTGCTGCGAGGAGCTGGAGATGCCGTTTCTCTTCCACGTGGCTTCTGAGGACGCAGAGCCCTACTATGGGGTAGTGGATGCCCCCGGCCTTCCGGCGCTGGAGCGCGTCCTCCGGGACTTCCAGGGGTTGACGGTCCTGGCGCTCTCCCGAGTGGTCCGCTAAGCGGGCCCACGATAAAGCCCTTATAAAATGGTATCGTCCAATAAGCCAGCTAAAATAGACTCCTTATATCTCATCTGGTTGTATAGTACATAGAAAAAATTTGAAGCTAAAATAAGCACAAAAGCACCTTGCGCAATCATTGGCGTAGTTATTGTGAAGCAGAACACCGTTTCTACCAATTTAGCCAGCGGTGCCGCAATAAATTTGGTAAACAGATCACTTAGTACTTTACTGCGTATACCACAAAAATAGTAAGGGCCCACAAGAATGATGAGATTATGTTTATTCCCCGCCATCGAAAACCACTTCTACGTTGTCCTGTACATGGACCTCTATGCTCTCTTCATGGGCGTCTCTCGTAAAGACGAGGAAATCCACCGTGCTGTTACGGTCTGCAACGGTTTCTCCGGCATTGTGTTCCACTTTCTCTCCTCCGTGCTTCGCCGGCCGTCTATGGCGGCGAAGTATCACTGCATAGTGCCAGTATACCACAGCGGCACGAAAAAGGGAAGTGCTCTAGGGCGGTGAATATGCTCATCAGCATTGGAGGCGTTGCGATCTATGCCGTCCGCATCGGCCAAGGGGACGTGGATGGCGCAAACGATGTGTTCCGCCACGGGATACTCCTTCAGCTCTGTGCCGCCGCCGTGTTCTCGCTCGCAGGCATCTTTTTCGCGGATGGAATCTGTTCTCTGCTGGGTGCCAATGAGACCTTCCGCCATTTGGCAGTGGATTACCTGTTCTGGTACTCCATATTTATAGTCGCCACAGTTGAAAAAGAGCAAAGGATATGGTAAAATAAAACCATGAGTTATTCAAAAGACTACCGGGAACGGACAATAGAATATCGCAAGGAAGGACATACGCTGGAGGAGACCCATCAGGTGTTCAAGGTATCGAGATCCACCATACAAAAATGGGAAAAGCAGCTGAAGGAAACGGGGGACTTAGGAAAGAAAGAGCTGCATCGAGATTTTCGAAAGATCGATCCTGAAAAATTGAGGACCTATGTGGCAGAACATCCAGATGCATATCAAAGGGAAATGGCGGAGGCATTCGGATGCAGCCCAAGCGGCATTCGTGACGCACTGCAGCGGTGTCAGATCACAAGAAAAAAAAGACGACCAGGTATCAGGAACAGGAAGAACAAAGGGTAGCAACGTATCAGGAGCAGATCAAGGATATCCCACCAGAAAAGATTGCCTA
>CAJUOA010000134.1 GCA_910587785.1 uncultured Oscillospiraceae bacterium | reverse complement strand
CTTTTGCGCTGTTTTTCTACCCCCTTCTCTTGCTTTTAAACCTTGATTCGCATTGATAGTACACGCCACTACACCAGACTCTATTGTATTTTCTCATTTCCTCTGAGCTCTGGCAGGGTGTGGGGAGAATTTGACGCTTACCTCTCCGCGCAAAAAGGGAGGCGCACTTTCCGTACGCCTCCCCCACATTATTCTCTTAAAACGCCCAGTCTCTAACTGCGGAGCCTCTGCAGCCCCAGCTCCCGTTTTTTCGCCTGGAACTCCTCCTCGGAGATGATATTCCCTCGCATAGACAGGTAGGGCTGCAGGTCGTCCTCTGCGGAGACGGCCACCCACCGGCCCACCATCAGGACTGCCAGCGCGTCGGTCATGGGGCAGCAGAAGAGATTGCTTGCCGACAGGATCCACGTCCGCAGGGAGAAATAATCCTGCTCCAGGTACGCCTGCGTAGAGACACTGCACCACACAAAAGCCGCCAGCATGACCACGCCGGGCAGGAACCACAGCCGGTTCACGGCATACCGGAACCGCCGGAGGAGATAGACGCTGTTGGTCAAAACGAAGACCAGCAGCAGCGCCGTCCCCGCCAGGTAGGCCGCGGAGAGCACAGTCCACGCCTGCGGCAGGGACTCCATCTCCCACAGGGTGTTGAAGGACCACACACGCGCCAGCATCATCAGCCCCAGAGCCATCGCCAGCAGCCCGCCCCTGTGCCGCCGGAAGAGCATCACTGCCAGAAAGAGATAGATGGGGATCATGAAAAAGGCAAACACCAACATGCTCAAGTGGTACCAGAACATCCAGTAGGTGTGGACGATGAACAGCAGGCCCGCCAGCACAGGGAGGAGTTTCTTTTCCATCTTTCTCATTGTACGGCTCCTTTCTCACAGAAAGCGGTACCGGACCGCAGGACCATTTTGGTAGCAACAGCATACCATATTCCCCGGGAAATTGCAAGAGATTGACAGAAGGTTCCAGCGAAAATTTCTCACAGCCGGACAGGCCGGTCCCGGAAATAGAACTGCCGGTCCCGCTCCCCCACCGGACGCAGGACCCGGCAGGGGTTCCCCACCGCCACCACGCCCTCCGGCAGGTCCCGGGTGACCACGCTCCCCGCGCCCACCACCGTGTCGTCTCCGATGGTGACGCCGGGGAGGATGATGGCCCCCGCGCCGATCCAGCAGTTGCGCCCGATGCGCACGGGCATGTTGTACTGGTACTGTTTCTCCCGCAGTTCCGGCAGGATGGGGTGTCCCGCCGTGGCCACGGTCACATGGGGGCCGAACATGGTGTAGTCCCCCACGTAAATATGGGTGTCGTCCACCAGGGTCAGGCCGTAGTTGGCGTAGACCCCCTTGCCGAAGTGGACATGGCGCCCGCCCCAGTTGGCGTGGAAGGGCGGCTCGATCCAGCACTCCTCCCCCACCTCCGCAAGCATCCGCCGGAGCAGGGCCTGCCGCCGCTCCTGCTCCCGGGGGCGGGTCTGGTTGTAATCATAGAGCAGCTCCATGTACCCCAGCTGTTCCTCGATCACATCCGGGTCGTTGGGCAGGTACAGGTCCCCGGTGTGCAGCTTGTCTCGTTCACCCATGGCGCGCGCCTCAGCCCGGAGGCCACGTCATGTCCCGTCCGGCCAAGACGTGGAAGTGCAGGTGGGGCACGGACTGCTGTCCGGCCTCGCCGATGTTGGAGACCACCCGGTAGCCCGCCCCGGCGAACCCCAATTCCTGAGAAAGCTTCGCGATGACGGCGAAGATGTGGCCCACCACGGGGGCGCTCTCCTCTGTGACGGCGGAGACGGACTGGATGTGCTCCTTGGGCACCACCAGGAAGTGGGTGGGGGCTTGGGGGTCGATGTCGTAGAAGGCGTAGCAGAGGTCGTCCTCGTAGACCTTCTTGCTGGGGATGTCCCCGGCGATGATCTTGCAGAACAGGCAGTCGTTCATAGCGGTTCCTCCTTCATGATTGGTTGGGCACCACGGCGAAGAACGTCAGGGCGCCCTGACTGTCGTTGATGAGGCTGTGGGCGTGGCCCTTGGGGCAGTAGTGACAGCTCCCGGCGGCGAGGGGCTCGTACACGCCGTCGCAGAGCACCCGCCCCGTGCCGGAGAGGATGTAGATGATCTCGCTGCTGGACTCGTGGGTGTGGAGTCCGATGGAGCACCCGGGCTCAAGGACGCCCTGGAGGATCTTTCCCAGGCCGTCGGCGTGCATCCTGGCCCGGAAGTCCCCCTCCCCGCCCTGGAACCTGGGGAGGACGGTCTCCCCCATCTTTTCAAATTCGATCAGCATTGCAGTCTCCTTTCTCTGCGGGCTTGCGCCCGCAGACCAGATACACGTTGATCCCGCGGAGGACGCTTGCGGGACCGGTCCTCCGCGCCCCGGCGGTGCGGCGGAAGAGGGCGCGGTACGTCTCCGCCTCTTCCTCGGAGAGGAGGCCCAGGGCGATGCCCTGCTCCAGCTCCGCCTCCCGGGCGGCGAGGTAGGCGGCGGGGTCCTCCGTCCCCGGGTCCTCCCGCAGGCCGCCCCAGAGCCACGGGACAAGCCGTATCTCCTCCAGGCCGCACCGGGCCATGGCCTCCGGCAGCTCCACCCCCGCGCCGAAGGCGCGCCCCGCCTGCATCCAGTCGATCCAGAGCCGGTTGTCCTCGCTCGTGAGCCGGGGGTCGTGGTACACGGCGCTGCGGTAGTTGGGCTCCATGCACAGCACCCGCCCGCCGGGGCGGCAGACCCGGCAGAGCTCCCCGATGGGCACGGTCTTGTCCGGGAAGATCTCCAGCAGGATGTCGCTCGCCGCCGCGTCAAAGGACCCGTCCGGGAAGGGCAGGCAGGTGATGTCCCCCTGGACGAAGGGGATGTCCAGCCCCTCCGCCGCCGCGATGTCCCGGGCGGCGGCGAGGAGCGTCTCGTCCATATCCAGCCCGGTGGCCGAGATCCCCGGCAGGCGGGCGTACTGCCGGGTAAAGAACCCGGTGCCGCACCCGCAGTCCAGGAGGGCCGCAGGCGCCTCCGCGAATCCCAGCAGCTCACCCAGCACGGCCCGCAGGACCGGCAGGGGCTGGAAGCCCTCCGCCCGGGAGGTCTCCAGGTGTTCCACAGTGTATCCCATAACTTCCTCCTTCTGCGGCCTTCAGACCGCGCGTTCTGTTGCTGCGGGGCCCGGCGGCCCCTTTCTCCAGACGGGGATGCCGCAGACCACCTCCGCCACGGCCACGGCCCGCCGGGCCAAGTCCTGGTGGAGCTCCCCAAGGGTGCGGATATAGCGCAAAGTCTCCGGGTCATAGCGGCAGCCGTCAGAGAAGACCTCCACGCTGACCGCCACCAGCGTCTCCGCCCGGTCCAGGACCCGGTCCACGCCGGAGAGGATGCGCTCCCGGGCCCCCTCCCCCGCGCCCCCGGGAGACCAAATTTCGTTGGCCAGGAGGTTCCCCAGGTCCTCCAGAAGCACCGCGTCCCCAGGGCGGATGTCCGCGCCGCCGAGGTCCACCGGGCGCTCCAGGGTGGTAAAGTGGAGCCCCGCCGCGTCGCCGTGAGCCCGCCGCATATCCCGGTGGCGGCGGATGCGGCGTAGACTCTCGGCGTCAGCGCCGGACATAGTGGCGAGGTACACTGCCCTCCCCCGGGCCCGTGAGAGAAGGGTCCGCTCGGCAAAGGCGGACTTGCCGCTCCCGCTGCCGCCGGTGACGAGGATGAGCTCCCCGCTCACAGGGGCTTGTAGGCTTCGATGCCGGTGGCGTCGAAGGAGGGCATGTCGAAGTACACCCGCAGGGCCATGTCGATGAGGGGCATAGCGGACACCGCGCCGGTGCCCTCCCCCAGGGCCATGCCCAGCTTCAGCAGGGGCGTGAGGCCCAGGGCGTCCATGACATACCCCGCCCCCGGCTCGGCGGAGAGGTGGGAGGCGGTGAGGGCGTCCGCCGCCGCCGGGCACAGCCGCACCGCCGCCAGAGCCGCCACCGTGGAGATGAACCCGTCCATGATAGCGGGGACCCGGCTTTTCGCACAGCCCAGGTAGAATCCGGTCATGGCGGCGATGTCGTACCCGCCCACCTTGCTGAGGACGTCCACGGGGTCGTCAGGGTCCGGGCGGTGGAGGGCGATGGCCCGGTCGATGACGGCGATCTTCTTTTGCAGGCCCGCGGTGGAGAGGCCCGCGCCCTTGCCGGTCATCTCCGCCGCCGGACGGCCCAGCAGTGCCGCCGCCACGGCGCTGGAGGTTGTGGTGTTGCCGATGCCCATCTCCCCGGCGGCGAGGAGGGTATAGCCCTGCTGTGCCAGCTCCCCGGCCAGGTCCGCCCCAGCCAGGAGCACGCTCAGGCACTGCTGCCGGGTCATGGCGGGGGTGCGGGCGAGGTTCTCCGTGCCCCGGGCGGCCTTGATGGAGCGCAGGCCCTCCACCTCCGTGAGCATCCCCGCGTCCACGGGGACCACGTCCGCGCCGGTGACCCGGCCCATACAGCAGACGCTCGCCTGTCCGGCGCGCATGTTCCCCGCCACCACGGCGGTGACGGAGCTGTCGGTCTGGGTGACGCCCTCGGCCACCACGCCGTTGTCCGCGCAGAAGGCGGCAACGCACTTTTTATACTCCCGGCGCAGGGGAGCCACCCCCGCCATCCGGGCGACGGCCCGCTCCAGTTCCCCCAGGCCATGGAGGGGCTTGGCCACCGCGTCCCAGTGGACGAGGGCGCTCTGTACCCGCTCCCGGTCCCCTGGCTCGACGGCCGCGAGGAGCGCTTGCAGTTTCGCTTCCAGTTGTTCCATGGGTTCCATATGTAGAGGCTTCTCCTTTGCAGTAGTTTCCTGGGAAATTATACCCCCTGAACGGGAAAAAATCAACCGCTGGGGAGGGAAATTTGCGCCCCGCCCTCCTTGAGCTCCGCGATTTTCTGATAGAGCAGGGTAAATTTTTCCCCCACGCGCCGGTCGCCGTGGTAGTGGCCGAAGAACCAGTGCCGGAAGCGGCAGTTTCGGGCCGCCTCCTCCAGGAAGTCCGTCAGCGCGTCGGGGCGGCAGCTCTCCACCCCCAGCGTCTCCTGCACGGACGTGGGACAGCAGTGGGTGATGATAAAGTCCACCGCCCAGCCCCATTTTTCCAGATTTTCCCGGGCCTCCCGGTATTCCGCCTCTCCGGGGAGCTCCTCCTTCCACCAGGAGAGGTGCTCGATGCGGTACAGCGCGCCCCGCTCATCCAGCCGGCGGCACTTCTGCTTGAGCTGGGGGTCCGCCGGGTCCAGGATGCCGTCCCCGATGTCGTGGCTGGAGGCCCCGCCCATGGTGAAGAACCGCCTGCCGCCGATCTCGTAGACCTGTCCCCGCATCAGGTGGACCACCGAGGGCCGCACCCGCTGGACCTTGCCGCCGTTCCAGGTCTCCACCGGGAGAGCCGAGAGCAGATCGTAGTTCTCGTGGTTGCCGGAGACGAAGAGGGTGGTGAAGGGCTTCGCCTCCAGCCAGTCCAGCCAGTTTCGCTCCCTGGGCGTGCCGTCCCAGACGCCGCCGAAGTCGCCGCAGATGATGACATAGTCGTCCTTGGTCAGCCCCGCCTGTTGGGGGAAGGTCTTTTTTCGGAAGCGCCGGAAACCGGCGTGGGTGTCGCCTGTGATAAAAATTGACATAGCTTCATTCCTCCGGTGGTATCATACCACGATTTCCCCGATACCGCCACCTTTTTTTGACATCCGCCCCGTCCCTTGGTATACTTTGCCGGACAATGCGGGGGCGCACGCGCTCCCGCCGGCGACATGACAGGGAGAGATGACGCATATGGAACCCAAACGCCCCAGAGGCCGGGAGAAAAACGTGACCGGACCGGCCAAGGCAGGACCTGAACCTCTTCTACGACGGCGGAGAGGGCGGACTCCTGGGGGGACAGCGGCCGTTCCTGGTTAGCCCTCAACGGACAGCCCGGCGACACCCTGGAGCTTCTCTGCGACTACTACTCCTACGACGGCGCATATCAGGACAGCTGCCGCATGGGCGAGCCCATCACCGTCTACGAGGAGGGGGCTGACCATCAGCGACGTGCCCCTGGACGGCGCCACCCGGGCCGTCTATCGCTTCACCGGCCTCTTCGGACAGCACCACTGGACGCCGGTGGCGCCCTCCGCCCGGTAGGGCGCGGAAAATGCCCGGAGCAGTCCCTTTGGAACTGCTCCGGGCATTTTTTCGGTATTTTTCATGATGTACGGGCACTGCCCTCCCCTACGACAGCACGGACACCGCCGCCTGGGAGCGGACCAAGAGCTTGACCCCCTCCATGCGGACGATTTCCACCGTGGCCCCGGCGGGGATGACCTCCCCGTCCGCGCTGCGGGCGGTCCAGGTCTTGCCGTCGGCGAAGACCGCGCCGGAGCGGGTGTCATTGTCGATGTCCTCCAGCACCCGGGCCGCGGTCCCCAGGAGGCGGTCGGCGTTGGTGGGGACAATGTGGGGGTCCACGAAGCGCCGGGCCAGGGGCCGGGCCGCCGCGAGGGCCGCCAGGGACACCAGGATGAAGACCGTCATCTGGGCGGCGAGGTCCGCCCCCAGGTAGGCCGCGAAGACCGCCGCCAAGGCCCCCAGCGCGAACCAGACGGAGACCAGCGCCATGGTCGCCGCCTCCACCGCTGCCGAGCAGGCCACGACCGCCAGCCAGACCCAGATCATGTTCTCTAACATGTTCTCTAAAATGTTCTCCAGCATGTGGGTACCTCCTCTTCCCATCCCCTGCCCCGGGGCAGGGCCGCAGACAGATGCTTCTCTGGAGTCTATTATACTATATTTTTGGCGGTTCGTCAACGTAAAGCGTCCTCCGGCCGGGAGATTATTTTTGCTGTTGATCTGCGGCTCCCTGGTCTGACGGCGGCTGTACCGGCAGGCGCTGTAAGCGGAGGCATATCCTTCTGTCACACCGCCTGCTCCGGCAGAGCCTGAAAGAGCGTCCGGTTATGGCGGACCGCCGGGGAGTCCGGTTTGCAGGCGGCGGCAAGCTCGTTGTAGACCGCCGCTCTTTTCTGGTCTCCCATGCGGCTGTAGCAGACGCACAGCTGGATGCAGGGGAGGTAGCCGTAGCAGTCCGGGGACACAAAGCCGCCCCGGCGGTCGTCCCGGACGCAGGTCAGCGCCAGGGCGTACCAGTAGGCGGCCTGCCGGTACTGCTCCCGCCGGAAAAACCAGCGGCCAAGCTCACAGCAGACCTCGGCCCGGGGCCGGTCGTAGGCGAAGGTGCGCAGCAGCGCTGCCAGCGCCTCCCGGTCATGGCCCAGCTCTTTTTGGCAGTAGGCGCAGTGGCAGCAGGCGTCGATGTTGTTCTCCACCCACCCCCGGCCCT
>CAJUOA010000133.1 GCA_910587785.1 uncultured Oscillospiraceae bacterium | reverse complement strand
TCAAAAAGTATACTTTTTGATTCCGCCCGCAGACGGCGTACAGCGCCGTGCGGTCCCGTAAGGAGAACGGACCGCAGCAGTTAAGGAGGAAACGCTATGTTGAAGCTATCCCTGGCGGCTGGAGAGTACCTCACCATCAACGGCAACATCGTGGTCCAGGTCTACCGTGCCGAAAACGGCCGGAGTTACCTCGCCATCGACGCGCCCCGGGAGATCCCCGTGGTCCGCGGCACGGTGCTGGAGCGTGAGGGGGCCTCCCGGCCCGAGCGCCTGGCCAAGGTCCCGCCCAAGGGACAGCGGCAAGAGCTCCCTGTTTAGATTTCTTCCGGCTGACGAGCCGGTTGGAATAGAGTCCCCGCACCGGACCATTTGACCGCCCAAGGCCACGGCGGACAGATCGTTCGGATGTGCCGGCGCATGATGCGAACGCACGTTAAAAAATTTCGTAAGGAGACGAGATCATGAGAATTCAGCATAATATTATGGCGATGAACGCCTACCGCAACTACAACACCAACACCAGCGCTCTGTCCAAGAACCTGGAGAAGCTGTCTTCCGGTTACAAGATCAACCGCGCCGGTGACGACGCCGCCGGTCTGGCCATTTCCGAGAAGATGCGCGCCCAGATCACCGGCCTGAACGCCGCTTCCAAGAACGTCAAGGACGGCATCTCCCTGGTGAAGACCGCCGAGGGCGCGATGCAGGAGATTCAGGACATGCTCAACCGCATGGACTACCTGGCTACCCAGTCCGCTAACGGCACCTACGACAACGAGGTCGACCGCGCCAACCTCCAGAAGGAAGTTGACGCCCTGAAGACCGAAATTAACCGTATCGCTGACTCCGCTAACTTCAACGGCATCAAGCTGCTGGACGGCTCCCTGGACACCACGGTCAAGACTGCTGATGAGCAGGATATTACCAAGATTACCGGTGCCCTTAACATTGTCGCCGACGGTCAGCTGGGCAACGATCCCCAGGCCGGTGTGTTCGAGCTGGACTTCACCGGCTTCACGGGTACCGTGAGTGAGCAAACGGCAGGCCAGGACACTTCTACGGTGAAGGTCACGGTGTTTGGCGAGGAGGTCACCGTGGGCACCTATAAGGTTGGTGCGCAGGTCACCGGTGAGGATGTTGCCAAAGCCATCGCGGCGCACTTTACAGGTGACAAAACTGGTGCTACTGGCACGAATACAAACGGAGACTTCACTGCTGATTACGGCGTGAAACTGACCGGAGAGCAGAATGGCGCGAAGGTAACCCTGACCATGGATAAGGCCCCCACCAAGGCGTGGAATGTAAAGGCTGGCGCAGACGCGAAGGGCTTCGCATTTGAGAATGTGAAGAAGACTCCCGGCGGTACAGGCGTCAGCGATAGTTATGGAAATCAGTCGTACGGTGGTCAGGTCCGTGTGCTCACCCAGCCCGTGGACAGTTCTGCCGGTCGGGAGTACGCCCAGGCCTATATCGACCTGACTAAGCTGTCCGTGGAGGACGGCACCACTCTGACCATCGGCGACAGCACCTACACCTTCGCCGTGGGCAAGGACAGCAAGTTCAAGGACGGCGAGAACGTTATCGACCTGACCGACATGGCCTCTGCGGACATGACGGACAAAACGATTGCCGGCTTGGTAGCCAACCGGATCACCGCTGCCGCCAAGGATAACAAGAACTTCACCGTTACCGCCAACAGCGCACTGGGCACGGCCGCTCAGGGTCAGCTCTTCCTGACGGAGAAGGAAGGCGGCGTGGACACCGACAACTATAAGCTGGAGGGCACGGCCAATAAAACCAATAACGTTGACGGCGACTGGTCCGGCTTCATCAAGGTGGGCAAGGCGGACACCGACAACATGGGTACCGCTCTGACTCTCCAGATCGGCGATACCTCCGACAGCTACAACCAGATGAAGGTCAAGGTGGGCGATATGCACACCAAGGCTATGGGCATTGACGGCATCGACATCAGCAACCAGACCGGTGCCTCCGCCGCTGTGCAGACTATCCGTGACGCCATCAACTACGTCTCCGGTGTCCGCGGCGACCTGGGCGCTGTCCAGAACCGTCTGGAGCACACTCAGAACAACCTGAGCGTCATGGCTGAGAACATTCAGGATGCCGAGTCCACCATCCGCGACACTGATGTTGCCGAGGAAATGATGAGCTACGTCAAGAACAACATCCTGGTCCAGTCCGCCCAGGCCATGCTGGCCCAGGCCAACCAGGTGCCTCAGGGCGTGCTCCAGCTGCTCGGCTAATTGCCTGACTGCCTACAGTGGAAAACAAAAAGCAGCTTGACAAGCGGCTGGTGGCCGTAATCGCTGTTCTGGTACTGGTCATTGTGGGACTGGTGGGGTTCCTGCTGCTCCGGCAGAACACCATCGGCATTGAAGACGGCGATACCCCCAAGGTGGGATACGCCGCCAATGCCACAGTCATGCTGGACCAGAACGCGCTGCAAGCGGCCATGGACGAGGCAATGGCAAACGCTAAAGACGGGAACGTGTCTCTGCTGTACAAAAATCATGCGTACAGCGAGGATGGAACGGATTTTAGCTGTTATATTGTTAATTCGGCCGCCAACAAGTATGATATGTTCCTGACCATCTATGCCGACGCGGCACTGACCGACCAGATTTTCCTGTCCGGTCTGGTGCCGCCCGGCAGCGGGTTTGAAAGCATCACCCTGGACCGCGCCCTGGAAGCGGGGGACCATACTGTCAACGTGGTAGTGACCCAGGTGGACACCGATGAGAACGGCGCACAGGTCATCAAAAACCAGGTTGCGCACACCATGGAGTTTCACGTATCGCAGTAGAGCCGCCGCCTTGAACCTGGGGCGCAGCAACAAAAACAATTTGTAAGGAGAAATCATCATGAAGTTCATGAATAAGAAGCGTTTCGGCTCCACCGTCATGGCCGGCGCTCTGGCCCTGTCTCTGGCCGCTCCCGCGTTTGCGGCCAACAACACCAGCACCACCATCACCGGCGCCTATACGGACATCCCCATCGCCGTCTCTGTCCCCACCACCGGCACCGCCCAGATCAACCCCTACGGCCTGCCCGTTACGATCACCAAGTCCAATGACACGACCGTTGATCTGGTTGGCCAGCAGATCACCACCAAGCCCCTGAGCGTCAAGAACCAGGGCACCGTGAGCCTGGATATGGGCGTCAGCTCTTTCCTTGTTACCCCCACGGGCGATATTTCGATCGCTGCTGCTAAGACTGTAGAGAAAACGATTGCCGTCAACCTGGAAGTGGCTGGTCTGGACGACACGACCCTGGCCGTTTCCAGCGACAGCGAGAACCTGGATAATCTGATCATTGATGCGTTCGCCGACGAGGACAGTTGGGCTAACGCCGATACTCTGGCCGCTCCCGCCTTTGCCCAGGGTGCTACTGCCTCCACGATTAATCCCGCGAAAAAAGATAACATGGCAGTTCTTGGCGCGGTGACTCCCAAGAGCGAGGGTTTTACCTACGGCAGGAAGAGTATCGCCCTGTTCCGCCTGACCGGCGACCTGGCTCAGGAGCCCGTGGATGGTAGCAGCAATGCCGATCCTTGGAAGGAGACCGATGGCTTCTCCGCCGCTATCGTGTTTAAGTTCACCCCCCACGCCGATGTTGATGCGGCTGTGACATTGGACCAGTCTTCGCTTAGCCTTGCCGCCTCTGCTAATGCTAACCTTAAAGCTACTTTTGCCGCCAATGACACCGAGCTGACTGTTACCAGCTGGGCTTGGGCAACCAGTGACGCAACCGTTGCGAACACCAACACCTCCAACACTACCGATACCGCACTGGTTGCTAATACTGGGACGGGTAGCGCCACCATCACCGTGACCGCCACCCTAAGTGATGGAACCACCCGGACTGCCACCTGCGCTGTCACCTGCGCCTAATCCCAACTGACTGACAGCATCACGCAAACGATTTTTGGGCCGCGCGGGCAGCCGCCCGCGCGGCCCCCTTGTAAGAGGAACAGCCCATGAAGCGAAATATTCTGTTTTGTGTTCTGCTGGCGCTGGTCCTGCCCCTTTTCACGCAGCCCGCTGCGGCGCTTCTCAGCAACCAGCGCGCAACAATAGTCGAGGCCGTGACGCGGCTTCCCGTTATCAACGTGATCGTGCCCTCCAGTGTGGATGTGATGATCAATCCCCTCCAGATGCCGGTCCAGGTGAACGGCGAGGAGGTCCGGGACCAGATCATCTGTCAGCCGTCCTTTATCGCCAATGCCAGCGATGCGGCGCTGAAGGTGGATATCACCGTCACCGGCGCTGTTGCGCAGAAGAGCGACATGCAGCTGGTGTCCAGCTCTACCGGCGGAACGGGCACGGCGAAGAATGCGTTTATTTACTTTGAGATCATGCAGGCCACCGAAAGTCAGGTGGAAAATGAGCGCGTCCCCTGGGAGCCCGCCTACGATGCCAGCAAGCATCTTGTGGTAAAGGACGGGGTAGCCGCAGCGAAGCAAAACGTTGTGACGCTCCCTCCCATGACAAAGGACTATGAGATCGCAAAGAACGGCTATGCGGCCTTCCGGCTGGCCGGTGACGCGGCCAAAGACCCCGCGACCCCGTGGAACACAAACGACGGTATCAATGTGACGGTAGCGTTCACATTTACGCCGCTTTCTTACGATGAGTGGTAACTCACTGCCGTGGGGCCGTCACGGCCCCGCGGCGCTCTTTTTAACGGAGAAAACAACATGAAAATGAGTAAAATAAATCGTGCCATCCTGGCGCTGGCGCTGGCGTTCAGCCTGACCGTGCCTGCCTTTGCCGCCGGGGGAGAGACTGCCCCTGCACCAGAGGAGCAGCCCCCGGTCCAGACCCCGGAAGTACCGGACGAGGCGGACCCGGAGCCTCCAACGTGGCTTGTACCTCCGGTAGATGAAGAGCAGGACGCAGAACCCTCCGAGACGCCCGATGTCTCAGAGAATCCGGACGGTGCAGACCAGCCGGAAACGCCGGGGGTCCCTGAAACGCCGGAGACTCCAGAAACGCCCTCCGCGCCGGAAGCCCCCGAAACCCCAGAAAATCCAGATACACCTGAAACGCCTCCCGCCCCCGAGGACCCGGTGACACCGGAAGCTCCAGGGACCCCGGTCCCGGAGGACCCGACACTTCCTCCGGCATGGCTTCTTCCGCCGGAACAGGTACCGGTACAGACTCCGGAGCAGGTCCCGCCGGTGGTGCAGGTCCCGGACCAGACCTTCCAAACAGAGCCGCCGGTCATCGATGTTGTCGTTCCAAATACCGGAACCGTCGTTATCAACCCCTACGGCCTGCCGGTCATGATAGACGGTCAGGAGACCACAGAGCAGATCGCCGGGAGCACCATGCTGCTGGAGAACCGCAGCAGCGTGGCTGTGGATGTCAGCGTCAGCGCGGTCGGGACCCCTTTGGGAGGCGTGGTGTTTGCCGCCCAGCCTCCGGCGGAGGACGCGCCGGAAAAGGAGCTGTTTCTGTACGCCGAGTTCCAGGCCACGGAGGCGCTGGGAATGACGGTCCCCTGGACGGGCGCTTTCCTGGACGCATCCAATCAGCTCATGGTCACCCCCTTCGGCCCCTTCAAGGATCACCTCATGCGTCTGGAGGCGGCGGGCCTGCCCTACAGCTATGGCGCGGCGCGTCTGTTCGGCTCTGTATCGGCCTACCCTGCCCAGCCCTGGGAGGCCGGGGACGGCTTCCATGTGAACCTGGCGTTCACCTTCACCCCGGTTGTCCCGGAGACGCCGGTCTTTGACGCTCCAGGCGGTACAGACGTCGATTCCACCCTCGCCCTGCCCGCCGGCCCGAACGTGATGCCCGACTGGATCATCCCCTCCAGTCCGGTTGCAGAGCCTGACCCCATCGTGACCCCCGACACGAATATCACCCCTGATCCGGTCGTAACGCCCGAAACGGCTGTGCCGCCCGAAACGATCCCGGAGACCGTCCCGGACGAGAGCGCGGCCCCCGTTCCGAACACTCCATAAGAAAGGCGGACTCCCTATGTCTGCATCCGGTTTTCCCATCCTCATCCAAGAGGGCCTGCGTCCCGTGTACTATGACAAATTCCACTGCCTGGCAGAGGGGTGCCGCCTGAGCTGCTGCAAGGGCTGGAGCATCACCTTCAACAAAAAGGATTACCTCGCCCTCCGGCGGCAGAGCGGCTCGCCGGAGCTCATGGAGCGGCTCACCGGCCTGCGCCGTGTCCGTGACCCCAACGCGGCGGAGAACCGTTACGGAGAATTCACCATGGAGGGCGGCACCTGCGCCCTGCTGCGGGAGGACTGCCTCTGCGCCCTCCAGACCGAGCGCGGGCCGGACGCCCTGCCAGAGGTCTGCCGGAACTTTCCCCGGACGTGGGCTTACCAGCCCTCCGGTTACCTGGAGCGGAGCCTGACACCGGCCTGTGAAGGGGTGCTGGCGCTGTTATGGGACCTGCCCGAGGGCTTGGAGTTTCTTTCCGATCCCCTCACCAAGGAGCAGAGGCGGTCCATGACTGTGGAGGAGGACTCGCTTCTCCCGTTTTTCCAGCCCATCCGGTCGCTGTGCATTGATCTGCTCCAGGACCGCCGGGCCCCGCTGCCCCGGCGGATCCTGCTCGTGGCAATGGCCTTGAAGGAGCTGGCGGAGGGGGAGCGGGACCTGCCCGCCTGGCTGGAGCGCAGCCGGTCCCTGCCGGAGACCGCAGCCGGTCTGGACACAGAGGAGACCGACAGTGCCGCAGCCCTCTTTCTGAGCAACAACCTCCATACGCTTCTGCGTCTGCGCAGTCTATCCGATGATTTTAACCGGCTCAGTGGCGAACTGCTCTTCGCGCTGGGCATCCAAACGCATGGTCTGGCCCGTGTAAAGCTCTCCCTGGCCCCCTACCGCGCCGCCCGGGAGCGGTTTGAGGAGTGTTTCAAGGAGCGGGAGTATTTCATGGAGAATCTGATGACCGCCCTCTTTTTCCATCTTCATCTGCCTGACGTGACCTCCGGGGAGGCGCTGTGGAAAAGCTGTGTCAATTTCTGTAACCTGTACTCTTTCTACCGTTTTATGGCGGTCATGAGCTGCCGGGAGGGTTCGGCGGGGAACAGGGAGGAGCTCTTCCGTTCTCTCGTCCACGTCAGCCGGAGTTTGCTCCACAACGGCGCACAGCGGTCCGCCCTCCGGGACGAGCTGTTCCAGAACGACAGCGCCACCCTTGCCCATATGGCCATCCTGCTGGGAGGATAAAACGTATTTGGGGCAAATGTAAAAATTCGTACCTCTTGTAGGGGAGGACAGTATCCGCCCCGACAGTGTTGGCGCTAACAACGCTGAATCCTGCTATAGAAGGTGAGGAGGGATCACTATGACCATCGGGCAGAACATCCGTGCCCTGCGCAAAAAGAAGGGCCTGACCCAGGCCCAGCTGGGGGGCCTCTGCGGCATCAGCGGCG
>CAJUOA010000132.1 GCA_910587785.1 uncultured Oscillospiraceae bacterium | reverse complement strand
TGCTGGCATCTGCAACTTTGACCGCTTAGCTTAATTTCGCAAGAGGTCTAGTGAAAGACTGCTGTCTAATAGGGATAAAAAGGCGATCTATGAAAATGCGGATAAGCTGTAACGCTGCATATTTCAGCACAGGGTGATATCCATGATGGGGGCATTGTTGATGGATGGTTATTAAAATCTGACTGCGATTCACTAAGAATAAGATTGACACAGGAAATAAATTGCATTAGAATGGGAACGACAACATAGCAGGGGAGCTTGTGTGACAGGCTGAGAGGAAGGTAGACCTTCGACCCTTGAACCTGATGCGGATAATGCCGCCGGAGGAAGTCGTAGGGAAACTCTACTTTTTCAGGGGGCATCGTATTCAGATGCCCCCTGTTTTTTGTTGCTTATCAAAGAAAAGGATGTGATACCGGGAACCGCAGTGCCTGCGGCGGGTTGAGGGGGAGCGCCCTGGGCCTTGTATGACAGCGATGGGAAGCCGTGTTCCGGCGTGAGAGGAGGCCAGCAAGCCTCGACCGAACTTTTCCAAACAGACAGGCCGTACCTGTCTGCAATCAACAGGGAAAGCGCCGCCATGCAGGGCCGTTTTCTCTCAGTTCAAAGGAGTAAAAAACCATGTTTGAACCGATTTTTGAGAATGTCCGCCAGAAATCCCCGCTGGTCCACAACATCACCAACTATGTTACCGTGAACGACTGCGCCAATATGTTGTTGGCCTGCGGCGGCTCGCCCATTATGGCAGATGATCCGGAGGATGCCGTGGAGATCACCGCCATCTGCGGTGGACTGAACATCAACATTGGAACCCTGAACCAGCGCACCATCCCGGCCATGCTCGCCGCCGGGAAGCGGTCCAATGAGCTGGGCCATCCTGTGGTGCTGGACCCGGTGGGGGCGGGGGCCTCCACCCTGCGGACGGATACCGCCCTTCGGCTGCTGAATGAGGTGAAGTTTGCGGTGATTCGGGGCAATATTTCCGAAATCAAAACCCTGGCCCTGGGCAGCGGCACCACCAAGGGGGTGGACGCCGATGTGGCGGACAAGGTGACGGAGGAGAACCTGGACGGGGCTGTGGCTTTCGCCAAAGACTTTGCCCGGCGGATCGGAGCGGTCGTTGCCGTCACTGGGGCCATTGACATTGTAACGGACGGGGAGCGGGCCTTCTGCATCCGCAACGGCCGTCCGGAGATGGCCTCCATCACTGGCACCGGCTGTCAGCTCTCCGCACTGACTGCGGCCTTTGTTACCGCCAACCCGGACCAGCCCCTGGAGGCTGCTGCTGCCGCCGTGTGCGCCATGGGTCTGTGCGGAGAGACTGCCCACCGGCGGATGACCGAGCTGGACGGCAATTCTTCCTATCGGAACTTCATTATCGACGCCATGTACCGTCTCACCCCAGCGGAGCTGGAGAAAGGAGCCAAGTATGAAGTGCGATAAGCGGCATATGCTGCTCTACGCCGTTACCGACCGGGCCTGGATCGGGAAACAGACCTTGTATGAGCAGGTGGAGGCGGCGCTGAAGGGCGGCGTGACCTGTGTGCAGCTGCGGGAGAAGGAACTGGACGAAACGGCCTTCCTCCAGGAGGCGAAGGAGCTGTGCGCCCTGTGCCGCCAGTATGGCGTCCCCTTCATTGTAAATGACAATGTGGAACTCGCCGTTGTCTGCGGGGCGGACGGCATCCATGTGGGCCAGGAGGACCTGGCGGCAGGTGAGGTCCGCCGCAGGGTAGGGGAGAGCATGATCCTGGGCGTTTCCGTCCACACGGTGGAGGAGGCCCGCCAGGCTGTTCGGGACGGCGCGGACTATCTGGGCCTGGGGGCAGTGTTCCCCACCAGCACCAAAACCGATGTGGAGCAGATGCCCAACGAAACCTTGCGGGCTATCTGCGATGCAGTGAATGTGCCCATTGTGGCCATCGGCGGCATCAACCGGGGCAACATCCTCAGGCTGGCCGGCAGCGGCGTGGACGGCGTGGCTCTGGTGTCGGCCATCTTCTCGGCGGAGGACATTGAGGGGACCTGCCGGGAGCTGCGGGCGCTGTCGGAGAAGATGGTGAACGTATGAGGATCCGCGGTGCGATTTTTGATGTGGATGGAACGCTACTGGACTCCATGTTTATCTGGGACACCATTGGGGAGACCTATCTTCGCTCCATCGGGTATCAGCCGAAAGAGAATTTGAACGAGACATTCAAGAATATGAGTCTGCACCAGGCGGCCCGCTACTACCAGACCGAGTATGGCGTGACACAGAGCATCGACGAGATCATGGACGGAGTCAACGCTATGCTGGAGCGGTATTACCGCTTTGAGGTCCCGTTGAAACCAGGTGTGGCAGAACTCCTGGAGCGGCTTCGGCAGGACGGCGTCAAGCTGTGTATTGCCACCGCTACCGACCGTCATCTGGTGGAGGCTGCCCTGGACCGGTGCGGAATACTGTCCTGTTTCGGTGAGATCTTCACCTGCAATGAGGTGGGGCATGGCAAGGACGAGCCGGACATTTTTGAGGCAGCTCTCCGCTTCCTGGGGACGGAAAAATCAGAGACAGTTGTATTTGACGACTCCCTCTACGCCATCCGGACGGCGAAAGAGACCGGATTTCCGGTAGCGGCGGTATATGACAGCCATGAAAAAGAACAGGACAAAGTCCGCTTGCTGGCGGATATTTATTTGAAGCTGGAGGAGATGGAATGATGAAAACAGCATTATCAATCGCCGGGACCGATCCCAGCGGAGGGGCCGGAATCCAGGCCGACCTGAAGGCCATGACCATGAACGGTGTCTTTGCCATGAGCGCCATCACGGCGCTGGTGGCCCAAAACACCACCGGCGTAAAGGAAATTGTGGAGATGTCCCCGGCGTTCTTAGGGGCGCAGATCAACGCGGTATTTGAGGACATCCCGCCCGATGCGGTGAAGACCGGTATGGTGGCATCCTGCGGATTGATTGAGACCATCGCGGAGCGGCTGCGCTTCTACCGAGCGAAGAACATCGTGGTAGACCCGGTAATGGCCGCCACCAGCGGCGGCCGGCTGATCTCAGAGGAGGCGGTAGAGACGTTGAAAACCCATCTGCTTCCCCTGGCGGCTGTGGCCACTCCGAACATCCCGGAGGCAGAAATCCTGTCCGGTGTGACGATCCACAGCCAATCGGACATCGAAGCTGCCGCCAAGTGGATCGGTGACACCTACGGCTGTGCAGTCCTGCTGAAAGGCGGGCACAACATCAGCGACGCAAATGACTTTCTCTATGCGGACCATGCAGGGACATGGTTCTATGGGGCGCACATAGATAATCCCAATACCCACGGTACCGGCTGTACCCTGTCCAGCGCCATTGCGGCCAACCTGGCCAAGGGCTTTGACCTGCCCACATCCATCCGGCGGTCGAAGGATTATCTCTCTGGCGCCCTGGGAGCCATGCTGGATTTGGGGAAGGGACGGGGTCCCATGCAGCATAATTTCAATCTCACCGGCGAATATGCAAAGGAGGCGGAGCAATGAAGACCACGGAGCGGCTTTTAGCTGCAGCGAAAGACATTTGGGCAGCCTATAATGAGCATCCATTTGTATTAGGCATCCAGAACGGCACGCTGGCCCGGGAGAAGTTCAAGTATTACATCATCCAGGACTATCTCTATCTGGAGGAGTATGCAAAAGTCTTTGCTCTGGGAATAGCGAAAGCCAAAAGCCCGGAAACCATTCAGCTATTCTCCAAGTATGTGACCTTGCTCACCGAGGGTGAGATGGACATTCACCGGGGCTATATGGGGAAATTTGCCGTATCCCGGGAGGAGTTGGAGGCCACCCCCCGGGCGCTGGACAATCTCTCCTACACTTCCTATATGCTCCGAGTGGCCTATGAGGAGGGGGAGGCGGAGATTTTGGCGGCTATCCTCTCCTGTGCCTACAGCTATGAGATCATCGCCCGGAAGATAGTGAAGAATAATCCGGCAGCCCTGGATCATCCCTTCTATGGCGATTGGGTAAAGGGTTATGCTGATCCCCATTACAGCGAAGCGAATGTCCTGCTGCTGAACATGACGAATCAACTGACGCAACACTATACCGAACCGCAGCTTCAACACCTCACAGATGTCTTCCTTGCCTGTTCCCGTTATGAGCTGGCCTTCTGGGAGATGGCCTGGAACATGAGCAATTAAGGGAGAAGCCGAGTATGAGACGGTGTGTGATTATCGGCGGTGCGGATATTGGACGGTACGACCGTATTCGTGCCTATCTGCGGGCGGACGATTTTTATATCTGCTGCGACAGTGGCCTGAAGCATCGGGAAGGGCTGGGCATTGCTCCGGATCTGATCGTGGGCGACTTTGATTCCTATGAGAACCCAGATCTGGAAACGGAAACCATTGTGCTTCCATGCGAGAAGGATGATACCGACACGGCCTTTGCGGTAAAGGAAGCGCTGAAGCGTGGCTTTCAAGACTTCCTGCTGGTCGGGGTTATTGGCGGGCGGCTGGATCACACGCTGGGAAACGTATCCCTGCTGCTGATGCTGGATACCCAGGGGAAATATGCCACAGCCCTGGATGACTACTCTGAGATGGAGATTGTTTCAAGCAGGCCGGTACGCATTGAGGACCGGTATCCGTTTTTCTCCCTGCTGAATATCAGCGGCCAGGCCCGGGGTATTACCATCCAAAATGCGAAATTCCCCCTGTCCAATGCGGAGATTACCTGTGAGTATCAGTATGGTATCAGCAACGAGGTACTGCCGGGGATGACAGCGGAGGTTTCTGTGGGCAACGGGCGGCTGCTGCTGATCAAGGTGCTGCCCTGATTGCAGCAGTTGAAGATAGGTTTGTTATGCCGAGGGGAAGGAGTGGCTGTAATGTACTCAGTTGAAAACTACAGCATTACCAGATTTAATGTGCAGTTCAAGGAAATCCGCAATTTTCTTCAAAAAAATGCTGACACTGGCTTTCATGAGCATTTCCACTGGGGACGCCTGGATTGGATGATGGCGCATTCGTATCTTGATGTGGAAAGGCTGCCGGAAAATGCCCTGTTCCGGGACAAGGGCGGCAGCCTTGTTGGCGTGGTAATGTAAATCAAGATCGGTTTATAGAATATGAGGTCGATACCTGCATAAGCAAGATTATGCACTTGTGCTCCATAGACGGAATTTTATTGAAGAGTATCAGCTGGGATTCTCAGAAAGAACTTGTGGTTTTCCCGAGGTCGTAATAATACTATCTCTTGTGGATTATTCTGTATCATGGATTCCCCTTGAGAATTCCGTTATTGGCGCAAGGGCTACAGCGCTGGACCGCTTTTCGGCATACTACACATTTCTGAACAAGAAAAATGAAGTGGTGACAAATGTGATAAGTTTTACGTTTTGTGAGTAGTTCAAACAGTAGGGTGCTTTTGTTCTTTGAACGGAGCTGTATTGTAAAGCATCAGTTGGGATTGCCAGAAGGAACTTATTATCTTTTCAAGATTATGACACGACTACAATAATTAGTGAAAGCAGCGGGGGGACCCCGCTGCTTTCATATGTTAATTGCGGCAATGGGTATGGGCAATGCAAAATAATATGCTTTCCATATAAAATTTTGACGCAATTTATATAGTCATCAGGTAACATGACGCCGAATGCCCTTTCAGTATGTAACCTCCAAGCGATAAAATCCCACATAAGATAAAAGGGGAAATGCAGCGGTTATGTTGCTTTATGTTTTTTATGAGCGTTCCACATATTTGACCAAGGAGGATTTATCTTGCTTCAAGTTTTAATTGTAGAGGACGAAAAGCCCATCTCCAACCTGATCCGTCTCAGCCTGACTAAGGAAGGCTACCACTGTACCTGCGCTTTTGACGGCGCGGCCGCGGCGGACCTGCTGGTAGATCATCACTATGACCTGATTTTGCTGGATGTGATGCTCCCGGAGATTGACGGCTTTGAGCTGATGGAGTACATCCGTCCAATGAAGGTTCCGGTCATCTTCCTGACGGCGAAATCGGCGGTCAAAGACCGGGTAAAGGGCCTGAAGCTGGGGGCAGAGGACTATATCGTCAAGCCCTTTGAGGTCATCGAACTGCTGGCCCGCATTGATGTGGTCCTGCGCCGGTATCAAAAAACGGACATGGTACTGGAGATTGGCGGGCTGAAAATCGACACCAGATCCATGCAGGTATGGCGGGACGAGGCAGAGATCAGCCTGACCAAGACGGAGTATGAGCTGCTGCTCATCTTCGCCCGAAACCCCCGCCGCGCCCTATATCGGGAAACCATCTATGAGCGGGTATGGGGTGAACCGTACCCCTTTGGCAGCAAGGCGGTAGACATCCATATCCAGCGGCTGCGCAAAAAGACCGGATGGGAAACCTGCCTTCGCGCGGTGAACAAGATCGGCTACCGGCTGGAGGTGGAGCCGTGAAGTTCCATTTGAAGATGACCCTGTGTATGCTGGCGGTGCTGGCCGCCTTGTTTGGAGCCGGAGGCAGTCTGCTGATCTCCGAATCCTTTGAGGACTCTCTGGAGCGGGAAAAGACGGCGGCGCTGGGGGACTACCGCATGGCCTGGGGCACCCTGCAGATCGTCAACAGCATGGATACCTACCTGGACAGGGACGCTATCGTCAAGACGATGGAGCAGTTATACCAGCAGAACAGCGCCTCCTGGTCGGCCCTGCGGCTGTCTACCGGGGATGAAGTGCTGTATGAGAACAGAGGGACGCAGTCCTCATTGATTCAGACTGCCTGGTCCATTGAGGATCCTACGCCTGGCATCTGCCTGTTCCGCATCCTAGACAACGGGGCCGGGGCGCACTTTCTGGTCTTTTCCGGGGCAGTCGAGACCAATGGAGATGTTCTCTATCTCACTACCAGCCATGATGTTTCCGCTCTATACACAGCCCGGCAGGCCCAGCAACACACCTATCTCCAGGTATTTTTCCTGATGTGTGTTCTATGCGCGGCGCTGTCCTACACGGTGTCGCGGCTGCTGACCGCCCCGCTGGGCGGGCTCTCCCGGGCCTCCCGAGCCATTGCCGCTGGCAATTTTGCCAGCCGGGTGCGGGTCCGCTCCAATGACGAAATCGGAGCCGTATCCACGGACTTCAACACCATGGCGGAAAAGATGGAGCAGACCGTCTCCGAGCTGAACCGGGCTGTGGAGGAGCTGCACCAGGCGATGGAGCGGCAGGAGCAGTTCACCGGCAGCTTCGTCCATGAGATGAAAACGCCTATGACCTCCTTGATTGGCTACGCGGAGCTGCTGCGTAGCGGGACGCTGACCCCGGAAGAGCAGTTGGAGGCCGCGGACTACCTGTATTCGGAGGGAAAACGGCTGGAGAGCCTGTCACACAAGCTGTTGGAGCTCCTGGTCCTGAAACGGCATGACCTGCCCTTCGCCAAAGTCTCTCCGGCGGAACTGATTGAGGCGCTGGTAGAGAGACTGCGGCCGCTGTACGCCGCCAAAGGGATTCGTCTGTCCTGCGTATGCAAGGCGGGGGCCTGCCTGATGGATGCAGACTTGGTCTGGTCCCTGCTCTTGAACCTGGCAGACAACGCACAGAAGGCCATAGAGCAGGGCGGGGAAATACAGTTTCGGCAGGAGATGCTGGCAGACGGCTGCCTCATCCATGTCCTGGACAGTGGCCGGGGGATCCCACCCCAGGCGCTGGAGCAT
>CAJUOA010000131.1 GCA_910587785.1 uncultured Oscillospiraceae bacterium | reverse complement strand
TCGCAGGTTGCCGTGGCTTCATTGGGCCGTTCCCTCCGCCACTCTTGATAAGGGTATTTGATTGTACGCCCCTTAGAGGGGTGTTTCTATTATACATTGACCGGGGCGGGTTGTCAATACCATATCCAGCGGGCAAACAAAAATCCCCGCTGCCGGAACAGCGGAGACTTTGTCTGTGTTTGGCAGGATCACTGCATCCCGTTGAGCTTCAAGGTCATGGCGCTCTTCTTGTGAGCGGCATTGTTCTTGTGCAGAATGCCCTTGGCGGCAGCCTTGTCCACGGCCTTGACTGCGACCTTGTAAGCGCCCTCGGCCTCGGTGCGATTGCCATCGGCGGCAGCGGCCTCAAACTTCTTCACAGCGGTCTTCATCGCGGACCTCTCAGCCTTGTTGCGGACATTGCGGACCTCGGCGAGCAGCACCCGCTTCTTAGCGGACTTGATATTCGGCAAACCAAACACCTCCTCCAATGGGAACTCTGGGTGAAGCGTATGGCTTCCCCATGCAGTATCATATTTTAGCACGTCCCGCCGGAAAATGCAAGGAATTTTTTCAATTTCTCCCCTACTTTTTCACATATTTTTTTTTACTCCGGAAAAGCTAGGACCGGCATACCATATTTTGTGTTTCTAAAGGGGGAAAATCGCAAATTATGCTGACCATCCGAACCGACTTGGCCGCTGAGGCCCACGCCCTCTGGCAGGAGAGCGCCGGTGAGACCACCGCCCTCCCCGGCGTCCGGGCCCGGGAGGGGGAGCTGGAGGGCTTCCCGCTGACCTGGGTGGAGGTCCTGGACGAGGAGGGGGAGCGGGCCCTGGGCAAACCCCGGGGGCGCTACGCCACCCTGGACGTCTCCGCCCTCTGGCGGCGGGAGCCGGAGGCGGCGGTGCGGGCCGCACGGGCGGCGGCGGCGCTCCTGGAGCCCCTGCTGCCGGAGGAGGGGACGGTGCTGGTGGCGGGCCTGGGCAACCCCGCCATGACCCCGGACGCCCTGGGGCCCCTGACTCTGGAGCATCTGCTCATCACCCGGCACCTGGGGGAGGTCCTGCCGGACTTCCGGCCTGTGGCGGCCCTGGCTGGCGGCGTGCTGGGCACCACGGGGCTGGAGGCGGCGGAGTGGGTCCGGGGCGTCACAGAGCGCCTGGAGCCCGCCGCCGTGGTGGTAGTGGACGCCCTGGCGTCCCGGGGGCTGGACCGGCTGTGCAGCGCCGTGCAGGTGGCCGACACCGGCCTCATCCCCGGCAGCGGCGTAGGCAACCACCGCATGGCCCTCACCCGGGAGACCCTGGGAGTGCCTGTGCTCTCCGTGGGGGTGCCCACGGTGGTGGACGCGGAGACCATCGCCCGGGACCTCCTCTCCGAGGCCGGAGCGGCGGACCTGGACCCCCAGGTCCTGGGAGGCCGGGGGCGGCGGCTCTTCGTCACCCCCGACAGCATCGACGCCAGGGTCCGGGAGCTGGGGAAGGTCCTGGGCTACGGCCTGGACCTTGCCCTCCAGCCGGGGCTGACGGTGGAGGACCTGGAAGCCCTTTTGTCGTAGGGGGGCGAATTTTCGCAAAAGGTTTGCCAAACCCTTCCGGTCTGTGGTATACTGGTGGTGTTGAAGGAAGGGAGGCGCGGACCATGCGCGACTATGAAAAGGAGCTCCGCCGGGCGGACGCCGTGCTCTGGGTGGGCACGGAGGCCGTCTACGTCTGGGACAAACGGGCCGGGGTGGAGGCGGGCATCCCCTTTACCGGGGACGCCCTGCGGGACATCCCCTATGTCCCCAAGCTCCACGACCTCTGGGAGGACGCTCCCCACTACCAGGAGGCCCTGCGGGACATCGTAGGGGGCGGATTTTTTCGGAAAAAACGCATCCTCGTGGCGGTCCCCCAGGACGCCACCACCGTGGAGGTGACGGCCCTGGAGGACTTCGTCCGCGCGGCCCTGGGGGCCTCGCTCAAGCGCGGGGGCCTGTGGCTCTATCCCCAGAGCATCGTCCTCCGCGGGGGCGCGGGGACCTACGTGGCCCTGAACCGCAGCTGCCGCTGCTACAGCGTGGCTCTGGTGCGGGACGGCGAGGTGGCCGAGGAGGTCCTCCTGGACGCCCAGACAACCAGCCGCAACGCGGTCCTCAGCGAGATTCGCGCCTTTCGCGGCCGTACCGGCCAAATGGCGCTGGAGATCTGCTACCCCCTCATGGAGGAGGACCGTACCATCGTTGGTCTGGGGGCCCCGGTGGCCTTTGCAGGCATCGCTGTCGGGGATTATACCCAAAAAGCAAAAGAATTTGCGTGACCTGGGGGGCTGGGGGCGTCAGCCCCCGGGCCCCCTTGGTTACTTTTTGTTCGGACAAAAAGTAACCAAAAACCGCTTAAGAAACTACGTTTCTTAAGAGCCTATCCCCAAATAAATGTATCTGTGGTATAATGCCCAATGGTGATGAAAATGATCGAAAAGAAGAGCAATCAGGCATGGACAATTTCAACAGAAGGTTTCAGGAATGGTTGGCGGCCGGTTTCTTTGAGAAAATCCGGAGCAAGGGTCTGGAACAGTACGATGAGCTGGAAGGGATCGGCTGGGAGTGGCAAAGCATGGACGGCTGTATGGTCAAGTCGCCTCTTGCATTGGAGTCCGTTGGAAAGAATCCAACGGACCGAGGAAAAAATGGGGACAAAACGCAGTGTTCTGGTGGATGAAAAGGGGCTTCCGCCGGCGATTGTTATCTCAGGAGCAAACACACATGACATCAAATTGTTGGAAGAAACTCTGGATCATATTGTAGTGCTGCGTCCGGAGCCGGATGAGGAGCATCCGAAAAATCTGTGTTTAGACGCAGGTTACACTGGCAGCGGAGAAGCAGTTGAACAGCGCAATTATATTCCACATATTCGGCCCCGAGGTGAGGAGAAGAGGGAGTTAGAACGCAACCCCGACTTTCGCGCTCGCCGATGGGTTGTTGAGGTTACTCACTCTTTTTTCAACCGTTTCCGTAAACTCCTGGTTCGATACGAAAAGAAAGCTGCCAACTATATGGCCCTGCTTCAATTCGCCTGCGCTGTTATTGTCTGGCGCAAGCTTATTCGCGTTCATCGTTAATTTCGGGATAAGCTCTTAGCTGCCACGTCCACACCTTCCGGTATTTTGACGGTGTGACACGGCTGCTGATTCCGGACAACTGTAAGACCGCCACCACTGCCAACACCCGGTATGAGACTGTGCTCAACCGCAGCTACCAGGAACTGGCCGAATACTACGGTACAGCAATCGTACCGGCTCGCGTCCGCAAGCCCCAGGACAAAAGCGCGGCGGAGGCGTCCGTTCGTTTCGCGGAAACGTGGATCATTGCGGCGCTGCGTGACCGGAAGTTCTTCTCCATTGGTGAAGTGAACGAGGCCATAGCGGAGAAACTGGAAGAGTTGAATAACCGTCCGTTCCAGTGGATGGCGGGTACGCGCCGAAGTGCCTGGCTGGAGGAAGAAAAGCCGTACATGCTTCCATTGCCTGCCGTGCCCTTTGAAGCCGCCGTCTGGTCCGTTGCCAAGGTCCCCAACGATTACCTTATATCCGACGGCAGGAACAAGTACTCGGTGCCGTACAACCTGATTGGCGAAAAAGTGGATATCCGCGTGACAAAGACTGCAGTGGAGGTGTTCTGCCACGGCAGCCGTGTCGCTGGCCACCGCCGCTTGCAGACGATCCAGCGTGAGCCGCTGAAGTCCTCCCACGCTGAAGGCGGTGTGCAGGATGCCTGACTGCCCTTTCCATCCCTCCCATCCCCCGTGCGAACTGGAGATGGATTTGATGATCCTGCGTGAGGCGGAACGGGAATCCACGGAAATCTTCTACCCCATGCGAGAGGAACTGCGCTTTTATCTGAAACGCACCCGGCTGCTGGAAAACATTTTGTCCGATAACGGCATTCCCATTCCCGAGTACGATGACTGATCCTTGGCGCTGTCGGCTGTCTCGGCCGGCAGAGCATTTCCTCCGATTGATGCAAATGGCTCTCGTATCCGGCAAAGTGGCTCATTTTCTCCGGCAGCCTGGCTCAAAAACTCCGTGCACGTGGCTCTTGGTCTCCGGTATATGCAACGAAAAGACGGGAGATACGCATATAAGTACACGGACAGCACCGGCAAGCCCCAATTCGTCTATGCCTGGAAGCTGGTAGCCGCGGACAAGACCCCGGCTGGCAAGCGGGACGACTGACATCAAGGCTGCCTTTCCCAATACAAAAGGGTATTCTGTGCGCAATCTGAAATACATGGCAAAGTTTGCGGCAGCCTACCCTGACCGCCAATTTGTGCAGACAGTGTCTGCACAAATCCCCTGGCCGCACAATATTGCTATTCTCGATAAAGTGAAAGATTTTGACCAGCAAGTCTGGTATATCAAAAAGGCAGCACAAAATGGCTGGTCTCACAGTGTCCTGATCCATCAGATCGAGAGTGATCTTTATAAGCGGCAAGCCGTTGCGGATAAAATCTCCAATTTTGAGTCGAGGCTGCCCTCCCCGCAGAGCGAACTGGCAGTCCGGACGATAAAGCCCGTATATATTTGATTTTATCCCATTTAAAGAGGATATGGTCGAACGGGACATAGAGCTGGCGTTAGTGCGTAATGTGACCAAGCTACTGCTGGAGTTGGGAACAGGTTTTGCCTTTCTCGGCAATCAGTACCGCATCAATGTCGGCGGGGACGAATTTTTTATCGGCCTGCTGTTGTGTAAGAGCAAAAATGACCTTGTTAATGACCACAGCGAATCTCTAAGCCCAATCGTTTTACCCCATTTTTGCCTGCAAGAGCGGCATCTATAGTGTTGGCCTAACACAGAAAAACCTCCCAGAGCCATAGGCTCTGGGAGGTTTCCAGCTTTCGCACCTCATTCAGCGGTTCTCCCGGACCTCCAGGCGGCCAAAGACCCGGAGCAGGTCCGCGCTGTGGGCGAGGTTGACGATGACGTCCGCCGGGGCCTCCCGCAGAGAGATGAACACCGTCAGCTTCTCCCGCTGGTAGACCCCTATCTGGTGCTTGGGAGGCATGAGGACCGTGGTGGCCTCTGTCAGTCCACCGCCGTGGCCCAGGCGCCGTTGACCAGCTCTCAGGCGCCGCCCATGTGGACGGTGACATCAAACACGGCGTCTGCGTCGAAGCCGATGGGATACCAGCCGTTGCAGAGGCTGAAGTGGATGACCTCCTCCTGCACGTACAGCAGGATGCCCTCCGAGGGGCCGGGCGTAGGCGAAGGCGCAGCGGCCTCCGGCCGCGGACAGTTGGCATTGGAGAGAGATGGTACCGCCATCAATTCACAGTCCCAGTCTCATAGCACATTTCTCTCCGTCAAATATGCTTGACGCGGTCCTTCTCTTCGGCGGTCTTGGCGTTGTTCCAGCGGGTCATGTCGCCCACCAGGTAGCCGGTAATGCGGCGGATGCGGCTGAAGGGCCGGGGGGCGAGGTGGTATTTGAGGTCCACGAAGTCCCCGTCTATGTGGACGTCCAGCGCCTGGACGCTGCCGATGGGGTATTTGGTATTGGCGCGGGCGATGTAGGCGTCCAGCTCCCGCTGGTCCAGGGTACCGCCGGTCACATTAATCTGCATCATAAAGGGAGTCCTCCTGAAAAATTTGTCTTTTGTGCAAACAGTACTTTACATTTCAGCAAATGCAGTGTATCATGAATCTCAGAAAAAATATGTTGCACCAGCAACAACTTTTAGGAAAATTTCTGCATTTTGTGACATAGCGCAAGCGGCCGCACAAGATATAGTGGCCTGGGAGGACGGTATGGAGTACGGAGGACTGACGGTATTTCAGGATATCACGGACGGCGAGGTAGAGGCTATGATCCGGTGCTTTCGGATGCGGCGGGTCCGGTTCGAGGCAGGGGGCACCATCTGTGCTTACAGCGGGAGCGGGACAGAGGTCGGGGTAGTCCTGCGGGGCGCGGCGGAGCTGGTGCGTTTTGACTACGAGGGCATCCGCACGATTCTGGAGCGGATGGAGCCGGGCGGGGTGTTCGGGGAGATGTTCACTTTCACGGACAGCGCGGGAGACGCTCTGGAGGTGGTGAGCGCCGGGAACAGTGAGGTGCTGTTTATGGAGTATGACCGTCTGATGGGGCGCTGTGAGAACGCCTGTGCCCACCACAGCACGCTGGTGCGCAACATGTTTCATCTGGTGACGGAGCAGACGCGGCGTTTGAGCCGCCGGGTGGAGGTCCTCAGCCGCCGGAGCATCCGGGAGAAGCTTCTCTGCTGTTTCCGGTTCTACCGGCAGGATGCGGGAGGGGATACGTTTACGCTGCCCTTTACGCTGAGCGCTTTGGCGGATTATATCAGCACGGACCGGTCGGCCATGATGCGGGAGCTGAAAAAATTGAAGAATGAGGGTCTGATCGCCACAGAGGGGAGGAAGGTGACTCTGCTGGAGGCGGCAGGGCAGTAGCGGTCAGGCGTCAAAGAAATTGCTCTTTTCCGTTTTGGGGTAGATTCATCCAGATGAATCTACCCCAAAACAGAAGAAACAAAAAACGGGTCCGGGCTTTGCCCCGGACCCGTTTAGAAGAATCAAATATTACGCCTTGTAGAGCTCAATGAGCTTCATCAGGTGCTCGTAGCGCTCCTTGGCGGCCTCCTCGTTGCGGGCAAAGAGGACCTCCGCACGCTCGGGGAACTCGCGGGTCAGCCGGGCATAACGGGCCTCGTTCATCAGGAACTCCTGATAACCGCCGGCGGGTGCCTTGCTGTCCAGCGTGAAGGGATTCTCACCCTTCTCCGCCAAGGCGGGATTGAAGCGGAACAGATTCCAATAGCCGCAGTCGACGGCCTTCTTCATCTCCTTCTGGCAGTTCATCATGCCGCCCTTGATGGAGTGCATCTCGCAGGGGGCGTAGCCGATGATGAGGGACGGGCCATGATAGGCCTCAGCCTCTGCGATGGCCTTCAGCGTCTGGGCGGTGTTCGCACCCATAGCCACCTGAGCCACATACACATAGCCGTACTGCATGGCGATCTCGCTGAGGCTCTTCTTCTTCATCTCTTTACCGGCGGCGGCAAACTGCGCCACCTGACCGATATTGGAAGCCTTGGAGGCCTGGCCGCCGGTGTTGGAGTACACCTCGGTGTCGAAGACGAACACATTGACATCCTCGCCGGAGGCCAGGACGTGATCCAGTCCGCCGTAGCCGATGTCGTAGGCCCAGCCGTCGCCGCCGAAGATCCACACGCTCTTCTTGTTCAGGTACTCCTTCTTGGCCAGGATCTTCTCGCACAGCGCACAGGCGTCGCAGTCGCAGTACTTCTTGCCCGCATCCTTCAGTGCCTGGGCATGCGCCTGCATCTCGGGCTGCTTGTCGCCAAAGACCTCCTTGCCGGCGGGACTGCCCACAAAGGCCAGGCACTGGTCCACAGTCATCAGGCTCTCCTCCAGCAGCGCCACATACTCCTTGGTAGCGGCCTGGTTGGCCTCGCCGTCCTCCATGGTGTCCAGCCACTTCTGAGCGGCCTCCTTCAGAGGACCATAGGTGTGGGGCACCGCGATCAGAGCCTTGGTGTCCTCAGCCAGGGAGGCGCGGACCGCCTTCTGGCCCACATACATACCCAGGCCGTGCTCGGCGTTGTCCTCGAACAGGGAGTTGCACCACGCGGGGCCCTTGCCCTCGGCATTGGTGCAGTAGGGGGAGGTAGCGGCCGGTCCGCCCCAGATGGAGGAGCAGCCGGTGGCGTTGGAGATATACATCCGGTCGCCG
>CAJUOA010000130.1 GCA_910587785.1 uncultured Oscillospiraceae bacterium | reverse complement strand
TCAGGGTGTCATTATTCGAGAGATTTTATGCGCGTCTTAAATCAGACGTTATCAACGTCACTTCCCCGCCATCAACCGCTCCAGCTCCGTGGTGAAGGCCTTGAGGTCCTTGAACTGCCGGTACACGGAGGCGAAGCGGATATAGGCCACCTCATCCACCTTCCAGAGCTTCTCCAGCACCAGCTGTCCCACCATATCTGTGGTAATCTCCCGGTCCAGGCTGTTCTGGAGGCCCTGCTCGATCTCCAGGGCGAGCTGTTCCAGGCGCTCCAGGGGCACCGTGCGCTTCTCACAGGCCCGGAGCATACTGTCCAGCACCTTGCGCCGGTCAAAGCTCTGACGGCTCCCGTCCCGTTTGACGACCACCAGGGGCAGGGACTCCACGATCTCGTAAGTGGTGAAGCGCCGTCCGCACTCGATGCACTCCCGGCGGCGGCGGATGCTGGTGCCCTCCTCGGCAGGACGGCTGTCCACGACCTTCGACTCCCTGAACCCGCAGTAGGGGCATTTCATACCGCACTCCTCCTGTTCTGCCGCCCAAAGGGGCGTGATTCTTTACACAGTATAGCACATAATCACCCGAAAGTACAGGGTAAAACTGGAAAATTTTTCCAAACAATTTGGCCCGCATCCTCCCGCCATTCACCGGCAGAACCGCCCGCCCCTACAAGACAGGCGCTTCCGGCTCCTCCCCCCGGAAGGCGAACACTGCGCACAACTGCCCCGCCACCCGCTCCACCCGGGCGAGACAGAAGAGGGCCTCCAGCGGAAAGGGCCCGCCCTCCTCCAAGGGAATGGCGAGCAGGAGCAGGCCCTCCCGCTCCCTCCGCCAAGCCCGGGGCACTCCCTCCAGCCGGGTGCGGAGGAAGGGGCTCTCAAAGAGCAGTCCGGGGTGCTCCGCCGCCTGCCAGGGGTCCTTTTGGAAGGAGAAGGAGCAGTGTGCCTCCCCCCGTACCGGCGGGCCCAGGGCCTGGATATCCCGGCTGTAGGGCCGGCGCAGAAGCCCCAGACGGCCCGTTCCCTCCGGCTCCAGCACCCCCAGGGACAGCGCCCCCCGCTCCCCCACCAGGGACGCCCGGTAGAGGCCGTCTCCGGGGTCCTCCATGGAGGCGCGGACCTCCGTGCGGCCCCCCTGGGGGCGGAGCGCCACCCGCCCCAGACAGGCCCCGGCGCAGTAGAGCTTGACCTCCTCCATGGCCTCACCTTCCCCTCGGTTTCTTCCCTGGAGTATATGCCCCGCCCAGGGGAAATATGTATTTGGGCCGGAAGCCCAGCGGCCTCCGGCCCTATCGTACTTGCTGTCCGCCCGGGTCAGACCAGCCTGCCGTTGCCCGGCAGGCCAAAGCTCACAGCGATGGCCGCGTCCACCCGGTCCATAAGTTCCCTGTCCACCCGGCCCATCTTCTCCCGCAGACGCCGCTTGTCAAGGGTGCGGATCTGCTCGAGAAGCACCACGGAGTCCCGGGTGAGGCCGTATTTTTGCGCCGCAAGCTCGATGTGGGTGGGCAGTTTCGCCTTCCCAGTCTGGGAGGTGATGGCCGCCGCGATGACGGTGGGGCTGTAGCGGTTGCCGGTATCGTTCTGCACGATGAGCACGGGCCGCACGCCCCCCTGTTCGCTCCCAACCACCGGGCTGAGGTCGGCATAATAGATGTCGCCGCGTTTTACGCTTGTATCCACAAAGTTCACTCTCCGCCGGAAGAAGTGCCCGGTTCACCGGACCACTATCATTCTCCCACGAAGCCCCGGAATTTATACGGCCCGCCGCGCGCTTTTCCTGCGCCCAGCGGGCGGAGCCCCGGGCCCCTGCCCCATACAGACTATGCGGAGGGTCCGGCGGGGGTGACGCCCTGCATGCCCATATCGGGGCGTGTCCATGTATCCACCCCCTGCGCAGGACCTCAGCCCCTCGCCGCCTGCCACGCCCACCACAGCGTCCCCGCCGCCATCCCCAGGGCGATGAGGCAGGGGAACAGCGCCTCCCAGAGGGGGTGGTCCGCAGGGGCCTCCCGCAGCGGTGCGCCGCAGTAGGGGCAGAAGGCCCGGGGGTCGTCGATCTCCGTGCCGCACTCGGGACAGACCATGGTGTTCCCTCCTCCCGTGTATCGAGCGCAAGGCCCGTATTCTTTCTACAGCAAGGCCCATTATATAACGTTTTGTTTTATCTGTCAAGAAAACAAAATGTTATATTTTATGCTGTCTGCGGAAAACCTGCCGACGAAAGGAGCTGCGCGGACATGTACAGGAGGATACGGGACCTGCGGGAGGATGCGGACCTGCGTCAGAGGGACTTGGCGGAATATTTGAACTGTACCCAGGTCAGCTACTCCCACTACGAACTGGGCAAGCGGGACATCCCCACGGACGTGCTCATCCGGCTTGCGGACTTCTATGGCACCAGCACCGACTACCTGCTGGGCCTCACCGACGTGCCAAGGCCCTACCCCAGGGGGCGGGGCGGATGATATCCGCCCCTACAGGATGGTGCGCATCCAGTCCCCCGCGCGGGAACGGCGGGTCCGCACCCGCAAAAAAGCGCGCCGCCCGGAGGGACGGCGCACAGGCGCTGGATTACTTGTGATCGACGCTGTACATATGCTTGATGAGCTCCAGGACCTTGTTGGAGTAGCCCATCTCGTTGTCGTACCAGGAGACGACCTTGACGAAGGTGTCGGTCAGGGCGATACCGGCCTTGGCGTCGAAGATGGAGGTGCGCGCGTCGCCCAGGAAGTCGGCGGAGACCACGTCCTCGTCGGTGTAGCCCAGGATGCCCTTGAGCTCGCCCTCGCTGGCCTTCTTCATGGCCGCGCAGATCTCGTCGTACTTGGCGGGCTTGGCGAGGTTCACCGTCAGGTCCACCACGGACACGTCCAGGGTGGGCACGCGCATGGACATGCCGGTCAGCTTGCCGTTGAGCTCGGGGATGACCTTGCCCACGGCCTTGGCCGCGCCGGTGGAGGAGGGGATGATGTTGCCGGAGGCCGCGCGGCCGCCGCGCCAATCCTTCATGCTCACGCCGTCAACGGTCTTCTGGGTGGCGGTGGTGGAGTGGACGGTGGTCATGAGGCCCTCGGTGATGCCCCAGTTGTCGTTGAGGACCTTGGCAATGGGGGCGAGGCAGTTGGTGGTGCAGGAGGCGTTGGAGACGAAGGTCATGTCGCTGGTGTACTTGTCCAGGTTCACGCCGCAGACGAACATGGGGGTGTCGTCCTTGGAGGGGGCGGACATGATGACCTTCTTGGCACCGGCGTCAATATGGGCCTGGGCCTTCTCCTTGGTGAGGAAGAGGCCGGTGGACTCCACCACGTACTCCGCGCCCAGCTTGCCCCAGGGGATGTCGGCGGGGTTGCGCTCGGCGAAGATGGGGATGGCCTTGCCGTTGACGACGATGCTGCTGCCGTCGGCGGAGACGGTACCGGCGAACTGGCCGTGCATGGTGTCATACTTCAGCATATACGCCAGATAATCGGCGGGGCACAGGTCGTTGATGCCCACGATCTCGATCTCGGGGTGGTTGATGCTGGCGCGGAAGACCATGCGGCCGATGCGGCCAAACCCATTGATGCCTACTTTGATGCTCATGTGAAAAACTCCTCTCAATATTTTAATGGGGATTGGATATTCTGCCGGTATTATACACCGTCCCGGGGAAAATGAAAAGCGTTTTTTGTAGATTCTCCTATAAGATAAAAAAATTGTTGTATTTTCGACAAATTTTTGATATGATGGCCCTGCTGTTATCGGGGTTTTGCCGTTGGGCACGGCCAAGGCCTTCGGGGCGGCGGCGGGCCGTGCGTCATATCCTGGAATTACCAATCTTTTTTTCGTTGGTCCGCGCACAATAACCCTATTGATGTGGAGGTGCCCGATGTCAGAGAACGGATTTGAGAGAGACGAGGGGCTGGAGAGCGTGCTGGAGCAGCTCTCCGCCCAGCTGAGGATGTCCCTGGGGAACATCCACTCCGCCCTGGAACGCCTTGCCCCCCCCGAAGCAAGGGAGGAAAACGGGCGGCTGGACCGGGATGCAGCAGTGCTCAGCCAGAGCTACTATCGTATCCTTCGCTTGGCCAACAACCTCTCCGACGCGGCGGGGCTGGAGCGGGAGATGCGCCCCATCCCCCTGCAGAACGACGACGTGGTGGTCCTGGTCCGGAACGTGGTGCGGCAGGCCGAGGTCCCGGCGGAGCTTCTGGACCTTACGCTCTCCTTCCACAGCGAGAAGCCGGGCCATGTGGCGGCTGTGGAGCCCGCCCGGCTGGAGCGGCTGGTCCTGAACCTGCTGTCCAACGCGTTCAAGTTCACGCCCAGGGGCGGCGCGGTGGACGTGGAGGTCCGGGTCACGGCCCAGCGGGTGGAGCTTGCGGTGTCGGACACGGGCCGTGGCATGGACGCCGGGCGCATGGCCCAGGCCTTCGCGGCCTACAAGCGCCCCGCCGCCCCGGAGGCCGGGGGCCAGGGCATGGGGCTGGGCCTGCCCATCTGCCGCCGCATCGCCCAGGAGCACGGCGGGACCCTGGTCCTCACCTCCGCGCCGGGGCGGGGCACCACGGTGACCGTGTCCCTGCCCAACCGGTGCATCCGGGGGACGTGTCTGGGCGAACCGGCCTACCTCCCCGGCGGGGGCCACAACCCCGCCCTGGTGGAGCTCTCGGACGCCCTGCCCTGGAGGGCCTTCACCCGGCACTACGCGGACTGAGGAGGGCTGGCATGGAGAGAGATCGCGTGCTGGTGGGCATGAGCGGCGGCGTGGACAGCGCCGCGGCGGCGGCGCTTTTGCAGGAGGCGGGCTATGCTGTCACCGGCTGTACCCTGAAGCTCTACGACGGCCCCGCCTTGGACCGGGAGGAGGGGACCTGCTGCGGCCTGGAGGACATTGAGGACGCCCGCCGGACGGCGTACCGCCTGGGGGCGGACTTTTTCGTGTTCAACTGCAAGGAGCTCTTCCGGCGGGAGGTGATGGCGGACTTCGCCGACGCCTACCGGGACGGGCGCACCCCCAACCCCTGCGTCCGGTGCAACCGGTTTGTGAAGTTCGACGCCCTTCTGCGCCGGGCGGAGGACCTGGGGATCGGCCGCATCGCCACGGGGCACTATGCCCGGGTGGATCTCGACGCCGGCACGGGCCGCTGGCGGCTCCTCCGGGGCCGGGACCGGCGCAAGGACCAGAGCTATTTCCTCTACCCCCTCACCCAGGAGCAGCTCAGCCGGCTGCTTCTGCCGCTGGGGGAGCTGGAGAAGGGGGATGTGCGGGCCTTTGCGGAGGCGAGGGGCCTCGCCAGCGCCCGGAAGCCGGACAGTCAGGACATCTGCTTTGTCCCCGGCGGGGACTACACCGCCTTCCTCCGGCACTGGGGGATGGCGCTGGAGCCGGGGGATTTTGTGGACACGGCGGGCCGGGTGCTGGGGCGGCACAGGGGCCTCGCCTGCTACACCATCGGACAGCGCCGGGGCCTGGGGGTCAGCGGGGGGCGTCCCCTGTACGTCCTGGGCAAGGACCCGGCGCGCAACGCCGTCATCCTGGGGGACGAGGGGGCGCTCTACCGCTCCACTGTGTGGGTGGAGAACTTCCACTGGGTGTCCCTGCCGCCCCAGGGGGGGCCGGTGGAGGTCACCGCCAAGACGCGCTACAGCCAGACGGAGTGCCCCGCGGTGCTCTGTCCGGAGGCGGACGGCACGGTCCGGGCGGAGTTTGTCCGGCCCCAGCGGGCCCCTGCGCCGGGGCAGTCCCTGGTGGCCTACCAGGGGGAGGCCGTGGTTGGCGGCGGGATCATCTGCCGGACAGAGTGAACGCAGGGCCCCGCCCTCTGCCTGAAAAAAGCCCCCGTCCTCAACAGGACGGGGGCCTTGCATTACAGCCGGTTGACCACCGGAATGATCATCGGGCTGCGCTTGGTGTGTTTGAAGAGGTACCCGCTGACAGCGGACTTGACCGCGCCGCGCAGCTCCCCGGAGTCCCGGCTCTTTTTCGCGCCGATGACGGAGAGGGCGGCGTGGGCGGCCACCTCCTTGAGCTCGGAGAGGAGCTCTTCGGACTCCTTGACGTAGATGAAGCCCCGGGTGATGATCTCCGGCTCGCTGAGGAGCTGGCCGTGCTGGAGGTTCAAAATGACCACCACCATGCCGTCCTCGGCCAGGATCTTCCGGTCCCGGAGGACCACCGCGCCCACGTCGCCCACGCCGCTGCCGTCCACCAGGACGGAGCCGGAGGGGGCGGGGGCCTCGGCTACCTTGATGGTCTTGGTGGTGAGCTCTATGACGTTCCCGATGTCCGGGAGGATGATGTTGCGCCGGTCCATGCCCATCTCCAGGGCGAGGTTCACATGGCGGCGGAGCATCCTCTGCTCCCCGTGGAGGGGGACGAAGAACCGGGGGCGGGTGAGGGCGTGGATAATCTTGAGCTCCTCCTGACAGGCGTGGCCGGAGACGTGGAGGGGGTCGCTCTTGTCGTAGATGACGTCCACGCCCTTGCGGAAGAGCTCGTTGATGACCCTGCCGATGGTCTTCTCGTTGCCGGGGACGGCGCTGGCGGAGATGATGACCCGGTCGCCGGGGCCCACGTCGATCTGCCGGTGCTGGGAGAAGGCCATGCGGTAGAGGGCGCTCATCTCCTCGCCCTGACTGCCGGTGGTGACCAGGACCTGCTTGTCCAGGGGGAGGGATTTGATCTTGTTGATGTCCACCAGAGTGTTCCGGGGGAGCTTCATATAGCCCAGCTCCGTGGAGACCTTCATGATGTTCTCCATGCTCCTGCCGGAGACGGCCACCTTGCGCCCGCAGGCGGCGGCGGCGTCGATCACCTGCTGGATGCGGTGGACGTTGGAGGCAAAGGTGGTGACGATGATGCGCTGCTTGCAGCCGGTGAAGAGGCGGTCGAAGGTCTTGCCCACAATGCGCTCGCTCATGGTGTAGCCGGAGCGCTCGACGTTGGTAGAGTCGGCCAGGAGGGCGAGGACCCCCTCCTTCCCCAGCTCCCCGAAGCGGCCCAGGTCAATGACGTCGCCGTCGATGGGGGTGGAGTCGATCTTGAAGTCGCCGGTGTGGACGATGACGCCCATGCCGGTGTGGATGGCGAAGGCCACGGAGTCGGCGATGGAGTGGTTGACGTGGATGAACTCCACATAGAACTTGCCCACCCGGACCATCTCCCCGGCCTCCACGGTGATGAGCTTGGTCTGCTTGAGGAGGCCGTGCTCCTCAAGCTTCAGCTTGATGAGCCCCGCGGTCAGGCGGGTGCAGTAGACGGGCATGTTCACCTGCCGGAGGATGTAGGGCACGGCCCCGATATGGTCCTCGTGTCCGTGGGTGATGAACAGTCCCCGGATGCGGTTCTTGTTCTTGATGAGGTACGTCACATCGGGGATCACCAGGTCAATGCCGTACATATCCTCGTCGGGGAAGCCCATGCCGCAGTCGACGACGATGATCTCGCCGCCGTGCTCATAGACGGTCATGTTCTTGCCGATCTCGTTGAGCCCTCCCAGGGGGATGATCTTCATTTTTTCTGCCAAAACGGTTCGCTCCTTTTCCAAAAAACATAAGATGTAGGGAAGAACGGCGCAACGAAGCCAAACGGGTGGCCCGTCCCCGCAAACCGCACCTGTCTGTGCGGCGGTGGGAACGGTCGCCCGCTGTCCGTGGAAACGCTCTTCAGGCAGGACGCCGCCTGTGCGCGCCTGCCGCTTCGGGCCGCCGGAGGCGGTCCATATTATCACAGGCACGCCCGCAGCCGCCTGCAAAAACCGTAAGGGAGGGACCGGCCGGTGTCCGCGTGGAAGGGACAGCAAGGCCGCTCCAAAAGGGGGGACCCAGCCCGGGGTCCCCGCCGGTGTTTTCTTAG
>CAJUOA010000129.1 GCA_910587785.1 uncultured Oscillospiraceae bacterium | reverse complement strand
TTGAGAAACAGTGGCAGTTCGTCATAGCTTTTAAACTTTGATTGAACCACTCCGCACCTCCTAAAAAATATCTTGACTTTTCTGTCCGCTTGCTGTAGACTAATTCTTAAAGACAGTTTGATTTACCGGCCGTCATATGGTAACACATGGCAGCTCATTTGTCAAGGACAATTTCAAAAATATTTTTATCTTTCCAAAAGGAGTGCAACCAAGATGGCTGACTATCTGTTCTACACCTACTTTGAAGAGGGCCGCGAGTATTTTGTCTACAAAGATTTGACGTTCGAACGCTCACACAAAAAAGAAAAAGACTTCCCATTTCTGGAAAGCCTCTTGCGATTCACCTATTTGGACATCTGGCCGATGGAGAACCTGTTTAAGAAAATGGACAAGGCCCTGCTGAATTTTTACCGGGAACGGGATGCAGACTCAAGGGGAATAGTGATGAGCACTCTGGAGGAACTTGCTAAGAAACACATCTATTTCGAGTTTCTACGTTTTGACTGGCAGGCGCGGTTCCGCAATGCAGAGCAACATCCTGATGATGTTCAAGAGATTCTCCCCCACAAGCAGCTGCGGCACATCCCCTGCGACCTCGATACGCTCCAAAAACAAATCATGCGCCTGTTCCAAGATGTACTTGACATCGATGACGGCAAGAAGAGACCTGTTCATGAAAAGTTACAAGCGTATCTGGACAAAGAGAAAAGAGAACCGCTCTATGCCTATCAGTTTAGGCCAATCTCTACCATCTATGAGCGAACCGGCAACGGTACTTTTGCCGAAGTGTTACACCCAACTTCTATCTCCGACCTGGTAGAGTTCTCCCTCCGGGAGTGTGTCAAGCGAGAACAGCGTATGCGTATCTGCTCGTACTGTGGCAAATATTTTGCCATCCCCCGGCGCAATACGGCAGAGTTCTGCAATTTGACCGTTGACGAGAACGGGCACACTTGCAGAGAGGTTGGCGCGGTAAAGCGCTGGGCGGAGAAGAAAAACTCGGACGAACTATTCAAGGAGTACCGCCGGGAGTATAAAAAGCGATTCAACTGGATTAAGGCGGGGAAGATCAGCCCCGGTGCGTTCTATGCTTGGAGCGCTGCGGCAAAGGGTAAGCGTGACGAATGCGCTGCCGGTAAAATGTCTTTTGATGAGTTTAAAGAGTGGCTGAGTGAATTCTAATTTCTGACCGACGTATTCTTTGTTTAGTGGCGCAAATTATTATGGGTTTTACCTGGATTTTACACAGAGCCCCTTTTGAGTTTTACAATGATCCCCTATCATTAAAGCATAAAACTGAAAGGGGAAATTCACATGAAGAAAATCACCACACTTGCACTGGCGGCCCTGACCGCCGCCACCATTCTCACCGGCTGCACCCAGAAAACCGCCGGTACTGTCTCCACAGACGGCTCCACCTCCATGGAGAAGGTCATCGGCGCGCTGGGAGAATCCTTCCAGGAGCAGAATGAAGGCGCCGCCTTCACCTACAACCCCACGGGCTCCGGCTCGGGCATCCAGGCCGTTATGGAGGGGCGTTGTGACATCGGCCTTTCCAGCCGGGAGCTGAAGGAGGAGGAAGCCTCCCAGGGCCTGACCGCCACGGTACTGGCCTATGACGGTATTGCCGTTATCGTCAACCCGGAGAATCCTGTGGCAGACCTGGACACGGAGACTATTGCTAAGCTCTACACCGGGGAGGTCGAGAACTGGAAGGACGCGGGCGGCAATGACGCGCCCGTGGTGCTCATCGGCCGTGAGGCGGGCAGCGGCACCCGGGACGGCTTTGAATCCATCACCGGCACCGAGGAGAAATGCCAGTACCGCCAGGAACTGACCTCTACCGGCGACGTGATCACCGCCGTGGCTCAGAACCCGGACGCCATCGGATACGCTTCCCTGGCCTCGGTGAAGGACAGTGTCCGGGCCATTACGGTAAACGGCGTGGCTCCCACAGAAGATACCGTGAAGGACGGCAGCTACGTTATCCAGCGCCCCTTTATTTTGGTGACGAAAACCGGGGAAGAGCTTTCCGAAACGGCCCAGGCCTTCTTCGACTTCGCCACCTCCGCCGACGCGGCCCCGCTGATTTCCGGCGCGGGCGCGGTCCCGGCCAACTGAGGGCCGCCCTATGGAAAACATACAGACCTCCCGCGCACAGCTTAGGCGGAGGCCCCGGGTCTGCCGGCAGTTTACAGAGCGGTTTTTCCACGGATTGTTCCTCATGCTTGGCCTTGTCACAGTAGGCTGTGTGCTACTCATCACCATCTTTCTGGTACTGTCCGGCATACCGGCCATCCGAGATATCGGCCTGTTCGACTTCCTGCTGGGAGACACCTGGGAGTCCACCGCCCAGGACCCTAAGTTCGGCATTTTACCCTTCATCCTCACCAGCGTATACGGCACGGCGGGGGCCACCCTGTTCGGGGTGCCGGTGGGATTCTTCACGGCGGTGTACCTTGCGAAGCTGGCCCCGCTCAGAGTGAAGTCCGTAGTAGGGAGCGCGGTCAGCCTGCTGGCGGGCATCCCCTCGGTGGTGTACGGCCTGGTGGGTATGCTGATTCTGGTGCCGGGAATCCGCACACTGTTCCATGTCCCGGACGGGGCAAGTCTGCTGGCGGCGATTATCGTGCTGGCGGTCATGATACTGCCTTCTATTATAAAGGTATCAGTGACAGCGCTTGAGGCTGTTCCCCACGAATATGAGGAGGCCTCCCTGGCCCTGGGTGCCACTCCTGTAGAAACATACTTTAAGGTAACGGCTCCCGCCGCCAAAAGCGGCATCGCGGCGGCGGTAGTGCTGGGGGTTGGCCGGGCCATCGGCGAGGCTATGGCCGTGATGATGGTCTCCGGCAACGTGCCCAACATGCCCTCCATCTTCGGGAGCGTGCGCTTTCTCACCACTGCAGTTGCCAGCGAGATGTCCTACTCCAGCCCAGGGAGCCTGCAAAGAGAGGCGCTGTTCTCCATCGCCCTGGTGCTGTACCTGTTCATCCTGCTGATAAACGCCGCGCTGAACTTTTTCCTCAAGCGGAGCAAGGAGGGCTGACATGAGACGAAAAGCATACTCCTTCGCCATGCGCGGCCTTATGGCCCTCTCCGTTGCCATAACTTGCGGCTTCGCACTGTTCATCATCCTCTATGTACTCTGCAAGGGCCTGCCCAACATCACCTGGCAGCTGCTCTCCACCAGCCCCAGCATACTGAACGACCGTATCGGTATCCTGCCGGACATCCTCAATACCCTCTACCTTATCTTAGCAGCCCTCGCCGTTGTGCTGCCCCTGGGGGTGGGAGCGGCTGTGTACCTGACCGAATACGCGTCCAGCAAAAGGCTGGTGTCCGTCATCGAGTACGCCGCCGAGACCCTCTCGGGCATACCTTCCATCATCTACGGCTTCGTGGGCATGATGCTTTTTGCCGGGACCTTCGGCACCTCCCTGCTGGCAGGGGCGCTGACTTTGGTCATCATGAACCTGCCCACTGTCATGCGCACGGCCCAGGAGAGCCTGAAGACCGTCCCACAAAGCTACCGCGAGGGGGCGTTCGGCCTGGGCGCGGGCAAGTGGCGGGTGGTGCGCACGGTGGTGCTGCCCGGGTGCGTGGACGGCGTGATTACCGGCTGCATACTGTCCGTGGGGCGTATTCTGGGCGAGTCGGCGGCGCTGCTCTTCACTGCCGGGTTTGCCCATGTACTCAACGGCTTCTTCACCGGGCTGGGCAGCTCCGGGGCCTCCCTGACGGTTGCCATGTACGTCTACGCCAAAGACCGGGGCGAGTTTGAAGCGGCCTTTGCCATCGCGGCAATTCTGCTGGTGCTGACCCTGCTGGTCAACCTCTGTGCCGCTCTGGCAGGCTGGTATTTCAAGAAAAGGAGGGCATGAGCCAATGGAGGAAATTATCACCGCAAAAGACCTCTGTTTATGGTATAGCAGCACCCAGGCGCTGAAAAATGTGAGCATTCCCATCTATGAGAACAGCATCACCGCCTTTATCGGCCCGTCCGGCTGTGGAAAGTCCACATTTCTCAAGACCTTGAATCGCATGAACGACCTGGTCCCCGGGGTGAAGATAACCGGCGAGCTGAGGTATGGGGGTAAAAATATCTATGGGCCCGACGTGGACGTAAACGGGCTCCGCCGGGAGATAGGCATGGTGTTCCAGAAACCGAACCCCTTCCCTATGAGCATTTACGACAACATCGCCTACGGCCCCCGCACCCACGGGGTCAAAAGCCGGGCCAAGCTGGACGATATCGTGGAGCGTTCCCTCCGGGGCGCGGCCATCTGGGACGAAGTGAAGGATAGGCTGAAAAAGAACGCCCTGGGCCTCTCCGGGGGCCAGCAGCAGAGGCTGTGCATCGCCCGGGCCCTGGCCGTGGAGCCAAAGGTGCTGCTCATGGACGAGCCCACCAGTGCCCTGGATCCCATCTCCACCGGGAAGATAGAGGAGCTTACAATGCAGCTCAGGGAGAAGTACACAATCGTCATGGTGACCCACAATATGCAGCAGGCGGTGCGGGTCTCAGACTACACGGCGTTCTTCCTGCTGGGGGAGCTGGTGGAGTTCGGCGGCACGGAGAAGCTTTTCTCCCGGCCGGAGCAGAAAAAGACGGAAGAATACATTACGGGGAGGTTTGGATGATGAGGAACCGGTTCGATGAACAGCTTGCCCGGATGAACAGGGAGCTGATACAGATGGGCGCGCTGTGTGAGGAGGCCATCTCCCTGGCTTCCAGGGCCTTGGACGAGGGAAGCCGGGAGCACGCGGAAAAGGTGGCCGCCATCGCCGCCGAGACGGACCAGATGGAGCGGGACATCGAGAGCCTGTGCTTAAAGCTCCTCTTACAACAGCAGCCGGTGGCGAGAGATTTGAGGCAGATATCCGCCGCGCTGAAGATTATCACGGATATGGAGCGCATCGGCGACCAAGCCGAGGACATTGCCGAGATCGTCCTCATCCTGATAGACGAGGGCCACGCCCCGGAGCGCATGGAGCATATCCACGAGATGACCCGCTCGGCGGTGAAAATGGTGACCGACAGCGTAGACGCCTATGTGTCAAGGGACACGGCCCTTGCGGCGTCTGTCATTGCCGGCGACGACCTGCTGGACGATTACTTCAAACGGGTCAGGCGCTCGCTGATCAAGCGGATAGCCCGGGAGCCCTCGGAGGGGGAATACGCCCTGGACCTGATGATGATAGACAAGTACCTGGAGCGCATCGGCGACCATGCAGTGAACATTGCCCAGTGGGTGATATTCTCCGTGACAGGGGAGAAAGACCTGGCCCCGGCTTGCGAAGAGAAAAGGGATGTGGTACAATAGACCGGCGAAGGAGGGGAGCATTATGATATACTGTGTGGAAGACGACGACGGCATAAGGGGGCTGATGAGCTATGCCCTTACAGCCGCCGGGTTTGAGGTCAGGGGCTTTCCCGACAGCGGCGGCCTGTTTGAGGCCATTCGGAGCGAGCCGCCCCAGCTGATCCTCCTGGACATCATGCTGCCCGGGGATGACGGGCTGTCCATCCTGAAAAGGCTCCGCGCCCATACCGCCACCGCCGGGATTCCGGTTATCATGGCCACGGCAAAGGGTACGGAATACGACAAGGTCACGGGCCTTGATATGGGCGCGGACGACTATATTGCAAAGCCTTTCGGCATGACGGAGATGGTGTCGAGAGTGAAGGCCGTACTCCGGCGCTGCGCCCCCAAAGAGGAGAACATCGTCGAGGCGGGCGGCCTTCGGATGAATACCGGGGAGCGCACCGTAACGGCGGACGGCGGGCGGGTGGACCTGACCTATAAGGAGTTCGAGCTGCTGAGGCTGTTCCTGTCCCGACCCGGGATGGTGTTCACCCGGGAGCAGCTCCTTGCTGAGGTCTGGGACGTGGAGTACGCCGGGGAGACCCGGACGGTTGACATGCACATCAAGACCCTGCGGCAGAAGCTGGGAAAGTCCGGCTCCATGATAAAGACCGTGCGAAGCGTCGGCTACCGTCTGGAGGCGTCAGAATGACTAAGCGGATTTTTCACTCCATTTTGGCGGTGTCGGCGGCGGTGCTGCTGGCAAACATCATCATTGTGATGGGTTGCCTATACCAGTACTACCGGGACATTGAGGAAAGCCAGCTGGCGGACGAGCTGTACCTTGCGGCCCAGGGGGTTGAGAAAGGCGGAAGGGACTATCTTGAGGGCATAGACAGCAAAAGCTACCGCCTGACATGGGTCTCCCCGGATGGGACGGTGCTCCTCGACACGGCTGAGGACTATAGAAAGCTGGGCAATCACGGAAACCGGGAGGAAATACAGGAGGCGCTTCTGGGCGGCGAGGGCGAGAGCTCCCGCTTTTCCGGCACCATGACCGAGGAGACCTTCTACCGGGCCCGCAAGCTGAGCGACGGCACGGTGCTGAGGATTTCCGTCAGCCGGGCTACCATGTTCACCCTGGTGATGGCCATGCTCCAACCCATGACGATTGTGGGCATACTGGCTGTGGTGTTTTCGGCCCTGCTGGCCCATAGGCTTGCAAAGCGCATTGTCCGGCCGCTGAACCGGCTGGACCTGGACAGGCCACTTGAGAACGAGACCTATGAGGAGCTGGCCCCGCTGCTCAAAAAGATACACCGCCAGCGGCTGCAGATATCGGAGCAAATGCAGAGCCTGAAAAAGCGGGCCGATGAGTTCGTGCAGATAACCTCCCACATGAACGAGGGGCTGGTCCTGCTGGACAGGGACGGCAAAATCGTCAGCATGAACCCGGCGGCAAAGACTATTTTCCATACGGACAGCTCCTGCCTGGGGCAGGATTTCCTGCTTGTTGACCACAGCCATGCCATCAGCGCGGCGCTGGAAGAGGCTGCCGGGCAGGGGCACAGCGAGCTCAGAATGGAGCGGGACGGCAGGGAGTACCAGCTTGATCTGAGCCGCATACAAACTGACGGAGCGCCTGCCGGAACGGTCCTGCTGGCTTTCGATGTGACCGAGCAGGCGGAGGCTGAGCGGATGCGCCGGGAGTTCGCCGCAAATGTGTCCCACGAGCTGAAAACGCCCCTGCAGGTCATCACCGGCAGCGCGGAGATGCTGGAGGACGGCACGGTAAAGCCCCAGGACGCGCCGGAGTTTATCCATCTCATCCGCACCGAGTCGGCCCGAATGATGTCCCTGGTGGAGGATATCATCCACCTGTCCCGGCTGGACGAGGGAGCCCCCGCCGGTATGGAGCCGGTCGACCTGTACGAGACTGCCCGGGCGGCGGTCGCGGCGTTAGAGGGCAGGGCAAAGGAGAAGAATGTTGCTCTGTCTGTCAGCGGGGAGCCGGCCATCGTTATGGGGGTGCCGGGGTATCTCTATGAGATGGTCTATAATCTATGCGACAACGCTATCAAGTACAATGTGGACGGTGGCAGTGTGGAGATGAGCGTCACAAAAAATGGAGACAGCACAGTGCTGACCGTGAAGGATACAGGCATCGGCATACCGAAAGAGTATCAGGCGCGGGTGTTCGAGCGGTTCTTCCGGGTAGATAAGAGCCGGTCAAAGGCCTCGGGCGGCACAGGGCTGGGGCTGTCTATTGTGAAGCATATAGCGGGGATCCATGGGGCGGCGGTCAGGCTGTCCAGCGGGGTCGGGGAGGGGACTCTGGTTTCGATTGTGTTTTGAGCGCGAAAAACAGCTTTTCTTTGTTTTGCGGCGCAAATTTTGAGGGCGATTCTATGTCTTTATGCCCGTGCCTTTGCTTTGAGTTTTGGCTCTTGACCCACACCCTGACCCACACGCGGAAAAACTGTGTGGAAACAGTGGGTGGAATACCGTTATAGACCACCCATATTGGTACAAAAAACGCCCAAACAGTGCCGGATAGCACCGCTTGGACACATCTCAGTGTGTTGGTAAGGATGAGGTCTCCAGTTCGAATCTGGATAGCAGCTCCAA
>CAJUOA010000128.1 GCA_910587785.1 uncultured Oscillospiraceae bacterium | reverse complement strand
GACCAGCGCCGATTACAACTCCATGAACGGCTGGCCCGCCGGTACTCCGATCCCCGGTACGGAGTTTGAGATCTACCACTACCGCACCGGCAATCTGGTGGATACGGTCAGGACAGACAAGAACGGCGTGGCCGTGTCTAAGCCCCTGCCTCTGGGCCGGTACAAGGTGGTGGAATCCAAGGCCGCGGAGTTCTACGGCATCGACCAAACGCCTATTGAGGTGGAGATCGAGTACGCCGGTCAGATTGTCAAGGCAGCCATGACCAACAAGGCTCTGTACACCAATGTCTCCATCAAGAAGACAGGCTTTGTGGAGGTCATGCCCGGTCAGCAGATCCGCTACGACTTCTCCGGCATCGCCAACAACTCCACCACCGCCCTCACCAGTTTCTACTGGAGAGATACCCTGCCCAACGCGGTGCGTCTGGACAAGATTGTCACAGGAACTTACAACGTACAGGGGAATTACAAGATCGTGTACAAGACGAACCTGAACGGCGAGTACCGCACCATGTACGACAACCTGAATACCCAGCAGAACAACGTGCTGGATGCCTCTCCCGCCGCGCTGGGCCTGGCCTCCAACGAGTATGTCATGGAGTTCATGCTCTCCTTCGGCGTCGTGCCCGGCAATTTCCGTCAGGTGGAGGCACCCAGAGTGTACTGCAATGTGGTGTCCTGGCTCACCGGAGGGACCCAGTTCGTCAACCAGGCGGACGTGGGCGGCGTCTACAACGGGCAGTGGATCATGGCCACCAGCCGGTGGGTCACCAGGGTCTACAAGCCCGCCAAGCCCCTGCCTCGCACCGGTTATTGAGTCATTCCATCTGTGTTAAGGGAGGAGCCGTCCGAAAGGGCGGCTCCTCTCATGCAAAACATTATATGAATACAGGAGGAACCAAATATGAAACGCAAGAAACTGATTTGCATCCTGGCGGCGGTTATGATCGTGACCGCCCTCTGCTGCACTACCGCCTTCGCCGCCGGAGACGTGGCCTCCGCTGTGGAGAGCACCTGGAAGGGCGCCGCCACGCAGATCAAGACCGTAGTGGAGAAAGTGGTCTTCCCGGCGCTGGATATGATCCTCGCCATTGCTTTCTTCACTAAATTGGGCATGGCGTATTTTGATTACCGCAAGCACGGCCAGTTTGAGTGGACCGGCCCGGTGATTCTCTTCGCCTGCCTGGTGTTCACCCTCACCGCCCCGTCTTATATCTGGGGCATTATCGGCATCTGACAACACCGGAAAATGACTTTCTGGCAGGAATTGCAGACGGCCATCAGGGAACGGCACCCGGACGCAATCTGTCTCGGAGGCGCCTGCTATCTCCGCTTGGATGGCGGGAATCTGGCGAAAGTGGAATCCGCCTCCAGCGGCGGCTATTATGACGGACTCCGGCTGACCGTGCTGAACCGTCTGTCCGGCCCGGTGGACGCGGTATCGCTCCGCTCCTGGGATCTGCCCCATCGCAAAAGAAGCGAATCCACCTGCGGAGAAAACGCCGGGTGGGACATCTGCCGTCCATCGCCGGATATTAGCGCGCTCTGGGAGCTGGCGGAGGAGTACCTGCGTCTCTTCCGGGAGCCGGATTCAGAAATGAGGTGATTCTCAATCTTTATCTTTGACTTTGTAGCCTCCACCATCATGGACAACCTCATCGACTGGTTCTATGGACAGGTGGTGGGCTTTCTCGGCAATTTCTTCTCGGTCATGGGCAATATGGGCGTGGAGCTGTTTGAGCTGGACTGGGTAAAGGCCATTGTCCTGTTCTTCTCCCAGCTGGGCTGGGCGCTGTTCGGCGTCAGCCTGGTGGTCTCCGGCTTCGAGTTCGGCATTGAATACTCCACAGGCCGGGGAAACCTCCAGCAGACGGCGCTGAACGCCATCAAGGGCTTTATGGCTGTCAGCCTGTTCACTGTGGTTCCCGTCCGGCTCTACGCTCTGTCGGTGTCCTTGCAGGGGACCTTCGCTATTGGCCTGACCGGAGCCGGAACCAGCATTGGCACCGTGGGAGAGCGGATCATTGAGGAACTGACCAGCGTGGAGAGCCTTGCGGATATGGCGGGCGCGCCCAGCTTCGGACTCAGCGTCCTCACCAGCCCCATCATGCTGATCTTCTGCATTATTATGATGGCCTACGCTGTAATCAAGGTGTTTTTCGCCAATCTGAAACGGGGCGGCATCCTGCTCATTCAGATCGCCGTGGGAAGCCTCTATATGTTCAGCATCCCCAGAGGGTATGTGGACGGCTTTGTCCAGTGGATGAAGCAGGTCATCGGGCTTTGCCTGACGGCGTTTCTGCAATCCACGATCCTTGTGGCGGGCTTGATGGTGTTCCGGGAAAACGCCCTGCTGGGGCTGGGCCTCATGCTCTCCGCAGGCGAAGTGCCCAGAATCGCCGGGACCTTCGGGCTGGACACCACCACCAGAGCCAACATCATGAGCGCCGTCTACACCGCCCAGGCAGCCGTCAACACCACCAAGGCGGTGGCGGCGGCGATCAAATAACAGGAAGGGAAATTAGATGAAGCTGATTTATGTTGCGTCCCCCTATGCCGGGGATGTGGAGCGAAACGTGGAATACGCAAGGAAGGCGTGCCGCACCGTCATGGAGTGCGGACACGCTTTTTTTGCGCCCCATCTGCTGTACCCCTCTGTTCTGAACGACGCTGTTCCGGAGGAGCGGCAGGCGGGAATGGACATGGGGCTGGCGATGCTGTTTCGCTGTGATGAGCTGTGGGTGTTTGGCCCTCATATCAGCAGCGGGATGCAGACGGAGATTGCGGAGGCGGAACGGATGCGTATTCCTGTCAGGAGGATGGAAATGGAGGAGAGGCCGTCCGCCGAAAGAGTCCCGGAGAGTAATACCGGCATTGCCTGTAACTCCATGCAGCCTTTGCCGCTGTAAGGAGGAGAAAATGCTCACCATGGGAAGCCTCTTCGATGGGATTGGCGGCTTCCCACTGACGGCGATCCGGAATGGGATCACCCCCGTGTGGGCCAGCGAGATTGAAGCCTTTCCCATCGAAGTAACGAAACACCATTTCCCCGACATGATCCATGTGGGGGACATCACCAAGCTGGACGGGGCAAAGCTGCCGCCTGTGGACATCATCTGCGGGGGCAGCCCGTGCCAGGATCTCAGCGTGGCTGGAGCGAGGGCCGGTCTGAACGGCGCCCGCTCCGGCCTTTTTATGGAGCAAATCCGTATTGTAAAGGAGATGCGAAATGCAGATTTGGAGCGAGGACGGACAGGGCTCGCTGTTCGCCCCCGATGGATGTGCTGGGAAAATGTGCCCGGCGCGTTCAGCTCAGGGACCCTCAAGGGGGAGGATTTCCGCATTGTCCTGGAGGAGATCGTCCGAATTAAAAGCGATTCCGCTCATGTCCCTGGACCTTACCCCTGGGCATGGCAACCTGCTGGGCGAATCGTATTGGGAAATAACTTCTCCCTGGCTTGGCGGGTCTTCGATGCTCAATACTGGCCCCGCACCCCTCAGAGAAGAAGACGTATATTCCTTGTCGCAGATTTTGCAGGAAGGTCCGCCCCGCAAATACTATTTAAGCAGGACGGCCTGCCTGGGTATCCTGCGCCGGGCGAGAGAGCGGGGGAAGGAGCTGCCGCCCCAGCTGAAAACGGCGCTGATGGCTCAGGCGGGGCTGGTTCCACTGTCATTTCCGGCAGTTGAATCCATCGCCTTTGCCGCGAACCAGAGGGATGAGGTGCGGGATCTCCACAATGTGGCTGGAGCGATACAGGCCCAGCCAGGGATGAAACAGCAAACCTTTGTGGCGGACTGTCTCACACCTTGGGACACGCAGCAGTCCCGCATCTTTACCCCGGAGAGCAAAGCCCCCACCTTGGCCAGCGCCGATGGAGGTGGAGGACGGAATCCTGGTGGGCTGCTGTTTGCGGCGGGCTTTTGCGCCGGCGCCAGCCCAGCCGCCGGAAGCATCGGCTATCAAGAGGAAGTATCGCCTACATTAAAAGCCTCCGCCAGCGGAAACATGATGCCCTCTGTCCTCTGCCTGAACGATCAGGGCGGAAGTGTCATGGAATGCTCTGAAGATGTGGCTGGGACGCTGCGGGCACAGGAGCATGGACACCAGCCGCTGGTACTTGGGATGCAGTGGGACCAGGAAGATATAGAACTGCCCAAGACAGTCGAACTCTATGAAAATCATGGCATTGACGCCAGGTATACCGGCCCGCACAAGGTATCACCCACATTAACGAACCGCAGCGGCACCGGCGGCAACAATCTCCCGCTGATTGCCCAAGCCGCTGAAGCACTCTGCATCCTGGGCAATACCGTAGACTGCGCGCCTGAGCACGGCGGACACGGTCTCGGCATTCAGGAGGGAATTGCATATACGTTGACCTCCGAACACCGTCATGCTGTCTTTACCAGGCAGCGATCAGACCAGTTCCAGGAAGGAGACGTTGCCTCCACAGAAAGCGCCCAGCAGGATAAGGACGCCACCGATCTCATCTATCAGGCAGCGGAGCGGGCTGACGCTCAGGAACCGGCTCTCCGCTGCGCTGCAGAACCGCCCAGGCTCATCCGGCGTCTAACGCCTTTGGAATGCGAGAGGCTCCAGGGTTTTCCCGATTTTTGGACAGACTTGCCCGGCGCGTCCGATTCCGCACGCTATAGGGCTTTGGGGAATTCACTCGCAATTCCGTGTGTGGAGTACATTATGCGGGGCATTGCCATGGCGGCGGGAACTATCGGGGATAGCACCAGCAGTTTGTCTCATGGTCATTGACCACGCCCACAGCCTGCAGGAAGGAATAGATGATGACGGTCCCCACGAAGTTCATCCCCCGGCACTTTAAATCCGCCGAGATACGGTCCGACAGCTCAGAGCTGGCCCGGACCGCATCGTCCGTGTTCAGGATGACCTGCCCATCGGTGAACCCCCAGAGGTAGCGGTCAAAGGAGCCATACTCCTCCTGAATAGCCAAAAAAGCCTTCGCGTTCTGGACCGCCGCATGAATCTTCCGCCGGTTCCGCACGATGCCTGAGTCTGCCATCAGGGCCTCCAGCTTCTCGGGGCCGTACCCGGCGACAGCGGCAGGATCAAAGCCGTCAAATGCTCTGCGGAACGCCTCCCGCTTTTTCAGAATGGTAATCCAGGACAGACCGGCCTGGAAGCCTTCCAGAATCAGCATCTCAAACAGCTTTTGATCGTCATGCTCCGGTCTGCCCCACTCCCGGTCGTGGTAGGCAATATACAATTCTGAGCTTGAATCAGCCCAGCGGCAGCGGTTCCGTTCCATTGTAATCCTCCGTTTTTTTCGCTCATTATATCCCATCGGAGGCTATAGCGCAAGCCAAATCATCCTTGTTGCTTGTGCTTCGTTTTCCATCAAAATTGTCGTTGGGTTTGCTGAATAGCTTTTCAAGGGCGTTGCCGCTATACTTGGCTTTACCAAACGGCGAAAGGAGAATCCCCTATGGCAGAGAACACCAAAAACCTCTGTGCCCCTATCCCGGCGGAACTCCATGCGCAGCTCCGACGGCGGCAGGAGGAGTCCGGCCAGACTCTGAGTCAGTACATGACCTGGCTCATCACCAAATTTTATGAATCGGAGGGAAAGACCACTATGAAGGAAAATCAGAGGACCGTTGCCTTCCAGGTGCCCACGGAGCTGTTCGAGCAGTTCAAGGACTACCTCAAGCGGAAGGGCGTCAAGCAGAACGCTTTCTTCCTCAGCTGCATCCAGCGGGCGCTGGAGGAGGCGGATCAGACAGAGGGCGGCACCGAGGGCGAATGAACATAGAGCACATCTGCCCTGCATTTCGGGCAGATGTGTCCTATTTCCGAAAACTCTATTGCTGCCGGTCAAGCATCGCAGCGAACTGAGACAGATTCGACAGGAACGCCTCACAGTTGTTTAATGCCTCAACAATGCGCTCCTGTTCATTTTCTCCGGGCGCAATATGAACCGTGTAAATAAATCCTTTGATCACGCCATTCTGCTCCCGCGCCCATGCGTTTGCGGTGAGTTGATCTCCATCCAACGCAGCCCCGTAGTCCACACTGATCTCCAGAATTTTGTCGCTGTCTATTCCAAGCGCCGCAGAAACGGGAAGCAAAAAGGTAAAGTAACCAAATGAATTGATTTCTGCTTCAAAAAAATGTGGTGTCATTGAGAAATCCTCTCATATTTTATGGCTCAACTATACCACAAAAAAACTGGGTTGACAAGTGCGAATACAAGCCGACACCACATGTGCCAGTTCACTCCGCCTCCGTCTGATGGCCAAAGCTGGCCAATTGGATGTTATCAAGAGGCCCGATATAAAAGGTCAGTGTTTCAAGACCGTATGGTGGATTGTGAGCGCCGTGAAAAGTTTCTACCTGTATAACAACTTCATAATATGGCGATTCCGGAACCTTTTGGACATTCAAGACTTCCTGCCGCCAATATTGTCTATGTCCACCATAGTATTCCTCAACAGCTGCGGTGGTCGGTTGATGCAACAGCCGCAAAATGACCTGCTCCGCCGCGTCAGACACTCCTTACGGTTCTTCCTCTGCTGCCGCGCCTGTTGCCATCCAGAGCGTTATGGCAGTAATGATACTGGCGGTAAATATTGAAAGTTTTCGCATTGCAGCACCCCTAAGACAAGATGCCCGATATCCGCAGAAAAAACAGAGGAAAATGTGAACAGGAGATTTGTTTTAGCATGGCATGTAGAAGGGTTTTCAAGCACGACTGCCCTGTACAGACCAATATCGTAGGAGGTGAACAACATTAAATGTATATCTACCCTGACAACCTGAGAGCAAAACCCAAGCTGTGGCTGTGGGAGCTGCGGGACGTGGCGATTATCGGCATCGGCTTTTTGCTCTCTGTTCTGGCGCTGGCGAATGGGGCGGGAATGCTCCTGATGATCCTGACGGTGCTGTTCGCTTTCCTCTCCATCCGCATGGAGGGGGCCAGCATTCTGGACTTCTTGCGCTGCGCCGTGTGCTTCCTTTTCCTGCACCAGCAATATTATGAATGGAGGGCTCCGCAAAAATGACAGAAGCAGAAATGAGACAGTGGCTGGCCGTCACAGAGAACAGCCGGTATCAATGGACAGAGGATGAGGTTACCAGGCTGAATGGCCGCGGTGCGCTTTACTATTTCGGCGGAGAGGACGGTATCTATATCCGAATCCAGCCGGAAGGGGAACTCTCTGTTGGAACCTATGAGGGGGCGTTTCCTCACATCGGAGAGGCACTCTTTACCCGGAAAGCGGTCATGGACTGCGGAGACTTCAACCAGGCGTTTCAGAAAGCGGCAGCACTGGGAGGTCAGCGGTTTTTACAGGATATGTTCTCCGCGAAACCCGCCCAGCCGATATATGACGGATCGGCGTCTCCTGATATGGGGATGCAGATGATGTAAAAGGAGGTATCATCTTGAACCGAAAACAGAAGAAAGAACTGCGGCGGCATCTGTCCACCCGGCAGCTTATGGGGATCGACCAGCTCACCGATCACGGTCTGAAAACGGCCAAAGGTGAGCTGGTTTTTTATCTGGTCAGCCCCGACAATCTTTCTGTGCTGTCCGCTGAGGGCGTCCGGGGACGGGTCCGCGCCCTGACAGAGCTTTTGCGGGGTATGGAGACGGTGGAGCTGCTGGCCCTGGACTCCCGTGAGTCCTTCCAGAGCAACAAGCACCACTATCAGGCCCGGCTGGAGAACGAGGACCTGCCCGCCCTGCGGGAGCTGCTCCGCCAGGACACGGGCCACCTGGACGAGATCCAGTCCACCACCGCCTCGGCGCGGGAATTCGCCCTCGTTTACCGCAGAGACGAAAAGTCCAGCGAAGACACCGGGTATCTGAAACAGTTGGAGAAACGTATCCGGGACTGCGGCTTCCACGTCCGCATGGCGGAGGAGCAGGACATGATGCGCCTGCTGGCGGTGTACTACCAGCAGGACGTGACCACGGAGCAGTTTGACCGCTTTG
>CAJUOA010000127.1 GCA_910587785.1 uncultured Oscillospiraceae bacterium | reverse complement strand
CAAATTTTTCCACAACAAATCCAGGCCGGCCTCAGAAATTCTGTGAAAGCTGACCGCTTGATTGGATTATTTCGTGCAATCTCTAAAATTTTGTCCATTACTACTACGGAACAGTAATTCCGTGGTAAAGACAGAATTTGGGAGGAGTTACGAGCTATGAAAAAACGATTGCTATCAGCTTTGCTGGCGCTGTGCATGGTGCTGGCGCTGATGCCGGGAACCGCCGGTGCGGTGGATACGCTGCCAATCACCAAGACAAATATCAGAGCCGATGGTGTATTCAACAACAAGGGCTATGGCAGTATCTATACCAACGGGGAATTCGATGAAGATGCAGGTGACTACGCAGTTTTTCCACAGGCAGCTGTAGTTGACAGAAACGGAAACTTTGTGTTTCCCTATAAGGATAGTTTTTCCAACTACTACTTTTCAGACGGTATTTTTTCCTTGACGGAAGAGAGTCCTTACATAATATCGGACAACTACTCCACCGAGGACCGTCCCCTGACCTACTATAAAGAGGACGGCAGTCCGGCGTTCTCTTTTGAAAGCAGCGAGCGCGAGTACATAAAAGACGGCATGAACTACGCGGAGAACACTCAGTATTGGGGCGGGCCTATGCAGAACGGCGTTGCCGTAATCATAAAACGTGTCATGACACATTCGTGGACAGGGGTCGCAGGCAGTGTAAGTTATGACTACTACACATACCTTGTGGATGCCAGCGGCGCTGTTATTTGCACCCTGCCCGATGATTTTAATCAGGAAATCAGTTATAGCGGAAGCGACTATGAAGACTGGTTCACGATGAAGTCCTCATTAGCCTGGTACAGCGAAGGATTGATCGCCTGGGGAGAGAACGTGTCTGATGATGACTGGAACATAACTCACACCGCAAAAGGTTATTTGGACCGCCAGGGCAACACGGTGATTGACCTCTCCGGTCGGGCCTTTACAAACAGCTATCCGTTCTATGATGGGCTGGCTGCCGTAGTGGATCAAAATGATTTGACCGGCTTTATCAATAAAAGCGGCGAATTGGTGATCCCCTGCATGTACGAAGGAACCAGCGGTTTTTCCGAGGGCGTTGCCAGTGTCAAAAAAGACGGCAAGTACGGGTATATCAACAAGGAAAACGAGGTTGTCATTCCCTTTGCGTACGATAACGCCTACAAGATGTTCAACGGCGTAGCGGCAGTTGTCAAGGATGGCAAGTGCGGGCTGATCGATAGCGGCAATAACGTCGTGGTCCCCTTTGAGTACGACGATATCTCCGAATTTGAGGGCGGCACAGCTTATGCCGTTAAGGACGGATACCTGTACATCATTGGAGAAACCACCTACAAGGGGGAGGCGGGCTCCTCGTATGCCCACGTCCCCGCCGTCACCGGCGGAACCGTCGTCCTCAGCAAGCGTAACGCCGGGCCCGGCGACTGGGTGAACATCTACGTCACCCCCGACAAGGGCTACAAGCTGGAGAGCCTGACCGTCACCGACCTGCGGGGCTGGCCCGTGACCGTGCGGGAGATGGGTGAGAACGCCTTCAGCTTCACCATGCCCAATGCCCGGGTGAACGTCAACCCCGTCTTCGTGAAGGTTGAGGAGGAGAATGACCCCTACTCCACCGCCGTCCCCAACATTGAGGGCAGCTCCCCCAACTATGGGAACGTGGTCCTCAACCCCACCGCCATGAACTACTCCGACGTCAGCGCTGCCGACTGGTTCTATGAGGCCGTGCGCTTCTGCCACCAGCGCTATCTCATGAACAAGACCGGCGAAGCGGAGGGCAAATTCGAGCCCAACGCCCCCGCCACCCGCGCCGCCGTCTGGACCGCCCTGTCCCGCGCGGCCGGACGCAACACCATCACCCAGGGGGACAACTGGTACGACCGGGCCCAGATCTGGGCCAAGGGCAAGGGCATCACAGACGGCGAGGACCCCATGGGTACCATCACCCGGGAACAGCTGGTGACCATGCTCTGGCGCTACAACGGCAACAAGTACGTCCAGGCGGACAACCTCAGCCGTTTCAACGACAGCGCCTCCGTCTCCTGGTGGGCCGCCGAGGCCGTCAACTGGGCCGTCGCCGCGGGCATTATCAACGGGGCCAACGGCGGTCTCAACCCCCAGGGCAGCGCCACCCGCGCCGAGGTGGCCTCCATTCTCTCGCGGTTCTGCCAGTTCGCTGGCTGACCGTCATAAACTTTCCTAAGCTGACCGGGGAGCCTTTCGGCTCCCTGGTTGGCTTTTTGCCGCAGAGGAATACTCCCCCCGCCTCCCTCATAAGCTGGAGGGTAAGTTAGCGGAATGGAGGAGTGGCAATGCTGGGATATATCGAATACGGCGACGGCCCCAAGCGCCCGGAGCTCAGCCAGCGTCAGCTGGCCGGAGGGACCTTCGCGGTGCTGGCCCTGGGGCAGAGCGCCCACAGCGCAAGCCCCCTGGCCCGGGGCCGGGCGGTGAAGGGGGCGCGGCAGATGCGGGAGGCGGGGGTGCGCACGGCGGTGTTCCCGGTGGACTTCCCCTACACGGCCCTCTTCATCCGCCAGGGCATTCTGCCGGTGGACACCCTGCCGCTGCGGCGGGCTCTGGCCGCGCCCCTGGTCCGGCGGAGGCTGGAGGATGCAGGGCTGGACCCCGCCCAGGCGGTGGTGGCCCTCTCCGGAGACCGGCCCCTCCGGGAGCTGACGGAGGCCGCCAAGGCACTGGCCCTCAACTACCGGTATGTCCTGCTCAGCGTCCGGGGAGGGGAGGAGTTCGCCAGGGACCTGCGCCGGGAGTATGGCATCTCCCTGCTGCTCAAGCCCTCGGCGGACCAGCTGGACCGGGCGGACGCGCTGGTGCTCTTTGCCCCCAGAGGGGACCTGGCCGGAGAGAACCCCATCTTTTACACCCTCTATCCCGGCGGGGAGGCGGGCCGGGGACGGCTGCCCCTGCATCTGCCCCAGGCCCTGGCCGTGCAGCTGGCTCCCAACTGCGGCTTTGAGCAGATGGCCGCCGCCCTGTACGCCCAGGGGGCGCTGTCGCTGGAGGACCTTTTGGCGGAGACGCTGATCTCGTAAATGTGCGGGTGTGCTGCCGGCCTGTAAAAACGCCCCGGCGGGGGCATTGAGGCCCTGTTTTGCGGAAACGGCGCTTTTCGCGGAAATTCCTGGTTGACAGGAGGGCAAAATCCCGATATAATGCAGAAAATAGATCATGCGGCGGTACGACTGCCGGGGAGGCTCTTTGACGCGCGGTCAAAGGGCGGCCCCGGCGTGCGCGCTTTGCAAATTAAGATGAAGAAGGATGAAGGCCATGAAAAAAGAATTCAAGATGAGTCAGTCCCGTTTTGACGAGCTGCAAACGGAGCTCAACTTCCTCAAGACCACCCGCTCCGACGAGGTGGCGGAGATGATCAAGGTGGCCCGGGGCTTCGGCGACCTGAGCGAGAACAGCGAGTACGACGAGGCGAAAAACGAGCAGGGCAAGCTCTACTCCCGCATCAACGAGCTGGAGAACGTCCTGCTCCACGCGGTCATCATCGAGGAGGGCGATATGCCCACCGACCGGGTGACCATCGGCTCCACGGTCACTGTCACGGACGTGAAGCGTGGCAAGAACCGCAAGTTCCGGATCGTCGGCAGTCAGGAGGCCGACGCCATGAACGGCATCATCAGCGAGGACTCCCCCTTTGGAAAGGCCCTTATGGGCGCACGGGAGGGCCAGCAGGTGACCGTCGTCGCCCCCGCCGGGGAGATCCAGTATACGGTAGATAAGATCGAGCGGTAAGACGCTCTGAAAAGAGGAGAATACACCATGGACGAGAGGACAAATTCCCAGGAGCAGGCCCAGGACCTCAGCGAGATCCTGCGGGTGCGCCGGGAGAAGCTCAGCAATCTGCAAAACGAGGGGCGGGACCCCTTCCAGGAGACCAAGTTCGTGGTCAGCTACCACGCCCAGGAGATCAAGGACAGCTTCGACGCCCTGGAGGGGCAGGAGGTCACGGTGGCCGGACGCCTTATGAGCAAGCGGGGCATGGGGAAGGTCAGCTTCTGCGACCTCCAGGACAAGTCCGGCCGCATCCAGCTCTACGCCCGGAAGGACGAGATGGATGAAGAGGACTATAACCGCTTCAAGAAGTACGACATCGGCGATATCGTGGGCGTGAAGGGCGAGGTGTTCCGCACCCAGCGGGGGGAGATGAGCGTGAGGGGGAAGGCCATCACCCTGCTCTCGAAGTCCCTTCTGCCCCTGCCGGAGAAGTTCCACGGCCTCACCGACAAGGAGGCCCGCTACCGCCAGCGGTACGTGGACCTGATCGTCAATCCAGAGGTCCGCAGGAATTTTGAGATCCGCAGTGCCTTTATCAAGTACCTGCGGAATTTCCTGGACAACCGGGGCTATATGGAGGTGGAGACGCCGGTGCTGAATACCATCTCCGGCGGCGCCACTGCGCGGCCCTTTATCACCCACCACAATACGCTGGACATTGATATGTACATGCGCATCGCCACGGAGCTGCCCCTCAAGCGGCTGATCGTCGGCGGCATGGAGCGGGTCTATGAGGTGGGGCGCATCTTCCGCAACGAGGGCATGGATACCCGGCACAACCCGGAGTTTACCACCGTGGAGCTCTACGAGGCCTACGCAGACTTCAACGACATGATGGACCTCTTTGAGGCGCTCCTCAGCGGCGCGGCGAAGGAGCTCTGCGGCAGTTACCAGCTCCAGTGGCTGGGGGAGGACGTGGATCTGACCCCCGGATGGCCCCGGCTGAGCATGGCCGAGGCGGTCAAGCAGTACCTGGGGGTGGACTTCATGGCGATCTCCGACGACGGGGAGGCTGTAGCCGCCGCCAAGAGCGCGGGCGTGGACATGGACGGTGTGGAGCCCACCTGGGGGCACGCGCTGTATGAGTGCTTTGACCAGAAGGTGGAGGCGAAGCTGGTTCAGCCCACGTTTATCACGATGCACCCGGTGGATGTGTCGCCTCTGGCGAAGCGCTCCCCCAAGGATCCCAGAGTCACAGAGCGGTTCGAGCTCTTTATCTGCCGCAGTGAGATGGGCAATGCGTTCTCCGAGCTGAATGATCCGATCGACCAGCGTCAGCGCTTCCAGAAGGAGGTCGAGGCCCGGGCCAAGGGCGACGACGAGGCCGGGATGATGGATGAGGATTTCCTGACGGCGCTGGAGTATGGTCTGCCTCCGACAGGGGGGCTGGGGATCGGAATCGACCGGTGCGTGATGCTGCTGACCGGCAGTGATTCGATTCGGGATGTGATCTTGTTCCCCACGATGAAGCCGCTGGACTGAGCAAACCGTTGCGGCACAAGGGCTTAGGGGATTTTGAGCTTGCTCAAAATGCCCATTTGCCCAGAATTTGCCCATTTCAGAGAGGACTTTTCATAAACCTATAGAGGTTTAGCAAAGCGGAAGGAAGCCTGGGGTTGTTGCCTCAGAGGTTCCTCCCGCTTTGTTGTTTGCTGAAATGTTTTGGCACAAAATCAGGGCTTTTATTTTCCCACTGCATGTGGTATACTTTTTATAAGCAGGGAGGTGGTCTGCTTGCGTGTGTATCTTGACATGTGCTACTATAATCGCCCCTATGACGATCAGTCGCAAATTAAGGTATCTTTGGAGACACAAGCCAAGCTGCATATTCAGGACCAGATCCAAAAGAAACAGCTTGAGTTGGTCGCCTCTTATATGCTGCGGTATGAGTGTGGACAGAACCCTTATGAAATGCGCCGAAGGGCGATCATGCAGTTTGTTGATACACATACAGCAGCCTATGTCGGCTTGGAACGCAAGGGTGAGATCGAGTCTATGGCCACGGAAATCATGAACACGGGCGTCAAATTTAAGGATGCCTGTCATGTGGCCTCGGCGATTTATGCCGGATGCAAGTATTTTATTTCCACTGATAAACGGCTGTTGAAGTACCAAACTGACCGAATCAGACTGGTAACTCCAATCGAATTTATTGCGGAAACGGAGGATGAGTGATATGTCTCCCAGTACAGCTGAAATTATGAGCAGAGGAATGAATTGCCTGATGGAACATTTGGGTGTTGTGGAGGCGGAGCGCTTCGTCGCCACCGTTATCCGTGAGAAATTTGACTACACTCGCTGGCAGCGGGAATATTTTGACGGAATGTCCCCCGAGAGAATCAGTCAGGAGGCAGAGAAGTTTGAGCAGGATGGGCCTTACACTGGGAATGCTGTTCGACTTTGATTCCTGACCTGATACTTGTTTCTTCATAAAATCAAAGGAACGGAGGGAGGGCAGAGGCTGTCACCTCATGCCTTCCTCCCACTCCTTGCCCTTGAATTGGTAGGGTAGCTTATGCACTTTGTCCGGCTTGTATCTTCTTTACTTCGTCAAGGGAGAGGCCAACGCACTCTGCTATTTTTTCGAGAGTAAGCGTTCCATCAGTCAACAATTTTTTCGCAACCTCTATCATGCCTTCTCTCAATGTTTGGTTACGCATGTCTTCCATCGCTCTACACATGATTTCAACACCTTCCTCACTTTCTTTGAAAAATCTAACCCGTTCTGCCAACTCGCCATAGTACATATCATCCGGGGCTGTGCAAGAGAAATCGTGCATCAGCTTTCCGATAGGCGTCTCATCCCGGTATGCGCCGTTCACATACAGAATATGCGAACCATCGTTAAAACTCTCGTTGGTGTCGAAGATATATCTGCTGATATGGTATAGCGGCCGGCCTTTGCCAATCACATCATGCTCGGTAATGAACACAACATAGGTTTCGGGCAGTTCGTCAAACTTCTCGCCCTTCCGCAGAAGGTTAGCGTCCATCATGCTGCTGTTATATCTTGCCCGCTTTCGCCCAGCGCCTTTGTCGGATCGCTGGATTTCCACGTTGATCTTTCGCCCGGTGCTGTCTGTTGCCAAAACGTCCAGCCGTACAGAGCGGTTCAGCAAATTTTCCACGAACACCTGTGTGCGGACATCCACGACCACTAAATCAGGCATCTCCAACACGATCCGCAATACAAGCTGAATGTACTTGGGATCACCCTCAAAGCATTTTGTCAGAAAATCATCGTCCAGCAGACGAAAGCCTCTGAGCCTCTGCAAATCCTCCTGGTGCTGCTGGTCTATCTGCTCTGTTACTGTCAAATCTACCACCTACTTTCACTTCTGCTGTCTGATTCGCCTTTATCTTAACACAAATCCTGCGACTTTTCAAGACAACAATACTGAAAGAGAGCCAGGAGTGGCCCAGCCCTCCATGCGATCATTCTCCTGCGGCCTCCTGCTCCATCAACTGCCGGACTTCATTTCGCAGCAACCGCTTGACCTTATCGCTGAATGTCTCCTTGCTGGTGGTGCTGAAATGTACCCGCACAATGTAGGTCATACCCCCAATTTTCTTTATCAGGGCGGGCGGGTTCTCCTGTGCGGCGGTGTTCTCCAGGGCGGAGGCGTTAGCGGTATCAGTGGCGGGGATCATGTTCATGTTTTCGTTTGCCATAATGTTCCTTTCCCTGCATAATGCAGATTCAATTTTTTGAACGGTCAGAGGATACGATGCTCCGCGCCGCCGCCTTGGTGCTGGCGGCGTTGTCCTCCCGGAAGTTCTTCCCGGCAAAAAGGATAGGGGCGCAGCGTTCTAAAATCCGGTCATAGATACGGGCGTGGGCGAGGTCGGGTGGGCGCTTCAGCTCGTCCAGCTTCAGATTCGTGGTCACGATCAGCGGCTTATTACAGCGGTAGCGGCTGTCGATGATGGAAAACATCTGCTCAAGGGCATACTCGGTGTTGCGCTCTGCGCCTAAATCGTCTATGATTAACAGGTCATAGTCTCCCGGGCTGTCCAGAAACGCCGTTCTGCCCTCTCCGAACGTCCCGCACAGGCGGGCCAGGATGGTAGGGAAGTTGGTCATGAGTACGGGTATATCCCGGTCAAGAAGGGCGTTTGCGATGCACCCGGCCAGGAAGGATTTGCCCGTACCAACATCACCGAACA
>CAJUOA010000126.1 GCA_910587785.1 uncultured Oscillospiraceae bacterium | reverse complement strand
GCCGGAATCCCTTGCGGCTCTAGGGCTGAATGGCCCTTACTTAAATTGCTAACTTCGGCGAAGGACTGCGCTTAGCAAAGGACCGTCTAGGCGAAAAAAACGTCTATTACATGAACCCCTCCTTTGACCGCTGAACAGCGGCAGGAACAAACCTAACCTACGCCCCCGGTGCGAACGATCCGCACCGGGGGCGTTCCGTATTGATGGTCAGGGGATGCCTCCTAGCCAGCATTTTAACATCTGGATCTTTTTACAAAGGCATAGCTGTCCCCACCGGACAGCTCTGGGGAAAACTGATACCCCAGCCGGTCAAAGCCTTTGGCGTCCTCCGGCTCTGCAAGCTGGTTCTCCGCCAAAAAGCGGACCATCTCCCCCCGGGCCATCTTGCACTGGGTGCCCTTTTCGACGATCTTGCCATCCTTCCGCTCCCCGAAGACACAGGTGACCACCCGCGCCCCCTCTGGCACATACCTGGTGACACAGGCACTGTACTCCTTGGAGGCCAAATTCAGGACGCAGTCCGCGCCGGCAAAGACCTCCTCCGCGATTTGGTCTCCCCAGAAGCCGTAGAGGTCCTTCGCCCCGCCCACCGGAAGCTTGGCCTGCATCTCCAGCCGGTAGGGCGTCACGCCGTCGAAGGGCAGGAGGACGCCGTAGAATCCGGACAATATCCGAAGATGCTCCGACACATAATCCAGCGCCTCCCGGGTGAACACCCCTGGGGCCATATACTGATACTGGATGCCCTCATAAGCCATAATAGCGGGCGCCAGCCCCCGGCGGAGGTCCATATCCCGCAGACGCCGGAAATTCAGTTCCGCTATCTGGTCGTTACACTTCCAGAGCGCCTTGAGCTCCTCATAAGACATCTCCCGCAGTTTGGCAAGGAGCGCCTCTGTCCGCTCCAGCATCCTGGGCAGGCCTCTGCTGGGAAAGCTGTCAGTATCGGCGTTCATTTTCTTCGCCGGAGAGATGATGATGCGCATAGAGCCCCCTCCCCTAGCAGTTCCAGTTGACATTTACCGGGTCCGCCTCATCCGGCACGGCGGCTCTCCGCAAGGAGGTCAAAATCCGCTCCAGCTCCTCCTGGGCTAAACGGTCGTGCTCCTCCCGAGCCGCCTCCGTCCCGGCGGTGTGGTAGGCCCAGGCCGCAGCGCCGTAAAAGGCAAATCCCAAAGCATTGGTAGGGGTGGTCAGCGTGCCGCAAGCGGTGGACACCGCCCGGGCCGCGGCCTGCCGTACTGGGTCCGTCTCCTCCTGCGCGGCCTTGCGGGCTTCGGCGAGAAGCACTTTCGCCTCCTTCAACGTCAGATCTCCCCGCAGGTTGGCGCTGACCGCCTCCACCGCCGCCGAAAGACGTCCATCTTCCCCGCCGGTCAGCGGCAGATACTGCTCCGCCGTGTAGGCTGCGGCCCAACGGGTCAGCGTGGTCCTGCTCTGAGTCTCAATGAGGCCCATCAGTTCCCGGACAGCGGGGTCCTCCACACTGCCCAGCATTTTCCGCAACTTTGCCACAGTGCTCCCTCCTACTTCGCCCGGACGATGCATTCAAAGACCAGTCCGTCCACGGTGGCGGTGACGGTGGTGGTACCCTTGCCCACCCACTCGACCAGACCGGTCTCGCTGATCTTGGCGATCTGGGGGTCCGCGCTGGCCCAGACGATTTCGCCGTCATAGTCCGCACGGGTCTCCTTGAGCTTCAGCCGCATCTGCACAGGGGCACTGCCGGACACAAAGGTGAAATCCGTTTTGTTGAGGTACAGGTTCAGCGTACTCACGTAGGGTACACCGGAGACCGTGAAGATGCACACGGCGGAGTCCTCCCCCGAGGTAGCCGTCACCGTGGCGCTCCCGCCTGCCACAGCGGTGACCACGCCGTCCGCCACCGTGACCACCTTGTTGTTGGAGGTAGCCCAGGACACCTCACCCATCGCCCCGGTGACAAAAAGGGTCACTGAACCGCCCGGGTCCAGGGAGGCGCTGGTCTGGGAGAGCTTGAAGGGCTCCGGCTCGGGCTCCTCCGGCTCATCGTCCCCCTGGGTCACGATTGGCTCCGGCGGAGGCTCCTTGGGCGCTTCTTCCTTTCCGCCCAGCCCCCCGGCGATCATGCCGATGATGGCGACGCAGAAGAAAAACGCGCAGTAAGCGGCGATGATAAGCTCCTTTTGATCCAGTGTCATGCCGAAAATATGGAATTTGGGGGCTCTTGAAGTACTTCTCCCCTGTCTTTGCGTGTTCGGATCTGCCATAGCTGACCCCGCCCCTTTCATCGATAGTATGGAGCTATTGTAACATGCTTTCTGCAATTTTACAAGAATTTTGCGGAAAACTGTCGTTTTTTTCGCCGGGGCGCCCACAGCCTCCCGCTGATTTGACTTCCCGGCGGAGCTGTGCTATACTCTGGCAAGATCATGCGACTGGAGGACGCCCCATGGAACCTGTCTACTACACCGTGGAGACCATCAACGGGGACTACGCCTATCTGAAGAGCGACAGCGGCGTGGACAACCAGGTGGCCATGTTCCTGCTCCCTGACGGCACCGATGTCGGGAGCCGCCTGCTGTGGGAAAACTTCGAGTGGACCCTCATCAGCTGAAACATCCCCCCATCTGCGGTCCTGGGCCGCAGCGGGGGGATATCTATAGTTTTACTTTGTATTTTCGCAGGAGGGCTTTCTGTTCGGGCGTAATGCGATAGCTCTCCACGGCCTTCTGGATGGCCTTGTTGTGGGTCCAGGGATCCAGGCGCTGGTGCTGGATGTAGGGCAGCGCGGCGTCGTACTGCTTGGCCAACGCCGTGGCGAAGTACCAGGCGGTCATCATGTTCACGTAGTACTCTCCGCTGCGGAGGTCCGCCGCCCACTCCAGCTGTTCCGGCGCGAAGGCGTCGTCCAAATAGAACGACAACAGCACACCGATGCCAAAGCGCACCGTATAGGCATGGTCCGACGCCATCCACGTCCTGCACTGCTCCAGAAGCGGCGCGGGATGTTTTTTGAAAGCCTTTGGGCTGATGAGGTCACAGGTGGCCCAGTTGTCCACGTATGGAAGAAACGCATCCAGCGCCGCCACCGTCTGTTCATAGTCTGTCATGGCGGAGATCAGACAGCCGTGGACGTTGTTCTCCTCATAGTACCGGTGGGGCAGTGCGTGGAGAAACGCCTCTGCCTGGGGCGTTTTCCCAAACTGCACGGCCAACTTCCGAAGAGGCGGCACCCGGACGCCAATGACGGTCTCCGGGTCCACAGTGGGCATCAATCTACAGTGAAACTCCTTGTATTTCAGGTCCTGTAAAGCAAAAAGGCTTTTCAGCAGGTTTTGTTCCAAACGCATTCTCCTCCCCTTCTTTTCATGGCTGCACGGTGCGGATATTGATCAGATCGTATGTGCGCAGGAACGGCTCCGCGTCCATCCCCTGCTCCAGGTAGTCCAGCAGGAGCAGGGCGCAGGCGTGGCTGTCGCTGTCGGCCTGGTGGTGGTTCAGCTGGATGCCGACGTGTCCGCACAGCGTGTCCAATTTGTGGTTGGGCAAGGCCGGGTAGCACCGCCTCCCCATTTGGCAGGTGCAGAGATAGGGCATCGTGTCCCGCCACTCCACGCAGTAAGCCCGCAGGCACTTGGCCAATACGCTCATATCGAAGGGGGCGTTGTGGGCCGTCAATACGCCGCTGGAGAACACCGGCTCCAGCCTCGGCCAGAGCTCCTCAAAGGTGGGCGCGCCCTCCACCGCCTCCGGTGTGATGCCGGTCAGCTGGATATTGAAGTTGCTGAAATAGGTCTCCGGGTCCACCAGAGTGAAAAATTCCTCCACGATCTTCCCGTCCTCCACCACCGTCACGCCGATGGCGCTGATGCGGTTGTTATAGGAGTTGGGCGTCTCCACGTCAAAGGCTATGAATCGCATGTTATGTTCCTCTGTTTTTGATTTCTAAAAAGAGCGCCGGCTCTGCTGGCAATATATGCTTCGCGCCTAGAAGCCTACAGACGGTCCCTGTCTGAAAGAGGCAGGTCGATCCGCTCCACCTGGACCTCCCCGCGCTCTATGGTCAGCATGGCCATGCTCAATCCACAGCGGAACCGGGGCCTGCCGCAGCTGCCGGGGTTGAGCCACAGCCTCCCCCCTGCCTCGCTCTGGAAGTACTGGTGGGAGTGGCCGAAGACCACCACCTTGACCTCGTCCTTCAGCACCCGGGGCACATCCTCCCGCTTGTGGGTCACGAAAAACGTGACGCCGTCAATGGTGAATGTCCGCTGGTACGGGAGCTCCCGGGTCCAGGAGCCCCAGTCGTTGTTCCCCCGGACCGCGCAGAGGGGGCCGATGTCCTCCAGCTCCAGCAGCAGGGACTCCCGGTCAAAATCCCCGGCGTGGATGATATAGTCACAGTCCTTCAGGCGCTCGACCACGTCCGGACGCAGAGTGCCGTGGGTGTCTGAGATCACGCCGATTTTTGCCGCCATACGCGCCTCCTGATTTCTCCCTTTTTTGGGGAATATACGTTCAAAAAACGGGCCCCTCCCTTTCCGGGAAGGGCCCGCAAAGGGGGCGGATCAGGCCTTGCCGTCACAGCCGAGGACATTGATCAGCTTGTGCTTGACCAAGTCCTTGATGTTGGCGCGGGCGGGCTTGAGGTACTCGCGGGGGTCGAACTTGTCGGGATGCTCGCTGAAGAACTGCCGGATGGTGCCGGTCATGGCCAGGCGCAGGTCGGAGTCGATGTTGATCTTGCACACCGCGCTGCGGGCCGCCTGACGGAGCTGCTCCTCGGGGATGCCCACGGCGTCGGGCATCTTGCCGCCGTTTTCGTTGATCATCTTCACGAAGCTCTGGGGCACGGAGGAGGAGCCGTGGAGCACGATGGGGAAGCCGGGCAGGCGCTTGACCACCTCGTCGAGGATGTCGAAGCGCAGGGGCGGGGGCACCAGCTCGCCCTTCTCGTTGCGGGTGCACTGGGCGGCGGTAAACTTGTAAGCGCCGTGGCTGGTGCCGATGGCGATGGCCAGGGAGTCGCAGCCGGTCTTGGAGACGAACTCCTCCACCTCTTCCGGGCGGGTGTAGTGGGACTCCTCGGCGGAGACCTGGACCTCGTCCTCGATGCCGGCGAGAGCGCCCAGCTCAGCCTCCACCACCACGCCGTGGGCGTGGGCATACTCGACCACCTGCTTGGTGATCTCGATGTTCTCGGCAAAGGGCTTGCTGGAGGCGTCGATCATGACGGAGGTGAAGCCGCCGTCAATGCAGCTCTTGCAGGTCTCGAAGCTGTCGCCGTGGTCCAGATGCAGGGCGATGGGGATCTCGGGGCACTCAGTGACCGCAGACTTGACCAGGTTCACCAGATAGGTGTGGTTGGCGTAGGCCCGGGCACCCTTGGAGACCTGAAGGATCACGGGGGCCTTGACCTCGCGGCAGGCCTCGGTGATGCCCTGGACGATCTCCATGTTGTTGACGTTGAACGCGCCGATGGCGTAGCCGCCGTTATAGGCCTTCTTGAACATCTCGGTTGTAGTTACGAGGGGCATGGCAGTATCCTCCTGAGTAGTAGAATGTACTCTTATTTTACCACAGTTTTCCGATATTGCAAGAGGTTTTTATTTTTCTGCCATGCCTGTTTCATGAAATATTCCAGACTGCGTAGGGCGCGACGACCCCGGCGCGCCGTCTGATGGGCACCGCGTACACTGCACCATTTCGTAGGGGCGGGTATTACCCGCCCGCACGATAACGGAAATGCCGCGATAGAACGGGCGGATGGTATCCGCCCCTACGGGCGCATTGATGGCGTCCCAGCGTTTTGGGGGAGGAGCGGCGCGCCGGGGCCGTCGCGCCCTACACGATCTCCTGGTCCAGCCCCTCAAAGACCGGGGCGCCGAAAAATTCCCCCAGCGTGATGTCGAGGCCGTCACAGAGCTTTTTCACCGTGACAACGGACACATCTCTCCGCCGGGGGTCCAGCAGACTGTACACTGTGGAGGGCGTCACCCCAGCACGGACCGCCAATTCGTTGGGGCGGATGCCTCTCTCCGTACAGAGCTCGCGGAAGCGCTGAGCTACGGCGTCTTTCACTGACATGGTTATCACCTCAATAGAAATATTATTGAGGTGTGTGATTGTGCGTATACGCACTTGCGTTTTTCTCTGAAATATGATATAATCTGCTGTATGATAGGGGGTGAATTCGATGCCAGTCTACAAAATAGGACGCAAGACCATCACGATCTCCCTGCCAGAGGAGGACTACCTTTATATCCAGCAACAAATCGAACATAACCAGGACTCAGTCCGCACGGTGCCCAGCTATGTCAAACGGCTGGTCCACCACTACCTTTTGAGTATGCAGGTGGAAGAACGCATCCGAGAGAACGAACGGCGCACGAAAAAACTGATGAATGGCTTGAAAGAAATTACATGACCGCCTAGCCCCGCAAAAAACCTGTTTACAAATCCTGGAAAAGTTGGTATACTGGACACAACAGCAAAGCGCGGCTTTGCGCAAGGACTCTGCCGGTCCCTTCCTTGTGGGAAGGGACCTATGCCAAAAACGGGAGGATAAGAACAATGTTAAAAGGCGCGTGCATCATCGGTCAGTCCGGCGGACCCACCTCCGTCATCAACGCCAGTGCCTACGGCGTCATCCGCACGGCTCTGGACAGTGAGGCCATCACCAAGGTCTACGGCGCGGAGCACGGCATCAAAGGCGTGCTCAATGACCGCCTCATCGACATGGACCAGGAGGACCCGGCGGAGCTGGAGCTGCTCCCCTACACCCCCTCCTCCGCCCTGGGCTCCTGCCGCTACAAGATGGCGGACCCGGACGTGGACGACACCGACTACAAGCGCATCCTGGAGATCTTCAAAAAGTACGACGTCCGCTACTTCTTCTACAACGGCGGCAACGACTCCATGGATACCTGCAACAAGATCAGCAAATACATGCAGAAGGTGGGCTATGAGTGCCGGGTCATGGGCGTGCCCAAGACCATCGACAACGACCTCTTCGGCACCGACCACTGCCCCGGCTTCGCCAGCGCGGCCAAGTATATCGCCACCAGCTGTATGGAGGTCTACCACGACGCCCGGGTCTACGACACCGGCATGATCTGCGTCATCGAGATCATGGGCCGCCACGCCGGATGGCTCACCGCCGCCGCCGGCCTCGCTACCGCCATGGGCGCGGGCCCCGACCTCATCTACCTGCCCGAGACCGACTTCGACATGGACAAGTTCATTGCCGAGGTGAAGAAGGTCTACGCCGAACGGGGCAACTGCATGGTGGCCGTCTCCGAGGGTATCCACTACGCCGACGGTTCCTTCGTCTCCGAGGCCAAGACCTCCGCTACCGACGGCTTCGGCCACGCTCAGCTGGGCGGCTTGGCCGCCATGCTCGCCGGCGTGGTCAAGCGGGAGACCGGCGCCAAGGTCCGGGGCATCGAGCTGAGCCTCCTCCAGCGCTGCGGCGCCCACCTCGCCTCCCAGACCGACATCGACGAGTCCTTCATGTCCGGCAAGGCCGCTGTGGAGAACGCCGTCGCCGGTCTCACCGACAAGATGGTGGGCTTTGAGCGCTCCTATGAGGGCGGCAAGTACGTCTGCAAGACGAAGCTCTTCAACCTCACCGACGTGGCCAACACCGAGAAGAAGGTCCCCATCGAGTGGATCAACGCCGATCACAACGGCATTGAGCAGGGCTTCGTGGACTACGCCCTCCCCCTCATCCAGGGCGAGACCAAGCTCAAAAAGGAGAACGGCCTGCCCCGCTTCGCCCGCCTGAAGAAGATCACTGCGAAGTGACTTAGTCTGTGCTGTAGCACAACACCATCCGGTCCCCTCCCCGGGGGGCCGGATGGTGTGTTTCTCTCGCTCTAAGATTAAACAAAACTTTAGCTTTGTTCAATCTTCCTCCGTCCCATACCGGACCAGCTGGTTATACAGCGACATGGACTTCACATACTCCGTAAAGCTGTAGGGCTCGTCGTGGAGGTAGGTGCCGGAGGCGGCGG
>CAJUOA010000125.1 GCA_910587785.1 uncultured Oscillospiraceae bacterium | reverse complement strand
AAAAGTCACCGGGGTCCGGGGCGAGGAGCCCCGGGCCTTCGTCGGAGATGGCATTTATTCGGAAGAAACAAAAACGAAAGGACCGGAGGAGTCGGATACTGCCAACTCCTCCGGTCAAAAATCAAGTCACCACCTGCTTTGGCCCTGCCAGGTCTGGGAGGCCGCACAGTAAGGAACCCCTTTCACATTGTGGAACTGAACAAACTTGATCGCGTAGAGATCACAGGAGATGTAGCGCTCGTAATCCGGCTGATACAGGACAATATAGTCGCTGCCCACCGTATGAAGGATGCCCTGCCAAGTAACAGACTGCTGTGTCCCCACAAGGAAGGTGGCCACAATAAAGTACCCTACGTTGCGGTCAAGAAGACTGCGCAGCGACGCCTGATAGGCTTGGGCGCTGTTGGCCGGCATGTGTGTGGACGCCATATCTACAGGATTTTTCATCCGCTGACTCTGAGCAATACCGCTTGCAATGCCCTCAGCCGGAGTATTCCCGTTCATCCCCGGAATCGGAAGGGGCATAGGCGCATTGTCCGCCTCGTTGGGCGGCGTAGTGCCGTCCATCGTATAGACCGACACCCCATTGGAGGGCTTCTGCCCGTTGTAGCCCAGATTGGGGTCCCCATAAATCCAGCTTCCCCCGACGGGTGCCCCGGAGTCCGGCGGCATGTGGTAGCTGGTCTCATCCGGAGCGCCCATCTGGTTCTGATGATTGTTGATGGTTATGTTCTGGGTGTTGTTTTGCGTGTTGCCAGTCCCACTGTTGGGCTGACTCCCCTGGGGCCCCTGGAGATGCTGCGTGTTCTGCATAACTGCTTCACTCCTTTATAAACTCTGACGGCGCATGGTTGCTGTGGAGATACCTTATGTGCTGTAATAAGCATTTGTCGGGTTGTAAAAACAGTGATCCCCGATGCGGGTCTGCCAGTAGCCCACGTTGGAGGGAAAATTGTTGCGGCATTTACTGCTGAACGGATTGTAGAACCAGAGGCACTCCCCTAAGTCTGGCAGACGGTTGCCTGCAATGGCCCAGTCTGCAATCTCATAGTGGATCGCCTCAGGCCTCATATTATAGATGTTCTGCGGGTTGTAGGCGCCCCCCTCCGTCTCACTGGCACAGACGAATTGATAGGGCTGGAAGATGATGTTGCGGATACTGCCTTGGCCTACCCGAGCGTACTCGCCGCCCCTGGCATGGACGCGGTTCATGACCACACAGGCCACGGCCTTCATCCCCCGCTCACCCTCCCCGCCAGCCTCGCACTCAATCAGGCGGGCCAGCAATTCTCGGTCAGAATAAGCCATAAGTACATCACACTCCTGCTCACGATTATTGTATGTGCGCTGCGCCGTATGGGTTCCGTGGAGGGAAATGGATTTTTTTGCCGGTGCTGTCTTTTACCATATGATTAAAAACTGAAATAGGTACCCCTCATTTGAGATTATGTAGCTCTTTTCGGAAGCCTTTCGATATGAGACAATTTCTCTATATATTTTCTAATAAATATATAATTTGTACGCTTTTGCCACGTATTCGTGACATTTTGAGAGAAGTCTACCACAGAACTACCAGCCTCCTAGTTCCTCAAAGCCTTGCAATTCCTTGGTTCATAACTGATATATTTAACATAGATTCCGACTCTGCTACCAACCCGCCAAAATCCGCTACCAGCATTCCGCGTCCAAGCCCGAACCCCCTTGCCCCGCAGCGCCTCCCCCATTCCTCCTCCCGCCCCCAAGGGGCATGGCACAGTGCTTACAGCGGCATTGAGGATGCCCTCTGGTATCCCATGGTTGCGCAAGACGCGACGAACCGTTCCGTCCTCAAGATCACCGGAACGGTAGGCACTGCCGCGATGGGTTCATCTGATTGGACAAACAGTGGCCTGACTGCTCTCTTCGGAAACTGGGATGCGGCGAAAAAAGATGTGGACTCCAAGCTCCGCGGTGTGACTAACACCAAGATCGCTGTAGTCGCTTTCTTCGTTGGCGATGACCTCCAGATCATCACCATTGGCGACAAGAACGTTGAGTATGCTAAAGCACATACCAATGGCCTGATCACCGTGCGCTATCCCAACTTCCCCGATGCGGACGTTATCACCCTTGATGTCAACAGTGTCACGTTCTGGTTTCTGAAATGGCTCCTAGAGGACGTCCTGACAGATAAGAAAGACAGACGCTGACAAAGAACCGGCCCCCACGGGAGATCCCGTGGGGGCCACTTTCGCTTACCGGAAGGCGATATAGTCGAAGGTTCCGTTGGCGTAGTTGATGGTGGGGAAGGGGACGCTGCTGGTGTAGGTGACACGGAAGCCGGTTTTGGTAATAGCGATCCGCTGGGGATTGACGCCTCCTGCGGACATTGCGATACGGCTTCCGGCTGCGACGCTGTTGCTGGCCATCTGGTCCGAGCAGATGATCACCAGGGACGGGCGGAATCCCAGGTTGATCTCCTTGGTTCCGCCATTTCCGGTAAAGGACCCCACAACATAGGGCTTGTTATCCGGGGAGTAGGCGTTCCCGGCGGCCTGCTGGGCGACGGTGGCGGTGCTCTTGGCGAAGTTGGCGATGTTCACGGCTGACGCGGCAGCGGCGGCGTTGCTGTCCAAGCCCGCCTCGATGCTGTTGTTCATTGCGTTGAAGTCCTCCATCCGGATGAGGTCATTGAGCTCCCACTGGGGCAGGCCATAGTTTTTGGTGTGATTCATGATGTTTCTCCTTTAAATAAGATTTTGTAACGAAAGACCGTTACACACTAGGAGTGTAACGGCGAAAAACTGCACAGGAGCATACAACGTCAAACCCCACAAAAAATTTGAATTGCTTTACCGCCTCTTTGGGGGTATAATAGGCCCAGAAAAAAGCGAGGAGGCGAAGGAGATGTCCTTTTCCAGCGAGGCAAAGGAGGAGCTCTGCGGCAGGGCTCTTGAAAACACCTGCTGTTCCCGGGCGGAGGCCTACGGGGCCCTGCTCTTTTGCAACACCTTCACCCCCCGGGAGGTCCGGATCATCACAGAGAGCGCCGGTTTTGCCCGGCGTCTGCCCATCCTGCTGGAGCGGGCTTTCGGCCTGGCCTTCGACCGTCTGCCGTGCCCGGAGGAGCAGAAATACATTTTCCAGCTGACGGAGGCCGGCAAGATCGCCTCCATCATCGACGCCTTTGGCTTCGACTCCCGCCAGAGCCCGGTGCTCCACATCAACTTCGGCCTTCTGGAGGAGGACTGCTGCCGCGGGGCGTTTCTCCGGGGGGCGTTCCTCTCCGGCGGGAGCATCACCGAGCCCGCCAAGGGCTACCACCTGGAGCTGGTCACCAGCCACGCCCAGGCCAGCCGGGAGCTCCAAGCCCTCCTGACGGACATGGGGTGCCGCGCCAAGCACACCGAGCGGGGCGGGGCTCAGGTCACCTACTTCAAGAGCAGCGGCCAGATCCGGGACCTCCTGCACCTCATGGGCGCGGATCGGTCCGCCCAGGCCCTCACGGCCACCCGGGCCCAGAAGGCCCTTCGCAACGGGGTCAACCGCCGGGTGAACTGCGAGTCCGCCAACCTGGACAAGGCCGTCGACGCCGCCCAGGAGCAGCTACAGGCCATTCGGAAGCTCTACGCCCTGGGCCGGGTGGAGGACCTGCCCCCCGCCCTGAAGGAGACCATCGTCCTGCGGGAGACCTACCCGGAGCTGACATTGCGGGAGCTCGCGGAGGAGTTCGACCCGCCCATCACCAAGAGCGGCCTCAGCCACCGCCTGCGCAAGCTGGTGGAGCTGAGCCGCCGGTAGCAGAAAGAGGAGGAACTGCCCATGAGCTTTGTCCATCTCCACGTCCACACCGAGTACAGCCTCCTGGACGGCTTCTGCCGCATCGACGGTCTGGCCAAGCGGGTGCGGGAGCTGGGGCAGAGCGCCGTGGCCGTCACGGACCACGGCGTGATGTACGGCGCGGTGGACTTCTACCGGGCCTGCAAGCGGGAGGGGGTCAAGCCCATCATCGGCTGCGAGGTCTATGTGACCCCGCCCGGGCGGCGGCGCACGGACAAGGTCCACGGGCTGGACGCCGAGAGCCGCCACCTGGTCCTCCTCTGCCGGAACGAGGAGGGCTACCGCAACCTCAGCTACATGGTCAGCATGGCCTACCTGGAGGGCTTCTACATCAGACCCCGGGTGGACATGGACCTCCTCCGGGAGCACAGCGGCGGACTCATCGCCCTGTCCGCCTGTCTCGCCGGAGAGATTCCAAAGCGTATATTAAACGGAGATTATAACGGCGCAAAGGACTACGCCCTGGAGATGCAACGCCTCTTCGGAGAGGACGGGTTCTACCTGGAGCTCCAGGACCACGGCATCCGGGACCAGACGGTGGTGAACGAGGCCCTGCTCCGCATCCACCAGGAGACGGGCATCCCCCTGGTCTGCACCAACGACTGCCACTACCTCGCCCCCGAGGACGCGGAGAGCCACGACATCCTCCTCTGCATCCAGACCGGCAAGCTGGTGGAGGACGAGAAGCGGATGCGCTACGAGCCCCAAAACTTCTACCTCCGCTCCACGGAGGAGATGGAGGCCCTCTTCAGCCGCTATCCGGAGGCCCTCGCCAACACGGAGCGCATCGCGGACCTCTGCAATCTGGAGTTCACCTTCGGCAAGTACCACCTGCCGGAATTCCGGGTGCCCACAGACGAGACGGCCCAGGCGTATATCCGCCGCCTGAGCGAGGAGGGCTTCGCCCGGCGCTACGGCGGCAGGCACCCGGACTACCACGCCCAGCTGGACTATGAGCTGGACATGATCGAGAAGATGGGCTTTACCGACTACTTTCTCATTGTCTCCGACTTCATCCACTACGCCCGCAGCCAGGGCATCCCCGTAGGGCCCGGGCGGGGGAGCGGCGCGGCCTCCATCGTGGCCTACTGCCTGGAGATCACCGACGTGGACCCCAAGCAGTACGGCCTGTTCTTCGAGCGCTTCCTGAACCCGGAGCGGGTCTCCATGCCGGACTTTGACCTGGACTTCGGCGACACCCGCCGGGACGAGGTGGTGGCCTACGTCCGCCGGAAGTACGGCGGCGACCGGGTGGCCCAGATCGTCACCTTCGGCACCATGGCCGCCCGGGGCGTCATCCGGGACGTGGGGCGGGTGATGAACCTGCCCTACGCGGAGGTGGACGTGGTGGCCAAGCAGGTGCCCGCCACGGTCCACATCACCCTCAACGACGCCCTGCGGCTGAGCAAGTCCCTCCGGGACCTCTACGAGGGGGACCCCAAGATCAAGAAGCTCATCGACACCGCCAAGGCCCTGGAGGGGATGCCCCGCCACGCCTCCACCCACGCCGCCGGGGTGGTCATCACGAAACATCCCGTGTACACCTACGTGCCCCTGGCGAAAAACGACGACACCGTGGTCTGTCAGTACTCCATGGTGACCCTGGAGGAGCTGGGCCTGCTGAAGATGGACTTTTTGGCCCTGCGCAACCTCACCGTCCTGGACGACGCGGTGAAGATGGTCCGCGCCCGCCAGCCGGACCTCCGCCTGGAGGACATCCCGGAGGACGATCAGCCGGTCTACGATATGCTCACCGCCGGGCGGACCTCCGGCGTGTTCCAGATGGAGTCCGCCGGGATGACCGGGGTGTGCGTGCGCCTGCGGCCCCAGTCCATCGAGGACCTGACGGCCATCGTGGCCCTCTACCGCCCCGGCCCCATGGACTCCATCCCCAAGTTCATCGCCTGCAAGCACGACCCCTCCCTGGTCACCTACAAGCACCCCTCCCTGGAGCCGATCCTCTCCATCACCTACGGGTGCATCGTCTACCAGGAGCAGGTCATGCAGATTTTCCAGCAGCTGGCCGGGTACTCCTTGGGGCAGGCGGACATGGTCCGCCGGGCCATGAGCAAAAAGAAGGTCAAGGACATTGAGCGGGAGCGGGAGGCCTTCCTCCACGGCGACCCCGCCCGGGACATCCCGGGCTGTGCGGCCAATCACATCCCCGCCGCCGTGGCGGAGGCCATCTACGACGAGATGTACGACTTCGCCAACTACGCCTTCAACAAGGCCCACGCCGTCTGCTACGCGGTGGTGGCCTACCAGACGGCCTGGTGCAAGTACCACTACCCCCGGGAGTATATGGCAGCCCTGCTCACGTCGGTGCTGGCGTACTCGGAGAAGGTCTCGGAGTACATCGGCGAGTGCCGGGAGCTGGGCATCGCCCTCCTGCCGCCGGACGTGAACCGCTCCCGGGACAGCTTCACCGTGGAGGAGGGGGGCATCCGCTTCGGTCTCGCGGCGGTGAAGGGCATCGGCCGGAGCTTTATCCAGAGCATGGTCCGGGAGCGGGAGGAAAACGGCCCCTTCACCAGCTTCCAGGACTTCTGCGAGCGGATGTACGACAGCGACATGAACAAGCGGGCCGCGGAGAACCTCATCTACGCCGGGGCCTTCGACTGCTTTGGGGGCCGGCGCAGCCAGCTGGCCTCGGTCAGCGAGAAGCTCATCGATGCCATCGCCGCCAGCCGCCGCCAGAACGTGGAGGGGCAGATGGACTTTTTCGGCATAGATTCCGCCGCCGGGCCCCGCCGGGGGATATCGGTGACAATGCCGGAGCTCCCGGAGTTCTCCCTGGAGGAACGGATGCGCCGGGAGCGGGAGGTCACGGGCCTCTACTTCTCCGGCCACCCCATGGACGCCTACCGGGACGCGGCGAAAGCCGCCGGGGCGGTGAGTGTGGGCTCGGTGAACGCCGACTTCGCCCGGGAGGAGGGGCCGGTGCTGTACCAGGACGGGCAGTTCATCACCCTGGCGGGCATCGTCACCGCCTACCGGACCCGGACCACCCGGAACAACACCCTCATGGCCTACGCCACTGTGGAGGACGACACCGGGTCCATTGAACTGCTCTGCTTCGCCCGGACCTTGGAGCGGTGCGGACGCCTGCTGGCGGAGGGCAGCGCGGTGATCGTCCGGGGAAAGCTCTCCGTCCGGGACGAGAAGCCCCCTCAGCTCCTCTGCGACGAGGTCTACCCCCTCAGAAGCGGGCCGGAGGCGGCCAAGGCGCCGCCCCCGCCTCCGGGGGTGCGGGTGATGGAGGGGCGGGTGCTGTGGCTCCGCCTGCCGTCCGCGGCCCACCCGGCCCTGGACCACATCAACCGGGTCATCGCCATGTTCCCCGGGGACACCCCCGCAAGGCTGGTCTTCTCTGACACCGGCAAGCGCATGGGCACCACATGCCTGCTGGGCACGGCCCTGGTGGAGGAGCTCTCCAGGGTGCTGGGAGCGGAGAATGTGGTCATTCAGTAAAAAAGTGGAGGAGCCTGCCGCTCCTCCACTTCTGTTTTTTCATTTTGAGCTATCAAAAGGTAAACTTTTTGATAGTTGCGGCTGATTCAGGGAACCGCGGGGAATCCTCCGGCTTCTTTTGGTAAATTTGTGAAAGAGGGGTTGCAAATCCGGACATTCTGTGCTATCTTAAAAGTATAAAAATACTATCAAAAAGTTTACCATTTGATACTTCGGCCAGTTGCCTTGCGCTGAAGAAGTATGTCCTTCCGCGCTGCCGTTCGCGGCGGCGCGGGTCGGCATAGATGGATGTGTGGGAATATTTGGAAAGGGGGAATCTTATGCAGCAATACTGCCCGCATGTCATCCCTCCGCCCTCCGGCGGGGAGACGGCGAGCCCGTGCAGTGCGCAAATCCGCATGTTGGCAAACCACGGGAAACCGTGGGACCGCAAAGCTATGGGAACTAAGGTATCGTTTTGGCCCCTGCGCATAACGGTGCTATGTTAGCCCGGCTGCTGAAATAACTTTAGCAACCCGTCCGAAAGGACGGCGGCGCAAAGCTATGGGGCCTAAGGTACCCCGCGTACTATGGCAGCCCAGCCGCCGGATACTTTGCATCCGTTAAATGCAGCAAAGAAAGGATTGATTGAATGAGAAAGCATTTATTAGCACGGGCGCTCGCTTGTGTCATGTCCGTATCCCTGCTGTCGACGACGGCCTTCGCGGCTCCGATCGCGTTTGATCAGGAGTCCCACGTTGACGCTGATGGCTCTCTGCTGGGACACAAGAACGAGGGCCAGAAGTCAAGAATAAATTGCAGTAAATTGGAATAATCAGCACAGCGCA
>CAJUOA010000124.1 GCA_910587785.1 uncultured Oscillospiraceae bacterium | reverse complement strand
CCTTCCTTGGTGGTTATTTTATCACATTTTCCTATTTACGGATAGGCTCTAAGTGAAGATCAACTGAGCGCCTACTCCGTTTATATGGCAAACCAAGGCAACCGGCCAGACCTGTTCCCTATCGGCCAATATCCCAATGCCTCCCAGCGGCAGGACTATTTGGACTATGATGTTCCCCCAGAGGCGCTGGAAGATGAGGTATTCTCCGCCATGCTCACTGAGGCGGAGAAGTATCTGGGGATGCCCTATGTCTGGGGCGGCAGCAGTCCCAGCACATCCTTCGACTGTTCCGGCTTTGTGTCGTGGGTCATCAATCACAGCGGCTGGGACGTGGGACGGCTGGGGGCCAAGGCCCTGTGTAATCTCTGCACCCCGGTCTCACCCGCCAATGCTCGCCCCGGCGATTTGGTGTTTTTCATCAACACCTATGACGCGCCGGACCCCAACGCACCCACCCACTGTGGTATCTATGTGGGCGAAAACATGATGATACACTGTGGAAACCCCATTTCCTATGCCGATTTGACCTCAAATTATTGGCAAAATCATTTTTACTGCTACGGCAGACTTCCCTAAAGGAGTGATGCGAAACGAATCCGAAAATCAAGAAGATCGACACTGAGTACGAGAAGAACGCGGCGAAGATCACGGAGCTCCAGGTCCGTCAGCGGGAGCTTGAAAAGCAGCGGACGGAGCTGGAGAACCTGGACATCATTGGTCTCGTGCGAGGCATGGGCCTGTCGCCGGACCAGCTGGCGGCGCTCATCAAGGCCGCGCCGCCCCAGCCGGTCCCTGAACCGGAGCGGAAGGAGGACGGCTATGAGACGGTTTAAGACCTTGCTCCTGCTGCTGTCCGCCACGCTCATGCTCTCCACCTGTGCCGCCCCTGCCTACGCCTTTTCGGATGAAACGGAGGAAAATCCCCCGGTTACGGGCGGTGTGGAGACCCAGCCCCTGACCCCGGAGGGCAACATGACCTTGGTGGACGATATTGACGGCGAGGCCGGAGAAGATAAGCAGTTTATCGTGGTCCAGAGCCGTGCCGGTCACTACTTCTATATCATCATCGACCGGGCAGCGGAGGGGGACAATATCGTCCACTTCCTGAACCAGGTGGACGAGGCCGACCTTCTCTCGCTGATCGAACAGGAGGAACAAGCCCCGCCCGTCTGCTCCTGTACGGTTAAATGCGCCGCCGGAGCTGTGAATACCGCCTGTGAGGTCTGCGCTGTCAATATGTCCGAGTGCGCCGGACCGGAGCCGGAGCCGCAGGAACCAGATAAGCCCCCGGAGGCCCCAGACACCCCGGAGACTCCGGAAAAGAAGGGCGGCAATCCACTGATAATCGTGGCGTTGCTGGCGGTCCTGGGAGCTGGTGGCACAGTGGCCTACTTGAAATTCTTCAAGAAAAAGCCGGATACCAAGGGCAGCGCCGACCTGGACGACTACGACTACGGCACGGAGGATGACGAGGACGAGCCGGAGGATGACGATGCCCCGGACGAGGACATGGAGGACGAATGAAATATTTTACCCGCAGTCCGCTGGAACGGATGATGATGCGGCCTCCCATCGCCCAGGCCAGACCTGACCCGGCCCCGCCTGTTCCCCAAAGCCACCCCTGCTGCGGCTGCAAACGGCTGAACGAAAGCTCTGGATGTATTTTGCCCTGCTATCGGGGTGTGGAGCGGATGCCGCCCCGGTGAAAGGATAGCGTTACAATATAATCACCTTTTTGCAAGCGGTCTGGTGCAGTTCCAGGCCGCTTGCCTCATTTTCAAGGAGGAATGACTTTGCCCAAACAGAAGCTCGTGATTGCAGAAAAGCCCTCCGTGGGCATGGCTCTGGCGAAGGTGCTGGGAGCCAGAGGCAAGAGAAAAGGCTACATGATCGGCGGCGGCTATATCGTCAGTTGGTGTGTGGGCCATCTGGCGGGGCTGGCGGATGCCGCCGTCTATGACCCCAGCTATGCCAAGTGGCGCTGGAACGACCTGCCCATCATCCCTGAAAGCTGGCGCTTTACCCTGGACAAGAGAAAGGCAGAACAGTTTGACATTCTTCGGACCCTGATGCGCCGGGAGGAAGTCACGGAGGTCATCAACGCCTGCGATGCCGGACGGGAGGGGGAGCTGATCTTCCGCACGGTCTACCACCTGGCGGGCTGCACCCTGCCCATGAAACGGCTGTGGATCTCCAGCATGGAGGACAACGCCATCCGGGAGGGCTTTGCCCATCTGCGCCCCGGCAGCGATTATGACGGCCTGTACCACGCCGCCCTGTGCCGTGCCAAAGCGGATTGGCTGGTGGGCATCAACGCCACCCGGCTGTTTTCAGTCATGTACCGCCATACCCTCAACGTGGGTCGGGTCATGTCACCCACTCTGGCCCTGCTGGTCCAGCGGGAGGCGGAAATTGGGGCCTTTGAGCCTGCACAGTTCTACACGGTGGAGCTGAACTGCGGCGGGATGACCTTTGCCGGAGAGCGGATTTCCAATAAGGCAGAGGCAAAGGCCCTCGCTGATAGATGTAAGGATACGCTGCTGCTGGTCCAAAAGGTGGAGCAGAAGGAGAAGTCCGAGAAGGCCCCGGCCCTCTATGACCTCACCACCCTCCAGCGGGAGGCCAACCGGGCCCTGGGTTACACTGCCCAGCAGACCCTGGACTACCTTCAGAAACTTTATGAGAAAAAGCTCTGCACCTACCCCCGGACGGACAGCCGCTATCTGACGGAGGACATGAAGGGCAATGTTCCCGCTTTGACTTTCATCGCCTCCGTCCTCTGCGGCGTGAAGGAGCCGGAGAAGGTGCTGGCCTCCCAGGTCTGCGACAACAGCAAGGTCAGCGACCATCACGCCATTGTCCCTACCAAGACCGCCGCCACCGGCATCAACATCGGCGATCTGCCCACGGGAGAGCGGGAGATACTGCGGCTGGTGGCCCTGTCCCTGCTCCGGGCGGTCTGTCCGGCCTATCGGTACGCCGAAACTGCTGTGACAGCGGAGTGCGGCGGTCACAGTTTTTCCGCCAAGGGGAAGGAAGTGCTGGAGCTGGGCTGGAGGGCCTACGCCGACAAGGAGCCGAACCAGGACGACACTCTGCCCGAGGGCCTGTCACAGGACGCCACTTTGACGGTGAAGGAGGCCCTGGTGAAGGAGGGCAGCACCACCCCGCCCCGGCACTTTACTGAGGACACCATCCTGAAAAGTATGGAGTGCGCCGGTGTTGAGGATATGCCGGAGGATGTGGAGCGCAAGGGCATCGGTACTCCCGCCACCCGTGCCAGTATCCTGGAAAAGCTGGTGTCCGCTGGCTTTGTGGAGCGGAAGACGGCTAAAAAGGTCACGAGCCTTATTCCCACCCAGGAGGGCAATTCCCTCATCACGGTCCTGCCGGAGATGCTGCAATCCCCGCTGCTGACGGCGGAGTGGGAGAACCGGCTGAAACAGGTGGAGCAGGGGGAGCTGTCCCCGGAGGACTTCATGGAGGCCATCTCTGCCATGGTGCGGGAGCTGGCGGCAGCCTGTTCCCCGGTCCCTGGCGGCGAGGTGCTGTTCCCTTCTGGCAAGGAGCGCGTTGGCCCCTGTCCCCGGTGCGATGGGAACGTCACCGAGAGCAAGAAGGGCTTTTTCTGTGAGAATCCCTCCTGCCGGTTTGCCCTCTGGAAGGACAACCGCTTTTTCGCCGCCAAGAAGAAGGACTTCGACCGGGATACCGCCGCCGCTCTGCTGAACGTGGGCAAGCTCCATCTTACTGGCTGTTGGTCCGAGAAAACGAACAAGACCTATGATGCCACTGTCTACCTGGAGGACGATGGGGAGAAGTCCAACTACCGGCTGGAGTTTGATGATGGCAACGACTGACCTTCCCCGTATGACCGAAAAGCAGTTTTCCAGGGCTAAAAAGCTCCTTCGCCATCTGTGCGCCAATTATGACCGGGGAAACTGCCTGCTGCTGGATGACGGGTACGACCCCTGCCCCTGTCCGCAGCTGATTTCCAACACCCTGCTGTGCCGCTACTTCCGTTCCGCTGTCCTTCCGGCTGACCGGGAGCTGTGGGCGGAGATCATGGGCGGCACTTCATTGCGGCGCTGCATCGTTTGCGGCAGGCCCATCTTCCGTCCCTCCAATGCTGCGAAATACTGCATAAACTGCGCCGCCAGAGAGCGCCGGAAAAAAGATGCGGCAAGGAAGCAAAAACACCGCCTGGATGTCCGCAAATCGGGCCTCTAAAAGCCCTGCGGCACAGGACTTTCCGAGCAGCTGAACGCAGGGAGGAATGGAATTACTTTCAGAGGCCCGAAATCGGCTTTGATTTGCGGACATAAATACTGCAAAGGAGTGTGCCATGGCAGACAAAAAAACAAACCGGGAAAAGCTCAAAGAAATTACCGACAGCATTGAGCAGGGCATCAAGGAGCTGTTTCAGAGCGACAAGTACGCCGAGTATCTGCGCACCATGTCCCGATTTCACAGCTATTCGGTGCGGAACACCATCCTCATCCATATGCAGCGGCCCGATGCTACGGCGGTTGCCGGTTTCAATGCCTGGAAGAACAAATTCCAGCGCAATGTGAAGAAGGGCGAAAAAGGCATCACCATTCTGGCCCCCACGCCCTTCAAGAAGAAGATCGAGGAAAAAAAGCTGGACCCGGTGACAAAGGCCCCCATGGTGGACCGGAACGGCAATGTCATCATGGAGGAAAAGGAAATTGAAATTCCCATGTTTCGCCCGGTGAAGGTCTTTGACGTGTCCCAGACCGAGGGCAAGCCCCTGCCTCAGTTGTCCAGTCCCCTGACGGGCGAAGTGCAGAATTATGAGATTTTCATGGAGGCCCTGCGGCGGACTTCTCCTGTGCCTATCGCCATCAATCCCATTCGGGAAGAGGGCGTGGACGGGTTTCTGGACCTGGACGCACGGGACATTACTGTCAAAGAGGGTATGGGACAAATGCAGACAGTGCGCACGACGATCCACGAGATTGCCCATGCCGTGCTGCATCTGAAGGAACAGAACCGGCTGTCGGCCACCGCCGGAACGGAGCAGGAAACAAAGCCAAAGGACCGCAATACTAAGGAAGTGGAGGCGGAAAGTGTATCCTATGCCGTCTGTCAATACTTCGGCCTCCAGACCGGCGAGTACAGCTTTGGCTATATTGCCGGGTGGAGCAGCGAAAAATCTCTGCCGGAGCTGAAAGCCAGTCTGGAAACCATCAGCAGGACCGCCAATCAGCTGATTAACGACATTGACCGGCATTTCAAGGAGATTTGTAAAGAGCGGGGCGTTGACCTGACCCAGCCGGAACAGGCTGCGCTGGAGGCTGAGGTCCCTGCGCCGCCGGTGGAAGCTCGGCTGGAGCAGGCAGCGCCGAAAGCAGCGGCCCCTGACAGCATTGAGCAGTTTTCCGCCGATCTGTACGACTTCCTGGACAACCTTTATCAGACGGGAGTAATTGAGCATCCTGCTACGTTGGACTCTAAAGTACAGTTTGTCGCTGATATTGCGGCGGAACTAAACAACGGTTACTGGGAGGAAATTCGTTTTTCCTTACTTCATCTTGCGGAATTTCCCCGTGCGTCTGAGGTGTGTATAGATGCGGCAAGCTCATGTGCCGCCTGTGCATCTGAGGCAAAACAACTCCTTGACCGTCTGTATGTCCTAGAAAAGGCGACACCCAAGATGGTGGAAACCTTGCGGGAGGCCGCTGACCGGGCAGTACAGACGGAGGCAGAGATTGAGGAACAGTATCCTGACCCCCTGGAAAAGCAGCGGGACCATATCGCCGCTGAGGATGATGCTTTGTGGGACACCGTTCTGGACGAGTACCCCATGCCGGACCCGGCATTTCTCTCTGATGAGCTGGAGCAGAACTATGGCTATATGGACGGCGACCTCCTGCCTCTGTCCAAAGAACGGGCGGCGGAGCTGCTGGAGCGCGACCTGACGATCTACGCCATCGTGGACGGCGGACAGGCGGAGATGGTCTTTGACCGGGACGATCTGAACGAACGTCCGCCTGATATGGTATTCGGTGTCCCCAAAGAGGAATGGGAGGCCAGCCCCGACTTCCACCAGCTCATTGCGGACCGAATGAACCGCCAGGAGGAACGGGAACGGGCCTTTCTTGACCACGGCGGAGACTGTTTTGCTATCTATCAGCTGCGCCACGATGACAGCACCCGTGATTTGATCTATGAACCGCTGGAGCGTATTCGTCAGGCTGGAGAAAGCCCCCGCAAAGGAAATTATGAGCTGGCCTATACCGGAGAGCTTGCATTTGGGCTGGATTTGAGCGTCCTGGATAAGCTGTGGGAGAAGTTCAACATCAATCATCCTGCGGACTATCACCGGCCCTCTATGTCCATCAGCGACATCATTGCACTGAAACGGGATGACGTGATATCCTGCTACTATGTTGACCGCTTAGGATTTTCCCCTCTGCCCGGTTTCTTTCAATCGGAGAATTATCTGAAAAACGCTGAAATGGCGATGGAAGATGATCTTGGCATGATTGACGGCATCATCAACAACGGCCCCAAAACTACTGTCGCGGAGCTGGAGCAGCAGGCCCGGTCCGGCCAGCCCATCTCCCTCATGGAGCTGGCTGCGGCCACTCACCGGGAAGAGCAGGAAAAGAAACAGTCTGTGCGGCAGAAGCTGAAAAATCAGCCGAAACAGGAGAGAACGGTGCGCAAACGGAGCGCGGAAAGGGACAGGTGATTTTATGGTGGATGGACCGTATGATATGACGCTGGAGGATGTCAAGCCCTGGGTCAGCAGAGTGGCCAGCGAGGGCGTACCCTGCGGCCTTATCAGCAAGCACGTTGAGCCGGGATTTCTGCTGGTAGACGGAACGGTGCTGCTGGAAAGCGAAAAGGACGAGAATGGATTTTACATCGGCGGCGCTGGCATGGACGGGATGTACCTGAAAACCGGGACCCTGTATGAGCCGGTCCGGGATGACAACGGCAAAATCACGTCCTTCCGCCGTATGGCTGGCTGTCTGGGATGGTTCAGCGGCGAGGAGCAGCAGATTATCTTCCAGTATGCTATGAACACGCCGGAACATCTGATTGAGGACCTGACCGCCGCCCTGCCTGCGCTGAAGAAGTCCCCCCAGGTCCATGACCTGTTCCTCTCCACAGCCGAAAAGCTGAAACAGGTCCCTCCCGGCGAGTGCCAGCGGCTGATGGCTGATATCCGGGCGGCGTACAAGGGGAGGAATGAGCAGTCCATCCGTGAGCGCCAGCAGGCCGCTGAAAAGTCTGCCAAAAAGAAGAGAAGGAGTTTTGAGAGATGAACGAACTGACCTTTGAGGAACGGAACCTGATGTGCCTTTACAACAAGGCCGGCACTCGCACCGGCCTGATTGCTGCCCTGGAGGATATGCGGGGCTATCTGGAGCCGGATGAGGATGAACTGCGGGAACTGACCGACAGCGCCCTCGGCAAGCTGCGGCGCATGACCGATGCCGACTTTGAGACCGTAGACCTCTACCCAGACTTCAACCCGGAGGACCCTGCCTATGGCGAATAAGGTCCAGGAATACATTCATCTTTCTGAACAGGCCACCCGGCAAATATCCGGCAGTTACAAAGAGTGGACCGGCTTTTTAGCCACCGCCGCCAGATTATACAAATATCCGTTTAACGAACAACTTCTTATCTATGCCCAGCGCCCGGACGCCACCGCCTGCGCGGACTATGACCTCTGGAACAAGCAGATGCGCCGGTATGTGATGCGGGGGGCCAAAGGCATTGCCCTCATCGACACCAGCACCGGCAAAAACAGGGTGCGCTATGTCTTTGATGTGGCTGACACCGGCGAGAAGGAAAACGCCCGCCGCCCCTGGCTGTGGCAGTACCGCCCGGAACATCAGCACGTTGTGACCGGCGCTCTGGAAAAACGCTTTGGCATCTCTGGTAAGGACGGACTTGCCGACCAGCTGGAACAGATCGCCTCTGTGTTGGCGGGGGACTATTGGAAAGAGCACGAACATGAGCTGACCCGTATCGTTGACGGAAGTTTCCTGGAGTCGTATGATAGTGTCAACATCGGAGTACAGTTCTGGCAGGCAGCTACCGTCAGCACCACCTATGTGCTTATGGCCCGCTGCGGTTTGGAGCCGGAAACCCATTTTCAGCACGAGGACTTTCTGA
>CAJUOA010000123.1 GCA_910587785.1 uncultured Oscillospiraceae bacterium | reverse complement strand
GCGGCTTTTTGGTGACTTTTTGTCCGTACAAAAAGTTACCGGGGTCCGGGGCGAGCAGCCCCGGGGCTTCAGCAGAGAAGGCATCTATTCGGAAGAAACAAAAACAGGCCCGGGGCAAAGCCCCGGACCATCAACAAAGCAGGCATCTATTCGGAGGAAAAAGACCAACGGAGCTTTGTAAGCCCCTACCAGATCGGAGGAACCAAAATGGAAGTCATCTACCGCTACGACGGAACCTTCGCAGGGTTCCTCTGCTGCATCTTCGACAGCTACCTCTACAAAGAAACCCCCATCCACTTCCAAGACACAGACCACGTCCAACCCTCCCTCTTCCACGCCCGCTGGGTGGGCACAGACCCCCGCCACGCCCGCCGCGTCCTCTCCACCCTCGGAAAAATCGCCCCCTACGCCAAAGAACTGGTGGTGAAGGGCTTCCTCACCTGTGCCCCGGAACGGGAAGTCATGCTCTACCGCTTCATCCGCGCCCTGCTGGACATCGGTAAGCCCCTCCTGCGCCAGCTCAGCGACGATGCGGTCCTCCCCCTGCTCAAGGCCGTGCGCCACCTGGACGGCGAAGTCCAGTTCCTCCGGGGCTTCACCCGCTTCTCCGAGTTTGAGGGGATGCTCGCCGGGGAGATCCGCCCCAAAAACCGCGTCCTCCCCCTCCTGCGCCCCCACTTCTGCGACCGTATGTACAACGAGACCTTCCTCCTCTACGACCGCACCCACCACGAGGCCCTGGTCCACCGCGGCGGACAGTGGGCCATCGTCCCTATGGACTCCTTTAAAATGGCCGCCCCCTCCGCCGCGGAGGCCCAGTACCGCCGCCTCTGGAAAACCTTCTACGACACCATCGAGATCAAAGAACGCCATAACCCCAAGCTCCGCCAGACCCACATGCCCAAGCGCTACTGGGAGACCATGACCGAGTTCCAGGACGAGGACCACTTCCAAAGCGCCGGGACCGCCCTGCCGGAGGCCCCGCCGCCCACACAAAATTTTTGAGAAATTTTGAAGAATATATTGACATTTCCTCACAAACCCGATATAGTTACCTTGCCTGTTTTTCCGGGGGAAAAGTACTCAGGAAAAACAGGCAAATTCTATATTTTACAAGAAAGAACGGGGGAGGATAATGTCCAAAAAGTTGATTCGCCTTGCGGATTGCTGCATGGCGTTTGACGGCGAGCTGGTTCTCGATCACATCAATCTCTATATCAATGACAGTGAATTCCTCACACTGCTCGGACCCAGTGGCTGCGGCAAGACCACCACCTTGCGCATCATTGGCGGCTTCATCACGCCTACTTCCGGTGAAGTCCTGTTCGACGATGTGAGGATGAATGATATTCCGCCCAATCTGCGGAAGGTCAACACCGTCTTCCAGCGCTACGCCCTGTTTCCACACCTCAACGTCTTTGAGAACGTGGCCTTCGGCCTGCGCATCCCTAAGACCGTTGAGGAGGGCGGACGAAAACGCAAGGTGCGCGTGCCGGAAGCGGAGATCCGTCAGAGGGTCCTGGAAATGCTGGAGGTGGTCAGCCTCAAAGGCTTCGACCAGCGCCGCATCTCCGAGCTCTCCGGAGGCCAGCAGCAGAGAGTGGCCATCGCCCGGGCCCTGGTCAACCGCCCCAAGGTCCTCCTGCTGGACGAGCCCCTGGGCGCTCTGGACCTGCGCCTGCGCAAGGACATGCAGAGCGAGCTCAAGCGCATCCAGCAGCAGCTGGGTATCACCTTCATCTACGTCACCCACGACCAGGAGGAGGCCCTCGCCATGAGCGACACCGTCGTCGTCATGGATCAGGGCCGCATCCAGCAGATCGGTACCCCGGAGGACATCTACAACGAGCCCAAAAACGCCTTCGTGGCCGACTTCATCGGCGAGAGCAACATCCTCGACGGCATCATGCACGAGGACTTCGTTGTGGAATTTTTCAACCGCAAGTTCAAATGCCTGGACAAGGGCTTCGCACCTATGGAGCCCGTGGACGTGGTCATCCGCCCCGAGGACATCGACATCGTCCCCGCCGAGAAGGGCGCCCTGCGGGGCACCGTCACCAGCGTCACCTTCAAGGGCGTCCACTACGACACCATTGTCGACTTCAAAGGCTTCAAGTGGCTCATCCAGACCACCGACTATCACAGCGAGGGCGAGACCATCGGCATCGTCCTCAACCCCGACGACATCCACATCATGCGCAAGAGCCAGTACTCCGGCATGTTCGGCGACTACTCCTCCTACTCCGAGGAGTACGACGACCTGGAGGACGTCTCCCTCCTGGAGGAAGAGGAGGGCGGAGATGAAGAGTAAACGCGCCCTCTTCGCCGTGCCCTACGTGGGATGGCTTGCCCTCTTCGTGGTGGCCCCTATCGTCATGGTGGTCATCTACGCCTTCTCTACCGCCGGCGGCGGCTTCACCCTGGAAAACTTCGCCCGCATGGGCACCTATGCCACCGTCTTTACCCGGTCCTTCTGGCTGGCCCTGCTGGCCACGCTCATCTGCCTTCTCATCGGCTACCCCGTGGCCTACTTCATCTCCCGGGAGGGCCCCCGGTTCCAGCGGGTGGCCATGATGCTCGTCATGCTCCCCATGTGGATGAACTTCCTCCTGCGTACCTACTCCTGGATGTCCATCCTGGAGAACACCGGCCTCTTGAACCGGCTCTTCCAGTCCATCGGCCTCATCGGCCTGGTCAACCGCATTTTCGGTACCAGCTACGACTACTTCCCCATGATCAACACCCAGGGCGCGGTAGTGCTGGGCATGGTCTACAACTACCTGCCCTTCATGATCCTCCCCATCTACTCGGTCATCGAGAAGATGGACGGCAGCCTCCTGGAGGCCGCCCGGGACCTGGGAGCCAACGGCGCGGGGGTCTTCCGCAAGGTGATCCTGCCCCTGAGCCTCCCCGGGGTCCTCTCCGGGGTGACCATGGTGTTCGTCCCGGCGGTGTCCACCTTCGCCATCTCCCGCCTGCTGGGCGGAGGCACCCAGATGATGTTGGGCGACCTCATTGAGCAGCAGTTTCTGGGCGGGGCCTACAACCCCCATCTGGGAGCCGCCATCTCCCTGGTGATGATGGTGATCGTCGTCGTTTGTATGACCGTGATGAATCACTTCGGCGAGGGTGAGGAACAGGCGGTGATGCTATGACCTACTTTTTCTTGAAAGAAAAAGCAGGCAAAAAGAACTTTAACCTCGCTCTTTTCTGCCTACTTTATCCAGGTTTTCCGCACGGTAACGAGAGGAGGGCATTCAGATGAAAAAAGCTAACCGCACCGGGAGCCGCTTTCTGATCGGCCTGATGTTCCTCTTCCTGTACCTGCCCATCATCCTGCTCATCGTCTTCTCCTTCAACGCAGGCGATTCCAGCGCCGTGTGGCGGGGCTTCTCCCTCAACTGGTACCGGGAGCTCTTCCAGAACCGGCTCATCATGGAGAGCCTCTACATGACCCTGCTGGTGAGCCTCCTGGCCACGGTGATCTCCACCGCCGCCGGAACCTTCGCCGCCATCGGCCTCTACAGCCTCAGCCGCCGAAAGCGGGACGCCATCCTGATGGTCAACGACATCCCCATGATGAACGCCGACATCGTCACCGGCGTGAGCCTGTGCCTGTTCTTTGTGGCCTTCTTCCAGGGCTGGGGGGGCTTCGCCCGGTGGTTCAACGGCGTGCAGAGCGCCGTGGAGCTCCCCACCCGCCTGACCCTGGGCTTCGGCACCCTCCTGCTGGCCCATGTGGCTTTCAACATCCCCTACGTGATCCTCAACGTCTCCCCCCGCCTTCGGCAGATGGACAAAAACCTGGTGGACGCGGCCCAGGACCTGGGCTGTACCTGGATGCAGGCGTTCTGGAAGGTAATCCTCCCGGAGATCAAGCCGGGCATCGTCTCCGGGGCCCTTATCGCCTTCACCATGAGCGTGGACGACTTCGTCATCTCCTACTTCACCGCCGGTTCCGCCACCTCCACCCTGGCCATGACCATCTACGGTATGACCAAGCGCCGCATTACCCCGGAGATCAACGCCGTCTCCACCCTGCTGTTTTTGACGGTGCTGGTGCTCCTGGTGGTGGTCAACGTCCGGGAGGCCCAGCTGGAGCACCGGGAGGCCTCCCGGGAGCCCAGGAAGCCCACCCTCATGGAGCGCATCGCCGGCCGCACCAACACCCCCGGCTGGCGCTGGGCCAAGCGGGGCGCGGGAGCCGCCGCCATCTGCTGCTTCGTGGCGGTGGTGGTGTTCCTCACCGGGGCCACCAGCTCCCAGCCGGTGGTGAACGTGTGCAGCTGGGGCGAGTATATCGACGAGGACCTCATCGGCCAGTTCGAGGAGGCCACCGGCATCCGGGTCAACTACCAGACCGTGGAGAGCAACGAGACTCTCTACTCCCTCCTCAAGAGCGGCGGCGCGGACTACGATGTGGTGGTCCCCTCCGACTACATGATCGCCAAGCTCATCGAGGAGGATATGCTGGAGGAGCTGGACTACAGCAATATCCCCAACTACGCCCTCATCGACGAGCGCTTCAAGGGCCTCTCCTTCGACCCCGGCGAGCGCTACACCGTCCCCTACACCTGGGGCACTCTGGGGATCATCTATAACAGAAATATGGTGGATGGGGAGATCACCAGCTGGTCCGCCCTCTACGACGATCGATATGCCGGGAACGTCCTGCTCATCAACAACTCCCGGGACGCCATGGGCGCGGCCCTGATGTACCTGGGCTACTCGGTGAACACTACCGACCCGGACGAGATCCGCGCCGCCTTCCAGGTCATCGAGGACGCCAACCGCCGGGGCGTGTTCCAGGGCCGGGTGATGGACGAGGTGTTCCAGAAGATGGAGGGCGGCAACGCCGCCATCGCCACCTACTACGCCGGGGACTACCTCTCCATGGTGGAGAACCAGGCCGATGGCGTGGACCTGGCCTTCGTGATCCCGGAGGAGGGCTCCAACTGGTTCGTGGACGCCATGTGCGTCCTCAAGGACGCCCCCCACAAGGAGGCGGCGGAGGCGTGGATCAACTTCATCGCCTCCACGGAGGCCAACCTCGCCAATATGGACTATATCTGGTACGCCTCCCCCAACAAGGAGGCCCTGGAGCAGTACCCCGCCTACTACGAGGAGACCTACGGCGAGGAGCTGGACCAGGAGACCTACGAGATCATGGCCGCCCCGCCGGAGGTGCTGGATCGGTGCGAGGTCTACGAGAACCTTCCCCAGGAGACCCTGAGCCTCTATTCGGACCTCTGGGTGGAGCTGGGCGTGGGCTGATCCCGCTTCTGAAACGAACAAGGGACCTTTTCCAGACGGAAAAGGTCCCTCTTTTTGCGTTTTTGCTCAGAGATTCAGCGAGGCGATCGCCTCCTCCATCTGCTTGGCGGACTGCCGCAGGGCCTGGGCCTCCTCCCCGCTCAGGGGAATCTCCAGCACCTCCTCCAGGCCCTCCCGGCCCACGATGGAGGGGATGCTGAGGGCCAGACCCTCCAGGCCGTACTCCCCCTCCAGCACCACGGACACCGGGAGCACGGCGTGCTCGTCCTTGACCAGGCTCTCGGCGATGCGGCCCACGGCCATGGCGATGCCGTAGTAGGTCGCCCCCTTGCGGGAGATGATCTCGTAAGCGCTGTCCCGGACCTGGCGGTAGAGGCGGTCCTTCGTCTCCGTCACCCGCTCCAGGCCCCTGATGCGGCAGAAGTCCTGCAAATCCAGGCCGGAGACGTTGGCCTCGCTCCAGACGGCAAGCTCACTGTCCCCGTGTTCGCCGATGATGAAAGCGTGGACGTTGCGGCTGTCCACCCCCAGCTCCTCCCCCAGCAGCTGCTTGAGCCGCCCGGTGTCCAGCACCGTGCCCGAGCCGATGACCCGCTCCCTGGGGTAGCCGGAGAGCTTCCAGGCCGTGTAGGTGAGCACGTCCACCGGGTTGGAGACGATGAGGAGGATGCCGCCGAAATCCCGGGCCGTGATCTCGGCGAGGATGCTGCGCAAAATGGCGGCGTTCTTGCCGATGAGGTCCAGCCGGGTCTCCCCCGGCTTCTGGTTGGCCCCGGCGGTGATGACCACCAGGGCGCAGTCGGTGATGTCGTCATAGGTCCCGGCGGTGATGGTCATGGGGGCGGCGTAGGGCAGGCCGTCGCTGAGGTCGATGGCCTCCCCCTCGGCCTTGGCCTGGTTGGCGTCCAGCAGGACCAGCTCGGAGAACAGCCCCTGCTGCAAAAACCGGAAAGCGATGGACGCCCCCACAAAGCCGCAGCCGATGACGGCCGCTTTTCTGGGATTGGGATTCATAGTAAACGCTCCTTTGTGTATGGATTTGTGATATGTGATATAGGTTGCCTCCCGAGGCGCGGCTTATGCGCGCTTTTACCCCTCCAGTACGCCCTTGAGGGTCTCCAGGAGCTTATCCACGTCGATGGGCTTGGCGATGTGGCCGTTCATGCCGGAGGCCAGAGCCGCCTGCCGGTCCTCCTCAAAGGCGTTGGCGGTCATGGCGAGTATCGGGATATTGGCCAGCTCCCGGTCCTCCAGGCGGCGGATGGTGCGGGTGGCCTCGTAGCCGTCCATCAAGGGCATCTGCACGTCCATGAGCACCAGCCGGTAGTACCCCGGGCTGGAAGCGGAGAGCTTTTCCACCGCCTCCCGGCCGTTCTCCGCCGTCTCCACGGCGAAGCCCGCCTCCCCCAGGAGCTCGATGGCGATCTCCCGGTTGAGGGCGTTGTCCTCGGCCAAGAGGATGCGGTCCCCGGCGCTGATGCGCACCGGCTCTGCCGGGAGAACGGGCCCTTCCTCCTGCCGGGGGCTCACGATGCTCCGCAGGCAGGCGCGAAGCTCCGAGAGGAACAGCGGCTTCCCGCAGAAGGCGGTGACCCCCGCCTCCCGGGCCTCCTCCTCGATGTCCGACCAGTCGTAGGCGGAGAGGATGATGATGGGGGCGTGGTCCCCCGCCTCCCGCCGGATACGCCGGGCCACCTCCACGCCGTTCATGTCCGGCATGAGCCAATCGATGAGGTAGACCTGGTACTCGTCCTTCCGGTCCAGGGCCTGACGGGTGCGGAGCACCGCCTCCCGCCCGGAGAGGGTCCACTCCGGGCGCATCCCGATCTCCCCCAGCATCCCGGTGACGCTGTCGCAGATGTTGAAGTCGTCGTCCACCACCAGGGCGTGGCAGCCCTGGAGCTCCCCGATGACCACCGGCTCCCTCCCCTCCTCCTGGAGGCGGAAGCTCAGGCCCACCGTGAACTCCGTCCCCTGCCCGGGCCTGCTCTTTACCGAGATGGTCCCGCCCATGAGGTCGACGATGTTCTTGGCGATGGCCATGCCCAGGCCGGTGCCCTGGATGCCGCTGATGGTGGAGGTGCGCTCCCGCTCAAAGGGCTCGAAGATGCGGGAGAGGAAGTCCTCGCTCATGCCGATGCCCGTGTCCTTCACGGTGAAGACGTAGCTTGCGAAGCCCTCCCGCTCACAGGGCTTCTCCACGATGCGCACGGTAATCTGTCCGCCGGTGCCGGTAAATTTCACGGCGTTGCTCAGGAGGTTCAAAAACACCTGGTCCAGCCGGAGCTTGTCGCAGTAGATGTCCTCGTGGCGCACGTCCACGGCGTCGATGCACAGCGCCAGGCCCTTGGCGGTGATCTCGGAGTGGAGGATATTGCGCAGCTCGCGCCAGATCTCCGGCAGGCTGCACGGGTGCTCCTCAATGTGGATCTTGCCGCTCTCGATGCGGCTCATGTCCAGAACATCGTTGATGAGCCCCAGCAGGTGGTTGCCGGAGGACATGATCTTCCCCAAATACTCCCGCACCCGCTCCCTCTGGTCGATGTGCTTGAGGGCCAGGGTGGTGAAGCCGATGATGGCGTTCATGGGGGTGCGGATGTCATGGCTCATGTTGGAGAGGAAGGTGCTCTTGGCGATGTTGGCCCGCTCGGCCTGGGCCAGGGCGGTCTCCAGCTGGGAGCGCTGCTGGAGCTCCCGCTCAATGGTATCCGTGACCACCCGTTTGGCCAGGACCACCTGGGAGCCCCCCGCCTCCCCGGCCACCCGGGTGAAGCTGAACTGGATATACTCCACCTTCTCTCGGGCGTTGTTGCGGACGGTGACGTTGTAGATCTTCCGGTCCCGGAGCTTCGTCAGCACCGTCTCCACCGCCGTGCCCTCCCGCCAGGCCTCCCGGTCCTCCTCGTGGACGTAGGCGGCGTAGGCGTCCATGGCGTCGCAGTAGCGCTCCCGGCCCAGGAGGGCCCCCGCCACCTCCGGCAGGGTCTCGTCGGCCAAGTGGACGGAGAGGGCGCCGGTGTCAGATCGGAAGAGCGTCGTGTAGGGAAAGAGTGTAGATCTCGGTGGT
>CAJUOA010000122.1 GCA_910587785.1 uncultured Oscillospiraceae bacterium | reverse complement strand
GTCATGGTGGCGGCGTCTGTCTGGAGCCTGCTTGTCCCCGCTATGGAACAGGCGGAGGGGATGGGCCGGTGGGCGTTTCTCCCTGCGGTGATCGGCTTTTGGCTGGGCGTCCTGTTCCTGCTGGTTCTGGACAGGACGATTCCCCATCTGCACCAGAACAGCACGCAGCCGGAAGGTCCTCATACCCGGCTGAAACGGACCACCATGCTGGTACTGGCCGTCACCCTCCACAACATCCCGGAGGGAATGGCGGTGGGTGTGGTGCTGGCGGGCTGGATGGCCGGAAACGGCGGTATCACCGCCGCCGGTACGCTGGCCCTGTCCATCGGCATCGCCCTTCAGAATTTCCCGGAGGGGGCGATCATCTCCATGCCGTTACGGGCGGAGGGAATGGGAAAAGGCCGGGCATTTCTGTATGGCGTTCTCTCCGGCATCGTGGAGCCTTTGGCGGCGGGGCTGACCATGCTGGCGGCGGGGCTGATCCTGCCCGCTCTGCCCTATCTACTCAGTTTCGCGGCGGGGGCCATGATCTATGTAGTGGTGGAGGAGTTGATCCCGGAGGCGTCCGCCGGGGAACACTCCAATCTGGGGACGCTGTTCTTCGCGGCAGGATTTACCATCATGCTGGCGCTGGATGTGGCGCTGGGGTAGGTGACTATGGATACGCTAAAACGTGTGGGCTACTGCATACTGGCTATACTGATTGCGGCAGTCATTTATGGCTGGTCGCTTTGGTATTATGGTGGGCTTTATCAATCTGGAGCATTATTGTCTGCCTCGCAGGTAACAGCAGAAACGCTCCTTCCTACATTGTCTCAAGAATTGATCGTTGTGCTGCCAGAAATACTGGCCGCAGTAATTGCCTGGGCGCTTCTTGGCTGGAAACAATTTCCGCAGGAAATGGGTTTGAAAGCAGAGAGCGTGAAAAAAGAGATACTGTCTCTATTGGCAGGCGGATACCTGGGCGCGCTGTTTTTGGCCTTGCTGACCGTCAAATCGGAGCCGCTGACTATTTGTTACCAATGGGGATATTACCTGTTTCTGATTGCACTTTGGGAGGAATTCATCTTTCGGGGGTTGCTTCCCTTGCTGGTGGAAAAAGGCGGTGTTCCTACCTGGGTGATCTGGTTGCTGCCGGGAGTGCTGTTTGCCTGTATGCACACGCTGATGCCAATGGTTAAAACTGGCTTTGCGGCAGAGTCTTTTGTGTTTCGCCTGCTGTCCGTATTGGGCGGGTACACCGTAGGCCATTGCGGTTTCTATGCCCTGCGGAAATGGTCCGGGACACTGTGGCTTCCGGTTCTGGTTCATGGACTGCTGGATTTTTCCTCCGTATTCATCACATGATTAAAATTGTATCGGGGGTATTGCATGAAGATATTGATTTATGGCGCTGGTGTCATCGGCTGCTACTTGACCCATGTGCTGTGCGCGGCGGGGAACGATGTGACTCTGCTGGCCCGTGGGAGCTGGCGGGAGACCTTGGAGCGGAACGGGCTGACCATCGTCCACCATCTGCAAAAAAAGACCACCCATGATCGGCCCCGCGTCATCGGGGCACTGAACGGCGAACACTATGATTTGGTTTTTGCCGTCATGCAGTACCAGCAGATGGCGGCGGTCTTGGACGATCTGGCCCAGGCGAACAGCCCCATCGCAGTGCTGGTGGGAAACAACATGGACGCCGGCAAGATGGAAACGTACATACAGGCACATACTGCCGCCCCCAAAACGGTGCTGTTCGGCTTTCAGGGCACCGGAGGACGGCGGGAGACAGATAAGGCCGTCTGCGTCCGGTTTGGTGATATGGGGATGACTGTTGGCGGAGCGCACGGAGAACCGTCCACGGCGGACAAGCAGGCCCTTACTTCGGCATTTGCCGGCACCGGGTATCATCTCATCTGGGCGGCGGACATGGATGCCTGGTACAAATGCCATCTGGCCTTCATCCTGCCCATCGTCTACCTGAGCTATGCCCTTGACTGTGATCTGAGGCGGGCCACAGGAAAGCAGATCAAAACAGGACTTCAGGCGGTCCGGGAGGGCTACGGCCTTCTGGACGCCCTGGGCTACCCCATTTTGCCGGAGGATACGATGGAGAAGCTCCACGGCTTCAATGGGGCGCTGTCCTATGTCCTGTTGCGGCTCATGGCTAAAACCACCATCGGAGAGCTTGCCGCCACCGACCACTGCCGAAACGCGGTCACAGAGCTGGAGGCATTAGACACAGCCTTTGCCGCCCTGCGTGAGAGAGGGCTGGGCTTTCCCATGCCCCATTGGGACACCCTGCGGAGCGCCATGCCGGATTGGGAAAGACTGCACCAGTTATACAGAAAACAGGGAGGACACAGGAAGTGAAATACACCTGTTGTGAACGGCTGATGTGGCATATCATCGCTCCAGCGTCCCTTCGCTATTTGTCAAAACGGGGCTGGGATGCTCCCTCGCTGAAAAAGAAAGCCAAGATGATCTACCGACAGATTGTGAAGCGAACACCCAACATCGGCGGGCTGACCGGAAATTCCCTTCATATCTGTCTTGTGGCCGGAATGATCTGGCTGTCTATCTATGAGGCGGCGGAGGGCAAAATGGGCGAGGAGTGCTTTGGGAATATGGTAGTGGCCGGAATGGAAAGCCCCATAGTCAAAGCGTCCTTTACCAGAAAAGCAAAGGCGGCGTTTACCCTGGCGGCACAGCAGAAACGGGCGGACAAGGCGGTGCGGGACAACGCTGCCCCCGGCGGGGCGTTCAACTGGCAGGCGGAGGTCATTTTGGGCCGGGATGCGGAGGAATACACCATCCTCTACCGCCAGTGCGGCCTGTGCACCCTTGGCCGTCAGGAGGAACTGCCTCACTTGGTGCCCTATCTGTGCGCCTTGGATACCCTGTCCATTGACTGGATGGGCGGCTCGCTCTACCGGACCAAAACCCTCGCCGCCGGCGGGGACTGCTGCGACTTTTATATCTGCAAGAAAGATTCAAAATGGGACAGAGAACAGAAAGCAGGAGGATTATTATGCTGATAATTACGGTACAAGTAGACGGAATGATGTGCGGGATGTGCGAGGCCCATGTGAACGATGCTGTCCGCAAGGCGTTCCCGGTAAAAAAGGTCACGTCCTCCCACAGCAAAGGGCAGACGGTGATCCTCACGGAAAGCGACATTGACGAGGCCGCTCTGCGCTCCGCCATCGGCGCTACGGGCTATGAGGTCAAGGCGGTGTCCAAGGAGCCTTACGAGAAAAAAGGGCTGTTTCACAGATGAGCCGTCATAATGAAATTCAAAATGCCTACCGCAGCTTGGGCAAAGAAGCTACCTTTTATGATGGGATGATTACCTGCTCCACCCTGCCGGGACGGGTAATCTGTGGGTTGGTGTGGAACATGGGGCAGGAGAAGAATACCCGCTATCTGGAAAAGGCCCTTGACCGCATCCCGGACGGGTTCTCTGGCAAACTGCTGGAGGTTCCGGTGGGAACAGGGGTACTGACTATACCGGTCTATAAGACGCTGCCCAAGGCAGATATTACCTGCCTGGATTACTCCCCGGACATGATGGTCACCGCCCAGCGCCGTGCAAAGGTGGCGGGGTTGAAAAATGTGACCTTCCAGCAGGGAGATGTGGGCGCCCTACCGTTTGGGGACGGCGCATTTGACCTGGTGCTGTCCCTCAATGGGTTCCACGCTTTCCCTGACAAAGAGGCTGCATACCATGAGATTTACCGGGTTCTCCGTCCGGGCGGAATATTCTGCGGCTGCTTTTATGTGAAAGGTGAAAACCGCCGCACAGATTGGTTTATTAAAAAAATTTATACCCCAAAAGGCTTCTTCACTCCGCCGTATGAGACAGTGGGGAGCCTGCGGGATCGGCTGGCTGGTCAGTATGAACAGGTGACAATGGAAACCGTGGAGGCGATGGCCTGCTTCACGGCGAAAAAATCAGAGAGTAAGGAGAATTGAGCCATGTCCAAACAGGCATCCGAATTTCAAGAAAAACCATGGCTTTACTCTACCGGGGCAAAGAGATATTCAAACCATTGAACACGGGGCGCATTGACGACCATGTGAGCTGTGTCCGGGAGTTCATCGCCAACATCTTCTTCTACACCAAAGGCGATACCACTCTCATGATCGACGCGGGCTACAACTATCCCCGGCTGAAAGAGAAAATGGGCTGGCTGGACATTGATCCGGTAAAAATCAAACATATCCTCATCACCCACCAGGACACCGACCATGTTGGAGCGGTGGAAACAGACAGTGACGGCCTATTCCGTACTGCCAAACTCTACATAGGCGCAGTGGAAAACCGTTATCTCACTGGAGAAGTGCGCCGCAAGGTGATCTTTGGGCTTTACAAGTTGCCCATGGTGAAAACGGACAATGAGCGGGTACTCTTGAAAGATGGGCAGGTGCTGGACATTGAGGGCATCAAGGTGGAGTGTTTCCTGGTTCCTGGTCATACCTGGGGGCATCTGGTCTATCTGATAGATGACTGCTATCTCTTTACCGGCGACACCCTCTGGTTTGGCCCGGACGGGGGAAAGAGCATCATCAATATGCTGGCCGAGGACAACAAACTGGCAGTCCGCTCCCTGGCGGCGCTGGAGGAAAAACTGCGCTCTCGGAGATTGCGGCCTATCATCATTACCGGGCATACCGGCTGGATGGATGATCTGGACTTCGCCTTTGCCCATACCGATCAGGTCTGCAATTCCTGGTTCAAGCAGAAGCCCCACGACCCAGCAGCCCCCTATGACGGCTACGATGAATCGGACGATACCGAGGAAAGGGCCAGGAATATCCTGCTTCCAAGGCAGAACACAAAATTGGGGATGTGATAAGATGCTTCTGGACCAAAAGAAACTGACCGCCGCTCTGCTGTGCGGCCTGCTGGGCTGCTTGTGCTTTGGAGCGGGCGACTGGCTGATGCTCTACGGCGACACGGCCCACAATGGGGCTTTGACCTGGCTGACAGTGGGAGCGGCCCAAATTGCCCCGTGGCGCAATAAACTTGCCATGGCACTGGCTTTTCCTGGGATCATCTTCTACGCGGTCGTGCTGTTTGCTATGGCGGCTTTCCTCTCTGATGAAAGGGACAGAAAGAGGTATCAGGCGCTCACCGCATTCAGCTTGACCCCTTGGCTGTGTCTGCATTTGTTTTACATCATGATTTTGTATGGCTTTGCGTGGATGTCTGGGAACGGCTATTCGTCTGCGGCCCTGCCGGTTTCCGAGGCGATCCATTCCCACTTCGCATGGATTGTCCCGGTGAGCGAGGTACTGATGATTCCGCCCTATCTTTACTGGTGCTGGCTGCTGTTGAAGAAACGGACCGGACTGCCGCGCCGGATGGTGCTGTCCAGCCCGCTGATATTCTATGCGGTGCTGAAACTGCTTACCTTGCTCATGCTGGAGGGCGCTTTTCGTCTGGCCTTTACCAATGGTTTGATGAGCGAGAGCATGATGTTGTGGTTTGGAACGATACTGATATGGAATGGCTTCCACAAAGAAGGAGGCACTCCCCATGGCTGAACTGAAAGAAAACACCGTCCAGCACACTCTCTGTATGCCTCTGTGCGGGCGGATGATTGCGGCGCGGAAGTGCCCTGACCTGTTCCCTGACCGGGATGCGGAGCGCATTGCCCGGGAGTTGGGCGAGGACATATCCGGCAGGGCCATGTATCGGCTCCAATATATGTGGATGAACTGCCTCATCCGGCAATATAACTTGGCCTGGGAGATCACCGAGTACCTGAAGCAGTACCCCAAAGCCACAGTGGTGGAGCTGGGCGCAGGGCTATCCTGCCTGCGGAGGCAGATGGGTAACGAGACGAATCCCTGGTACTGTCTGGATATGGAGAATGTGATCACCTTGCGGAAGAAGCATATTCCGTTGGGAGAGCATGAGCAAAATATCGTCTGCGACCTCAACGATCATTCCTGGTTTGATAAAATCAGCTTTGACCCGGCAAAGGGCATCGTATTCACTGCCGGGGGGCTGTTCTACTACTTTGAGACAGAGCAGGTGCGCTCTCTGCTCTGCGCCATGGCAGAACGATTCCCCAGCGGCATGATAACCTTTGATGTGGCAAACGCTCTGGGACTGAAAGGAGTCAACGCCGAGGTAAAGCTGGCGGGAAAGAACAGCACAAAGTCCTTTTTCTCCCTGGAGCATCCCAAAGAGGAAATGGAAAGCTGGTCACCTGGTATTGTCAAGGTGACTGAAAAGGACTATGCTGACGGTTATCTGAAAGGCGGCTACCGCAAGACGCCCATTACCCGGCTTTTTAACTGGATCATGCGGACATTCCACATGAGTTTTATGATTCACTTGGAATTTAGGGGATAAAGGGTCTTGACAAATCCGCTCCCTCATTTTATAATGTAACAGCGATATATAACGATGTTATGAGTGAGGTGCAGAATGGACGGACAGAGTGAAACCTTAACCCGCATCCATCAGGCCGCCATGGAGGAATTTCTGGACAAAGGCTTTGCGGATGCCTCCCTGCGGCAGATCGTGAAGAACGCCGGAGTGACGACCGGGGCCTTTTATGGATACTACTCCAGCAAGGAGGCCCTGTTCACCGCTTTGGTGGAGCCTCATGCGGCGGCAGTGATGGGGATGTTCATGCGGGCGCAGACCGCATTCTCGGAGCTGCCGGAAGCAGAACAGCCCAGCCATGTAGGGGTAGAATCCAGTGATTGCGTAAAGGAAATGCTGGAGTATGTATACCAGCATCTTGAACCGTTCAGACTGTTGATCTGTAAGGCCCAGGGCACCAGCTATGAAAACTTTATCCACAACATGGTAGAGGTCGAAGTGGAGGCCACCCAACGATTCATGGAAGTTCTCCGCAGGCAGGGCCGAGAGATACCAGACCTGGACAACCAGCTCTGCCACATCATTGCCAGCGGGATGTTTCATGGAATATTCGAGGTCGTGGTCCACGATATGCCCTATGACCGAGCAAAGCACTATGTCCAGCAGCTCCAGGATTTTTTCCTTGCCGGCTGGCACAGCATGATGGGGGTCTAAAACCCCTTTCATTTTAGATACGAGTTAGCAATAACTAACTTTTGGCGATTGGATATGAGAGAGCGGCCGCGGCGCTTTCTGTATCATATATCATCTGTTCGCAAGGAGGTATTCACTTGAAGAAAAACAGTAATCTCCGGGAGCTGATGGGCTACGCCGGGGGACACAGGTATCTGACCTACCTGTCCCTGCTGCTGTCCGCCGTTAGCGCGATCCTGGCCCTTTTCCCCTTCGTTTTCCTGTTCCGGATCATCCGGGAGGTCATTGCGGTGGCCCCTAACTATGCCCAGGCCACCCATATCGTCCGCAACGGCTGGCTGGCGGTGGGCTTTGCGCTGGTGTCTATCGTGATCTATGTCTGCGCCCTGATGTGTTCCCATTTGTCGGCCTTTCGCATCGCCGGGAATATCCGCAAGGCGCTGATGGCCCACATCGCAGAACTTCCCCTGGGCTTCATCGGAGAAATGGGCAGCGGGAAGATTCGCCGCATTGTCAATGACAGCAGTGCGGCCACTGAGACTTATCTGGCCCACCAGCTCCCCGATATGTCGGCGGCGATCACCACGCCGGTGTGCATGATCGTCATGCTGTTCCTGTTCGACTGGCGGTTTGGCCTTGTCAGTCTCCTGCCCATTGTCCTGGGCTTCGCCGCCATGTTCAAAATGACTGGCCCGCAGATGGCAAAGGACATCAAGGAGTACCAAAACGCCCTGGCGGATATGAACAACGAGGCGGTGGAATATGTCCGGGGCGTCCCCGTGGTCAAGACCTTCGGTCAGACTGTCCACTCTTTTGTGCGGTTCAAAGATACCATCGACAACTACTACAAATACTGCATTTCCTACTGCAAAAAGTGCCGGAGTCCCATGCTGACGTACACGGTGTTCATCAACAGCGCCTTTGCCTTTCTGATCGTCCTGGCCCTGATCCTGACAGGCGGTGGTCCGGTGGCCCAGCCGGTGCTGCTGAACTTCATCTTTTATGTGATCTTCACCCCCATCATCGCCACCGCCATGTCCAAGGTCATGTATATGAGTGAGAACGGCATGATCGTGGCCGATGCACTGAGCCGCATCCACTCCATCCTGGATGCGGAGCCTCTGCCCGAACCCCACGGCGACAAGATCCCTGCGGGCAACGACATTACGCTGGAAAACGTGACCTTCCGCTACACGGGCGGGACAACGGACGCGCTCCATGACGTAACCATCCGGGTGGGGGCCGGGGAGACTGTGGCCCTGGTGGGACCCTCCGGTGGCGGCAAGACCACCGTAGCGGGGCTGATCTCCCGGTTTTGGGACGTGGGCGGCGGAGCCATTCAGATCGGCGGCGTCA
>CAJUOA010000121.1 GCA_910587785.1 uncultured Oscillospiraceae bacterium | reverse complement strand
GTCTTGCCAAGGGCTTGTTCAGTTTTTTCCACCCACTCATTCTACCGATGAGCCTGATTTAATCGGGATATATCATTTCATACCGTTGCTGGAGCTTATTCAGGATAAGTGTACTGACCGTTACGGCATCTTCTACAGATAAGTAGTGGTCTGCGCTGCTGTTCAGGAACAGTCTCCCGGAGCCATCAATCTCATCCTCTTCCTCCGCAAGCCAGAGCTTCCATGTTACCGGATACTGCGGCAGAAACGGAAGCAGGGCACAGAGATCAGCATTTGAGGATTCTATTGATGCCCCCAGCGTGGTACAGATCGCTTGCAGATTTTTCAGCGGCTTTTTCGCAAAATAGCGGGCCATCGCCTACTCACAGGTGCGGTCAAAGCTGCCGCCCCGGACCAGGCCGTCCCGCAGCTCTCCGAAAGAGGTCATCCGCTGGCCGAGCGGCGTTCCGTCCGCCATTTCCAGATAGTACAGAATTACAAGGTGATGCCACTCGTCCAGCACCTGCTCTATATCATAGGACGGGTAGTGGATGGTGATTTCTTCCCCCAGGCTGGAAAGCAGAAATGTTTGATGTTATGCATCAAAGGTCACATGGGCTCTCTCGGCGATTTCAGCAAGGGAGCGGCCTACTAGACGGTTTTTCGCAGCTGCCAGCATTTCCGAAAATGCTCTGTAGTCTGGACGTGAGAAGTGAATAACTTTATTGTAACACCAGTAGTCATCGGATGTAACCCGGATATGGGGATGTTTTTACAGGATTCACAGAAAAATAACCCTGTAGAGGGCTTATCTGAAATCAACTTCCGCCTTAAAAAGGCTTTAATAACAAGTGATACCCACCAAAGGACACTATATGAGACGGGGAGAACCAGTACGGTAAAGCGAGAATCTGCGAGAAAATCTTAGACTTTCTCGCAGATTCTCGTTTTACTTCATGAAAGGCACAGTCGGACTCAGTCCATGAGTCGGAGCCTGCTGGCCGTCAAAGCGAAATCGCTGTATTTGCAGAGGTTTCAGGTAGTTTGCACAAGTTGGGGAGATGAACTGTCATTTTCGGGCTGCATCACGGGTTTTGACGTCTCAGTTTTCCGGCAGTGTTGCCTTCTTAAGCCGTTTCCCTTACCTTGCTATAGGAGAAAACGGCGGACTTTCCATAGTGATGGTTCGTTATCACTATGTAATCCGGCTCGTAGTCGTGAATACTGCTGTTAAATGTGATCTCAGCTTCATCGCCGGTGTGGAGTACTTTCATTTCATCGTCTCCAGATTCCGGCGGCAAGCACCAGAATCCCGCAATCATGTCATAACTATGATGGTGGATCTCGATTTCTCCCGACTTTACACAAAACCGGTAGGTCGTCCTTCCAGGGCCCTGAGAAAAATCGACCGCATAGCCATGCAGTGCCAAAACAGGGCGCAGGGTAACCGTTTTTTCTTCTTCCATATACGACATCTCCTTCCTATAGAATGTGCTTATTGTTGGAACGGAGCAATGATTTTTCAATTTCATCCTTCGTTTGCAGCAGGATGTTATAAAACTTTTCCCCATATCCCGTAAAAGGATGATCTTCATGATAGATAAGGACATCATTATATCGATGACGGTTGTCCGGACATGGAATCTGCACCAGCTCATGCTGTTTCAGCACTGTCTCCGGCAGAGGCGAAACCCACATATACGTTGTCGGTACATTTCTGAGGAAATCAAATTGACTTCCCCGCTCATACAAGTAGATCCGCTTTCCTTGCTGTTCCCTGTCGGAAGTTTCCGCGCGTTCCGGTAAATATGCGCTGCTGACATCGCCATGCAGCAGCTCCGTATATCCCTTCAGGTCACTGGGATGGATCTCGGGCCGGGAGGCCAGATCTGACTTTTGGGAAACAAGAAGCATATAATCAAACGTCCAGATCTGTCGAAAAAGAAGTTTCTTCTGCTGGAGCATTTGGATCGTGTTCTTCTCCAAAATATCGGGATAGCGGATGATCCCAAAATGGAAGCCATGGTAGAGTATATTTTCCACCGCCTCCTCAGAATTGGTTTCGGAGAAGTTGATCTGAATTTCATCCATGTTCTGGATTTGCTGAAAAAACTTCGTGAATGCATATGTGATATAGGTCGCCCGCGGAATCGAAACTTTTATGGACGCCCGCTGCTCTTTCCGCAGACAGGTCTGGCGCTCGAGGAGCTCCAGCTGATACACGATTTTTTCCGCCGTCTGCAGGAACTCACGGCCTTCCTCCGTCACCGTCGTTCCGGCAGGCCCCCGCTGAAATACAGCATACCCCAGCACATTCTCTAATTCTTTCATAGCCTTGCTGAGGCTGGACTGCGTGACATAGAGAGTCTGCGCCGCTTGGTTGATTGATCCGCAGTGTGCGATCTCAACCGCGTATTTCATTTGCTTTACAGAAATATCCAGCATTTTCTCCCTCATGTTCTTGTCTGCAACACTCTTTTTACTTTCCAGATTATAACGCAGATATGCCGGTTTGGGTAGTCTCGGTTTTTCATATTGTTATGAATAAATTTCATAGAGCAAACCCACATGGCAGCAACATCATAAGAACCCCGCAATGCGTAGTGGGGGCAGGTATCATTCGACATGCCATTGCCAAACGTGCCATAAAACGATCACAAGATTAAGCCCATATAGCGTTTATGAGCGCGGAACAAGACCTCAATGGTCCAGCGGTGAGATCGGAGGCAGAGGTACGCTTTCCTTCCGGGAACAGAATACGGTTGGTTTTCATCGCGCCAATCAAATGGCAGCCCTTCTCCTGGCAGGCATCAAGAACACTGGGGTTGGTGTACCAGCTTCTACCGGGGTCCGGGGCGAGGAGCCCCGGGCCTTCGACGGAGATGGCATTTATTCGGAAGAAAACGCCCCTCCAAAGAAAGTTATAGAAAAACCGCGATAGCAATTGACGGAATGAATCAATTGTGATAAGCTAAACGAAGTATGTGATGGAGCATACGCCCCAGGCACAAAACCAACCGAAATGAAGTGGAAAGAGGAAACACTATGTATCGGATCGTCAAAAAGCGGGTACTGAATCCCACCGTCACCTTGATGGAGATCGAAGCGCCAATCGTGGCGCGGAAGGCGGAGCCCGGCCAGTTCATCATCCTGCGCGTGGATGAGGCCGGAGAGCGCATCCCCCTGACCATCGCCGCCTACGACCGGGAGAAGGGCACGGTCACCATCATCTACCAGATCGTGGGCGCTACCACAGAGAAGCTCAACCACAAGGAGGAGGGCGACTGCATCGCCGACTTCGTCGGCCCCCTGGGCCGCGCCACCGAGACCGAGGGCCTCAAGCGCGTGGCCGTCATCGGCGGCGGCGTGGGCACCGCCATCGCCTACCCCGTGGCCAAGAAGCTCCACGACGACGGGTGCCATGTGGACCTGATCGTCGGCTTCCGCAACAAGGACCTCATCATCCTGAAGGAGGAGTTCGAGGCCGCCAGCACCAACCTCATCATCGGCACCGACGACGGCTCCTACGGCAAAAAAGCCCTGGTCACCGACCTGCTCCGGGAGCAGATCGAGGCCGGTGTGCAGTACGACCGCGTCATCGCCATCGGCCCCGTCATCATGATGAAGTTCGTCTGCCAGCTCACCAAGGAGTACAATATCCCCACCGTGGTCAGCATGAACCCCATCATGATCGACGGCACCGGCATGTGCGGCGGCTGCCGCCTCACCGTCGGCGGCGAGACCAAGTTCGCCTGCGTCGACGGCCCTGAGTTCGACGGCCACCTGGTGGACTTCGACGAGGCTATGGCCCGCGGCGCTATGTACCGCGATTTCGAGCTGCACGCCCGGGAAGAGACGTGCAATCTCTTCAAGCAGGAGGTAAAGTAACATGCCGAATATGAGTCCGAAGAAAAACCCCATGCCCCATCAAGACCCCCAGGTCCGGGCGGGCAACTTCCAGGAGGTCGCCCTGGGCTACACCAAGGAACAGGCCATCGACGAGGCCCAGCGCTGCCTCAACTGCAAAAATATGCCCTGCGTCTCCGGCTGCCCGGTGAAGATCCACATCCCTGAGTTCATCGCCAAGGTCGCCGAGGGCGACTTTGAGGCCGCCTACCAGATCATCGCCCAGGACAGCGCCCTGCCCGCCGTCTGCGGCCGCGTCTGTCCCCAGGAGACCCAGTGCGAGAGCAAATGCGTCCGCGGCATCAAGCACGAGGCCGTGGGCATTGGCCGCCTCGAGCGCTTCGTCGCCGACTGGCACAACGCCAACTCCACCGAGAAGCCCGTTCGCCCCGCCTCCAACGGCCACAAGGTGGCCGTCATCGGCTCCGGCCCCGCCGGCCTCACCTGCGCCGGCGACCTGGCACGCAAGGGCTATGAGGTCACCGTCTTCGAGGCCCTGCACTTGGCCGGCGGCGTCCTGGTATACGGCATCCCCGAGTTCCGCCTCCCCAAGTCCATCGTCCAGAAGGAAGTGGACGGCCTCAAGGACCTGGGCGTCAAGATTGAGACCAACGCCGTCATTGGCCGCTCCATCACCATCGACGAGCTCATGGAGGAGTTCCAGTTCGAGGCCGTCTTTATCGGCTCCGGCGCGGGCCTCCCCATGTTCATGCACATCCCCGGCGAGAACCTCAAGGGCGTCTACTCCGCCAACGAGTTCCTCACCCGCATCAACCTCATGAAGGCCTACAAGGAGGGCTCTGACACCCCCATCATGCCCCTCCAGGGCAAGAAGGTGGCCGTGGTTGGCGGCGGCAACGTGGCCATGGACGCCGCCCGCTGCTCCAAGCGCCTGGGCGCCGAGGTGTACATCGTCTACCGCCGCTCCGAGGCCGAGCTCCCCGCCCGTGCCGAGGAGGTGGAGCACGCCAAGGAGGAGGGCATCATCTTCAAGACCCTCAATAATCCCGTGGCTATCCTGGGCTACAACAACCCCGAGGACAAGCGGGACCCGAAAAACGGCTCCGTCTGCGGCCTCAAGTGCATCGAGATGGAGCTGGGCGAGCCCGACGCCTCCGGCCGCCGCCGCCCCATCGAGAAGGCCGGCAGTGAGTTCGAGATGGACATGGACTGCGTCATCATGGCCCTGGGCACCAGCCCCAACCCCCTCATCAAGTCCACCACCAAGGGGCTTGAGATCAACAAGCGGGGCGGCATCATCGTCAACGAGGAGGGCCTCACCAGCCGCGAGGGCGTTTACGCCGGCGGCGACGCCGTCACCGGCGCGGCCACCGTCATCCTCGCTATGGGCGCCGGCAAGACTGCCGCGAAGGCTATTGACGAGTATCTGGCGAAGAAGTAATCTACTTTTCTTCTTTGTGTACAAAGAAGAAAAGTAGCAAAAGAAGAAAAACTTTTTGTCCGCAAGCTTCGCTTGCTCCTGGGCTTGTCTTAGTACCCGGGAGCAGGACGAAGCCTTGCGGACAAAAGTTCCTTTGGGGGGGCTTTACATGGATGCTCAAGAGACTGGAGCACATAGAACAGCGAAAACGATCCTTGCCGCGGGGCTCCTGCTTCTGGTTTTCTTTTTTCCAGAGTGCGGCCGCTGTGGTCAACAGCCTGGAGGGAGCCGCATCTGCTGTGGCGCGCGGACTTGTCATCTGGGCGTTCGTGCTGATTACCATCGTTTTTTACTGTGTAAAATACCGGGCATTGTTGAGACGATTTTGCAGATATGCTTTGCGTTCATATTTGGTATCGTATTTGCGCTTGTTTTTATCACCTGCTACAGCATCTGGCTCTGTATCGCCCTACATACTTTCCACGATTTTTGTTCGTTTATAAGCGCCGGAGGAAGCGAATTAGGAAATATTGTTGTGGGGGGAGTTCAATTTGTAACTCTGCTTTGTTACGCGCTTGTGATTTTGAGGAAAAAGCAAATAAAACGGAACGGTACAAATGCCTGAAAGGAGGCGCCATCATGTACAGGATTTTTCTCGTAGAGGACGACCAGTCCATCGCGGGCGCGGTGGCCAAGCACCTGGATTCCTGGGGCTGGGAGGTCCATCGCGTGATGGATTTCCAGCGCGTGCTGGAGGAGTTCCAGGCCTTTGGGCCCCACCTGGTCCTGCTGGACATCGGCCTGCCCTTCCGCAACGGCTACCACTGGTGCGCCGGGATGCGGAAAGTCAGCCGGGTGCCCATCGTCTTCCTCTCCTCCGCGTCGGACAACATGAACATCGTCATGGCCATGAACATGGGCGGCGACGACTTCGTGGCCAAGCCCTTTGACCTGGACGTGCTCACCGCCAAGGTCCAGGCCCTCCTGCGCCGGACCTACGACTTCGGCGCCGCCGCACCCCTGCTGGAGGCCCGGGGTGCGGTGCTGGACACCGGAGACAACTCCCTGACCTACGAGGGCCAAAAGCTGGAGCTCACCCGGAACGAGTACCGCATGTTGCAGGTGCTCCTGGAGCAGAAGGGCCGGACCGTGTCCCGGGAGACCCTCATGCAGCGCCTCTGGGAGACGGACAGCTTTGTGGATGAGAACACCTTGACCGTCAATATGGCCCGCCTCCGGCGGAAGCTGGAGGGCCTGGGCCTCACCGAGTTTATCCGGACGAAGAAGGGGCTGGGGTATCTGATTGAGTAAGGAGGACGGTATATGCGCATCATCTGGGGATATTTCAAGGAGCGGGCCTGGTTCGCCCTGCTGCTGGTGCTGTGCGTGGGGCTGTTCGCCCAGGTACTCCGGCTCTACGACCTCCCGGCGGAGGCGGTGGGCTACGCCTCCCTGCTGTGCGCGGCGGCCTTCGCCGTCTGGACAGCGGTGGACCTCCTCCGCTGCCGGGAACGGGTCCGCTATCTGGAGAGCCTGCGGGGACAGGCGGCACTGCTCCTGGACCAGCTCCCCGAGGCCCGGGGGCCCAGGGAGGAGGTCTACCAAGCCCTCCTGCTGGAGCTGGGGGACACCCTGCGCGCCGTCTCCTCCGCCTCCGACGCCCGCCGGCGGGAGACCCTGGACTATTACACCATGTGGGTCCACCAGATCAAGACCCCCATCGCCGCCATGCGCCTGCTCCTCCGGGAGGACCCGGCGGACCACGTCCGGGACCTGGAGGCGGAGCTCTTCCGGGTGGAGCGGTATGTGGAGCTTGCCCTGAGCTACCTCCGACTGGACGGCGGCGGCACCGACTACCTCATCCGGGAGTACGCACTGGACGCCATCCTCCGCCAAGCCGCCAGGAAGTACGCCCCCCTCTTCATCCGGAGCAGGGTGTCCCTGGAGCTGGAGGAGACCGGCCTCCAAGTGCTCACGGACGAGAAGTGGCTGCAACTGGTGGTGGAGCAGGTCCTCTCCAACGCCGTCAAATACGCCCCCGGCGGACATGTGAAGGTCTGGTGCGAGGGAGAGCGCCTCCTCGTCCGGGACGACGGCGTGGGCATCGCCCCCGAGGACCTGCCCCGGGTCTTCGACCGGGGCTTCACCGGCTGCAATGGCCGCATGGACAAGCGGGCCACCGGCATCGGCCTCTACCTGAGCCGGGAGATCTGCCGCCGCCTGGGCCACACCATCTCCCTGGACTCCGAGCCCGGGAAGGGCACCCTGGTCACCATTGATCTGACCAGGCCGGAGCTGGAGGTGGAATGAACACTCCGCATCCCGCCGTTTCTGCCGGGTCTGCTCCTGCCGCTGTATGGTGGCATCGGCGCTGCGCTTCACCTGCTGCTGGAGTTTCCGCAAATCGTCCCGGATGGGCTTGTACTCGCGCTCTCTCGAATTTTTCCCGCTGCCCTTCCGATTGTTTTCAGCACTACTATTAAATTCCGGTGGGAATTTACCAATATAAATACTAATAGAAGTTCGCAACACAAACACGGATTATCAAAATCAGGAAGGGGATAGTGGGATATGCAAGTTCGTGGAGCCAATAATCCTCCGGAAGCTGCCAGGCGGGGGAAAACGCCTATCATCCAGAAAAAGGCGGTTGAAGCGTCTAAAAACGCAATGCGAGATCTTTCAGCGGGCTGGCTGGCGGTTGTTCTGGGGACCTTCACAGCCCCCCTGAGAACCAGTCCGCAACCGTATATTCGCCTGATGGGGAACAAATTGCGCATTATAATTCAGGCAACATTGGCGGTTGGATAAATTTAACTACCAGAGCAGAAAATCAGTTTTTGGGGCATTTCAATGATCTTATAAGCAAGCTCGGGATGTTGCGCGTGCGGAGATGAATGCCCCTAAAACTTCTGCGCAATCTTCCACCTTCAGTGAATCAACTGTGGATTTTCGCGCTTAATAAAACGGCCTGGGCGCATGATGATTTGTGTGTCCGGGCCATTTTGTTGTGCTGTAGGTCTTAACCTCTCCCTCTCCTTGAAAAAGCAGTGGACGCTCCGGCAAAGCGATCCTCTGTCCTCTTGATGGTATTAGATAGTGTCTACACAAGTTTGACAGAGGTGGTATAATAGAAGCAAACAAAA
>CAJUOA010000120.1 GCA_910587785.1 uncultured Oscillospiraceae bacterium | reverse complement strand
ATTTCCTCCAAAAATTAAAAATACCCCTTGACTGCGTGGCGGCCACACGGTTTATAATACCCCCTGTCAAAAATAATTGCAAGTCCACTGGACAACAATATGAGAAAACAGGAGGTTTTTGATATGGATTTTGGATGCAGCAGCTTTACCTGGAGGACAGAGGACGGACGGCACCTTTTGGGACGGACCTACGACCAATTCGGAGACCTGACGGCCAACCGGGTCATCAGTGTTCCACAGGGGATGAGCTGTGTCCCTGGACTTCACGGGGAGGGGGCGGCCTCCGGCGAATACAGTTACACCGGTATGGCGGTGCTTGGCTTCGGGGAGCCTATTCTAAAAGCCATGAACCCATTGCGCCGCAACGAATTTGAGAAAATATCGTTTTTATAGCACAGATGCAACCGTTAGGTATACGAACACCGTATCACAAGCCAGGCTTGCGGTGTACCGTAACGTGTTCGGGCTCATAGTCGAGACAGACGACTATGAGCCCGGCGCGTACCTACAGACAAAACACGCGACCTATCAGGAAATCCAGACCTGGGTCAAATAGCGTTATAATCTTCACGTCAGCAACCACGCCATATCACAGGTCAAGGGGCTCTGCGGACTTGCCAGGGACAACCCCGGCGGCACAGCGGGATACGACGGCCTGAAGCTGCGGCCAGACTCCCGAAACCAGCCCCAGGCATCCCACCAGAATAGCGAAAAATTGTTTAAAAAAGCTTGCTCTGCAAAAGTAATACCCTGGTTTTTCCCCCAAATCTACCTGGCATCATCTCCCCTGAAGGGGGATGATGAGGGGAAAGTGCTTGGGTAGTCTGATTTAAGACGGGCAAAATATCCCACAAATAACAACGCATGAAAGGGCTGCAGCAATTCGTTGCTGCAGCCCTTCTGCATGTCAAAAAAGAGGGACCAGGCTCGGCCTGCTCCGGACGGTGCCTCAAACCGCTTTCCGGTACAGGACCGGGACCTTCTCCAGCGCCTTGCACACCGCCGCGACCACTACGCAGGAGACCAGGGCCTCCGGCGTACCCAAGGTCACCGCCGCAGTCATGACGAAGGAGCCCACGCCGCTCAGGTCAATGCCATAGTACTGGGAGATGACGCCCGCGCAGAGCATCCACAGGCCCCCCAGATAGAGCATGGTGTTCAGAGCCGCGCCCACGAACCCCGCCGCGCCGTAGCGGATGATGGAGCGTCCGCCATCCAGGGCGCGGGTCTTCTTCAGCCCCGCGGCCAGAAGGCCGGTGAGCCATCCCATGAGCACCCGGGCGCCCAGGCAGACCGCCAGATAGGCCAGAGGGGAGTGGGTCAGAGCCAAGGTGGCGAAGGGGTCCGCGCCGGGCATGGTCAGCACCTTGAGGACCGCGCTCAGGCCGAAGAAGAGGCCCAGCACCGCCCCGGAGGCGGGGCCCAGCACCACTGCGCCCACGATGACCGGCATCTGGACGGTAGTCGCCGCGATGGGGCCCACCACCAGATACCCCAGGGGGGTAAAGGCCAGAAGGAAGATGATTGCCGCCAGTATCGCCATCCGTGTGATCTGGTGGACTTTGCTGCTGTTTGCCATGGTTTTGTTCTCCTTTGAGGGTATTTCACCTCGCGCTGCCGTCTCCCGCTGTCAGGAGTACGGCGCGCAAATTTTTATAACAACGGCAGGGCCGTTATTACCTCAAGGATGCCGCCGCTTGGGCCGGTTGGCCTCGTAGAGGTACCGAAGGCCCTTCAGCGTCAGGTCCGGGTCCCGGATGATCTCCCGGCGGCAGTGGGCGGTGGCCAAGTCTGCGGAACCGCCGGTGGCAACGCATTTTGCCCCCGCCATGCCGGGCAGGGCGGTGTAGCGGTCCAGAAAGCCGTCCACCATCATGGCGCTGCCCAGCAGGAGGCCGCTCCGCATGGCTCCGGCGCTGGTGCGGCCCAGGCACTCCTCCGAGCGCCCGGTGAGCTCGATGGAGGGCAGCAGGGCGGCGGTCTCCTGCAGCAGCGCCGCCCCGGCCCGGAGGCCCGGCAGGATGCACCCGCCCAGATAGGTCCGCTCCTTGTCCACGGCGGCGATGGTGGTGACGGTCCCGGCGTCGATGATGACCACCGGCGCGCCGTACTCGGTCAGCGCCGCCAGGGCGTCCGCCGCCAGGTCGCCCCCCAGCTGAGAGGGGTCGTCGATGCGGATGCGGAAGCCCGTGCGGATGCCGGGCCCCACCCGGACTGCCGCCGCGCCGGTCACGGACCGCACCGCCTCCTCCACCAGCCCTGTCAGGCCGGGCACCACAGAGGAGAGGATACAGCCGCCGATATCCTCCGGCTCAATGCCGTGCATCCGCAGGAGGCTGTAGAGCACGGCCGCGTATTCGTCGGCACTGCGCCGGGTCTGGACGGAGACCTTTGCCCGCATGAGGAGCGCCTCAGCGTTAAAGATCCCCAGAGAGATGTTGGAGTTGCCGATGTCCACTGCCAGGAGCATAGCCGTCCCCCTTTCTATTTTCGCCGGTCAGTATACCACACCCGCGCCCTGTTGGCAAGAGGGGAGCGCGAGCCAAAATAAAAAAGCAGGGACGCAGAACGCGCGTCCCTGCAAAGTGTCCGGTCGATCATTCCTCGTCCCAGAGCACGTCCTCTTCGGGCGCGTCCTCGCCGTCCTCCGGGGCGGGGGAGGAGCCCATCTGGATCTCCTGCCACTTGGCCTTGGTGATGAGCAGCTGCCGGGGCTTGGAGCCCTCGAAGGGGCCTACATACCCCCGCTCCTCCATCTGGTCGACGAGCCTTGCGGCCCGGGAGTAGCCCAGCTTCAGCCGCCGCTGGAGCATGGACACGGAGGCCTGTCCGGTCTCAAGGATGACGTCCACGGCGGCGGGGAGGAGCTCGTCGGTCTCGTCGGAGGGCGCGGGGGCCTCGGCGGAAGCGCCGCCGCCCTTCTTGTCCTTCTCCTGGACCGACTCCTCGATCTTCCGCATGACCTCGTCGGAGTACTGGGCCTCGCCGGTGGACTTGACGAAGCGGACCACCCGGTCGATCTCCTCCGGGGTGATGAAGCAGCCCTGGACCCGGATGGGCTTGCCGCTGCCCAGGGGGGCGTAGAGCATGTCGCCCCGGCCCACCAGCTTCTCCGCGCCCATGTCGTCCAGGATGATCCGGGACTCCAGGCCGGAGGCCACCGCAAAGGCGATGCGGCTGGGGATGTTGGCCTTCATGAGGCCGGTGATGACATCGGCACGGGGGCTCTGGGTGGCGATGACCAGGTGCATCCCGGCGGCGCGGCCCATCTGGGCCACCCGGCAGATGGACTCCTCCACCTCCTTGGCCGCCACCAGCATCAGGTCCGCCAGCTCGTCGATGACCACCACCACCGACGGCATGTGGGGGATGTCCTCCCGCTTGGCGGCGATAGCGTTGTACTCCTCCAGCTTCTTGGCCCCCAGCTCGGCGAAGGTCTTGTAGCGCTTCATCATCTCGAACACCGCCCACTGGAGGGCCCCGGCGGCCTTCTTCGGGTCCGTGACCACGGGGATGAGCAGGTGTGGAATGCCGTTGTAGGGGGCAAGCTCCACCATCTTCGGGTCCACCATGATGAATCGGACGTCCTCAGGGCTGGACTTGTAGAGGAGGCTGATGATGAGGGAGTTGGTGCACACCGACTTGCCCGAGCCAGTGGTGCCGGCGATGAGCACATGGGGTAATCGGGCGATGTCGCCCACGATGTCCTGGTTGCCGATGTCCCGGCCCACGGCGAAGGAGACGGCGGAGCGGTGCTCGCTGAAGGTCCGCGACTCGATCACGTCCCGGATGAGCACCGGGGAGACGGCCTTGTTGGGCACCTCGATGCCCACCACGGAGATTTTGTCGGGGATGGGGGCGATGCGCACGCCGCTTGCCCCCAGGGCCAGGGCGATGTCGTCGGCCAGGTTCGTGATCTTGTTGAGCTTGACCCCCTGGTCCAGCATGAACTCGTACCGGGTGATGGCGGGTCCCCGGACCACATCCCCGGCGGAGGCGCTGACGCCGAAGCTCTGGAGGGTGTCCGCCAGGCGCTGGGCGTTGAGGCGGAGCTCGGACCCGGCCTCGATGAAGTTCTCCGGCTTTCCCGGCTCCAGAAGGGACACCGGCGGGTAGGAGTACTCGCCGTCTCCCGCGGCCATGACGCTCTCGATCTCCGCCGCCACCTGGGCGGAGGCCTCCTCCACGTCGTCGGCGGTGATGCCGGACTTCTTTTTCCGCTTCGGCTCCGCAGGCGGAGGCGGCGGGGGAGGGGGCTCCACAGCTGCCGCGGGCTCCGGTTCCGGCTCGGGGGCCGCGAAGACCTCGGGCTCAGGCCGGCGGATGGGCTCCGGCTCCCGGACCGGGGGGGCCTCCGGCACAGGGGGCTCCTCTTCCACAGGCGGGGGGGCGGCGTGGGCCTCCCGGAGGAGGTCCGCCGGGGTGAGGCGGTCCTGCTCCCTGGGCTGGAAGAACTGGGAGGGCGCTCCGGCCTTCTCCGGCGTCCAGGGGTCGCTGCGGCGGTCGGACTCGCCGTCCAGGGGGATGTCGATGGGGGAGCGGGCCTTGGCCGGGGGCTTTTTCGGCGCGCTCTTGGCCTTGGCGGGCTTGGGGGGCGGGGGAGGGGTGTCGTAATCGTCGTCGTAGTAGTCCTCCTCCCGGTAGTCCGGGCGGGAGCGCCAGAGCTCCAGAATGACCTCCGGCGTCAGCCGGGACACCGCCATGAGCAAAATGGCGATGAGCACCACGAATACGATCACCGACGCCGGACGGCCCAGCACGGCCATGAACCCGTGGGCCGTGGCCCCGGAGAGGACGCCGCCGGATTCCAGGGTGTACCCGGTCTCCCAGAGCGTGGGGAAGAGTGTCGCCGCGTCCTCCAGGTCCACCCTGCAAAAGAGCATGTGCCAGAGCCCGCCGAAGAGGTAGGGCACCAGCAGGGCGGCGGCGGTCCGCAATCCCACAGGCTGTCCCCGGTGGGTGAAGAGCACCCAGCTGGCGGCGGCGAGCGCGGGGACCACCAGATAGAACCCCACCCCGAGGCACCCCTTCAGGAGCCTGGGGAAGAGCTCGATGAGCCAGCCCTCGCTGGTGAAGTAGCTGACCAGCACGCACAGGGCCAGCAGGAGGAGGCAGACGCCTCCCACCTCCCGGCGGATGGGCGCCTGGACGGCGGCGCGGGAGGCGCTGCTCCTGCTGCCGCCGCTTTTTTTTGCGCCGGAGGCGGAGCGGCTTCCGCCGCTCCTGCTCCTGGACGAGGTTTTCTTTTGTGTCGTTGCCATGGACTCTCCCTCTTTATCCAAAACATTCCGCCATCAGCCGGTCAAAGGCCTCCCGGTGTTTCAGGAAGCGGCGGCGGACGGCCTCTACAAATCCATCCGTCAGCACGAAGCGCCGGAAGTCCTCCCAGGGAAGGAGCTTCCAGTCCACCGTCTCCCCCTCCTGGAGGCGGACGGCCTGTTCCCGGGGGGCGAAGGCGGTCAGGAAGCAGTGATAGATGGAGGGCTGACCCTCCCGCAGGTTGTCGCGGACATCCACATAGACGGGGCGCAGTTCCACCGGAGAGACGGCGATGCCCGTCTCCTCCCGCAGCTCCCTGAGAGCGCCCTCCACCGGGCCCTCCCCCTTGAGGACGGACCCGCCGGTGACCTCCCACAGGCCGCCGAAGGGCTTCTTCGGGTGCCGCCGGGTGACGAGGACCTGGCCGTCCGTGGTGACGGCGTAGACCTCCGCCACCAGGTGGAAGGCCCCCGCAGGGATGGGCTCCCCCCGGACCAGGTCGAAGCCCAGGAGGTCCCCCGCCCGGTCATAGGCGTCCCAGAGCTCTCGTTCCATCGCCATCACACCGCCGCCTTGAGCCACGGGAGCAGGTCCAGAGCCTTGAGGACGGTCAGGAGGATGGTCAGCCCCCCCGCGCCCAGGCAGTAGTAGGCGAACGCGCCGAAGCGGCCCTTCTCCGCCACCATGTGGACCAGGCGGATAGAGAGGTACCCGGCCACCGCGGCCACCACGACGCCCACCAGATAGGCGGGCAGGAGCTTCCAGTCCACGCCGGCGGCGGCCACGTCCTTGATCTGCAAGATGTTGGCCCCCAGCACCGCCGGGATGGACAGCAGAAACGCGAAGCGCACCGCGAAGCGCCGCTCCAGTCCGCAGAGGCACCCGGCGCAGATGGTCATGCCGGATCGGGAGATGCCCGGACAGGTGGCGATGGCCTGCCCCGCGCCGATGATGAGGGCGTCGGTAACGGTGGCGTTCTTGGCGGTCTTCCGGCCCCGGCGGAGCTTGTCGCAGCCGTAGAGCAGGAGCCCTGTCACCAGCAGGGCCATGCCCACGAAGTATGTATTGCCGTAGAGCCCCTCCACGAAGTGCCGCACCGGCAGGACCAGGAAGAGGGGCAGCGTGCCCACGATGATGAGCAATATCAGCCGCCGGGCAGGGGGGACGTTCTCCGGCACCTGGCCGGAGGCGAGATCGGAGACCATCTGGAAGAACTCCAGCACCATCTCCCGGATATCCGGCCAATAGGCGGCAAAGACAGCCGCAAGGGTGCCCAGGTGGAGCAGTACGTCGAAAAATACATCATCCGCGCCCTCCACGCCCCAGCCCAGCAGGTTCTGGGCGATGGAGAGGTGGCCGGAGCTGGAGATGGGCAGGAATTCCGCCACCCCCTGGACGATCCCCAGGAGCAGTGCGTTCAGAATATTCACGATGGAGCCTCCTTCACATGTTTTCATTTCCTATCATAGCACAGCTGTATGCGATTTTCCACCGTTTTTTTGCCTCCGAAGGGATTTTTTACCTCCGAGCAAAAAAACTGTCATCCTGGACGCAGCGGAGGATCGGGAGAGATCCTTCACTCCGTCCAGAATGACATGGCTTCTAGCGGCTCATCCGCTCCAGGGCGTCCCGGGCGGCGGCCTGCTCGGCCTCCTTTTTGCTGCGGCCCTCGCCCTGCCCGATGGACGCGCCGTTGAGGCGCACATCGAAGAGGAAGGTCTTGTCGTGGTCCGGCCCGCTCTGACTGAGCATGTGGTAGGTGAGCACCTGTCCGCTCTTGCGCTGGACCACCTCCTGGAGGGTGGTCTTGTAGTCCCGGCGCTCCTCGGCGGCGGGGGCCTTGCTGAGGAGCACCTGCCAGATGACGCTGCGCACCTCCTCGATGCCGCCGTCCAGGTAGATGGCCGCGAAGAGGGCCTCCACGGCGTCCGCCAGGATGGACTGCCGTTCCCGGCCGCCGCCGGTCTCCTCGCCCCGGCCCAGCTTCAGGTACCGCCCCAGGTCCAGGGCCTTGGCCACCTCGTACAGGCTCTGCTCGCACACCAGGGACGCCCGCATCCTCGTCAGGTCCCCCTCCGGCAGGTCGTGGTAGGTCTTGAAGAGGAACTCCGCCGCTACGAACCCCAGCACGCTGTCCCCCAGGAACTCCAGCCGCTCGTTGCTCCCCAGCCCGCCCCGGTGCTCGTTGGCGTAGGAGCTGTGGTTGAGGGCCTCGCTGAGGAGCTCCCGGTTCCGAAAGCTGTAGCGCAGTTTTTTCTCCAGGGATTCCATGTCGCATCTCTCCTTTCCGAAAAGCTTGAAATGACCGAAAAGAGCCCCGCCTGCGGCACGCCCTGCGCCGTCCCGGCGGGGCTCTTTTACGCACTCAGGCATCCAGCTTCTTTGTCAGGTAGTTGACGCAGTCGCCCACGGTGGTCAGGCCGCTGAGCTCGTCCTCGCGCACCTCGCCGATCTCGAACTCCTCCTCCATGCTCATCACGAGCTCCACCAGGTCCACGGAGTCGGCGCCCAGATCGTCTTCAAAGTTGGTCTCCGCAGTGATCTCCTCCGCGTCCACGGCGAACTGCTCGGCGATGATCTTCTGCATCCGTTCAAAAATGTCCTGCATTCACTATCCTCCTTTCCCAAGGGAATTTTTGGGATCATATCGCATGATAAAACTTTTCTTCCATGCTGTCAATAGGGAGGAAAGATTTTCCCTCAACCGGGATCAATTCTCTCCCTTCGGGCCGGTGAGTTTCATGAGGCCGATATGGGCCTCGATCTCCCCGGCCAGATCCGCCTCCGCGGCGGCGGCGGCCTGATAGACGGCGTTCTCGACGGCCCGCGCGCTGCTGGCGCCGTGGGCCTTGATGACCGGCTTTTGCAGTCCCAGGAAGGGCGTGCCGCCGATGGTGTCCGGGTTCAGCCGGTCCTTGAAGGAGCGCAGTCCGTCCTTGACCAGCACTGCCGCCACCTTTGTTTTGAGGCTCCCCAGGAACATCCTCTTGAGCTCCCCGCCCATGAAGGACCCCACGCCCTCGATGGTTTTGAGCATCACGTTACCGGAGAACCCGTCGGCCACCAGCACGTCGCACCCGCCCTTGACGGCCTCCTTGGCCTCCATGTTGCCCACGAAGTTCAGATGCCCGCCGTCCCCGGCCTCCCGCAGAGCCTGATAGGTCTCCCGGCGGAGCTGGTCGCCCTTGCTGTCCTCGCTGCCGATGTTCAGCAGGGCCACCCGGGGCCTCTCGATGCCCA
>CAJUOA010000119.1 GCA_910587785.1 uncultured Oscillospiraceae bacterium | reverse complement strand
GTTTCTTAAGAATCTTCCTTGATTACGGGGGTTTTTTATTTACGCTACGACCTGTCTGTCTGGTTTTTCTCAATTCCTGCCCTGGGCCGATGGTAGTCGAATCTCCGCCGCAACTCCCTGGCCCTTCGGTCTTCATCGTTGGGTTCGCCTCCGAGAAGCACGATTCTTTTGAGAGACTACCGGGCCACCGGCACGGTGCGGGCGGGACTGCCCTGCGATACGGCGTACCACTTTTGTAGGGACGCACATTGTGCGCCCGCTTCTCTCGAAATGCTGGGCAGACCAGCAGAACTGTGGCCCCCTGTTCGGGGCATTCCCTCCCAAACCACTAAGAAAGGAGCCCTCCCCATGCCCGAAACCCACACCATCCAAGTCATCGCCCGCATCAAAACCGACTTCTCCGAAAAATTCGGCATCCCCCGCCAAAGCGGCCTGGTCCAGGACTGCAAAGCCCTGGTGGTCTTTGAGCCGGAGTTCCGCAATCCGGATGCCCTCCGGGGCCTGGAGGATTTCAGCCATATCTGGCTCATTTGGCAGTTCTCCCAGGCCGTCCGCCCGGATTGGTCCCCCACCGTCCGCCCGCCCCGGCTGGGGGGCAACAAACGCCTCGGCGTCTTCGCCACCCGCTCCCCCTTCCGCCCCAACGCCCTGGGCCTCTCCGCCGTGGGCCTCGAAGCCGTGGAACAGGACCCCGTCCTTGGCCCCGTCCTCCATGTCGCCGGAGCCGACCTCCTGGACGGCACCCCCATCTACGATATCAAACCCTATATTCCTTACGCCGATTCCCTGCCCGAGGCTGCGGGGGGCTTTACCGACCGGGTGGAGCGCGTCATGCTGGCCGTGGACTGCCCCCCCGCCCTCCTGGAGCAGGTGCCCGATGAAAAGCGGGCTGCCCTTCTGGGCGTCCTCGCCCAGGACCCACGCCCCTCCTACCAGGCGGACCCGGACCGGGTCTACGGCATGTCCTTTGCCGGTCTGGAGGTCCATTTCACCGTAAATGGCGGACGGCTGATCGTGACAGAGATTTCCGGAGGAGCAGCGGTATGAGTACCAAACAGTTGGCGGACTTGATCGTGAGCGGACTGGAAGCCGCCCTTCGCCATGCCTCCCTGCCCTCGATCCGTTCAATATATATTTACGGTTCCTATTGCAGGGGAGATTGGCTGGATTGCAGCAGCGACTTGGATGTAGGCGTGATTACGTCTGAAACAGACGATTCCGGCGCGGAACGGGACATCCTCTGGCTGCGGGATACCCTGGACCGGCTGAAAGGGGAAGCATTCCCCTCCCATTGCCCCGGCGGGATCGACCTCAGCCGCTCCCCTGAAAGCGCGGTGCCCAGGACCCTGGAGGAGGCCGCCATCCCGTCGCCTTACGCCCCCTTTTCCACCACCCTGTTCGATCTGCGCGCCCACCACCTCTCTCTGTACGGGGAGGAACTGGACCACATCCTGCCTCCGGCTCCGTCCCCCTCCGGTGCCGCTGGAGACTGGTTGGCCGCCCTCGACACCCGTGCGGCGTCCCTCGGGACCAGCGACCCCAGGCTGATGTTCCTAGCCTATAAGGCAATCACGGCCGCACAGCTGCATTTCGGACGGCCCACCCTTCACAAATACCGTATCTTGGAGCTCTACCAGAGCTATGTCCCCAATTTTGAGGAAAAAACGTTTGGGGAACGGGTTATCCGCAACTATCTTGGCTCCTTTTATCCCGGGCGCCCGCCGGTGCCGCTCCCCGGCACGGAGTGCTGCAAATTGATCCATCAGCTGCGTATGCTCAAGGACCGCCCATAGATTGTTAAGTGCGCCTCCTTTTGGAAGGCGCACTTTTTGCCGCTATTGATTGCTTTTACACGCCCTGACCCACTTCCCCCACCGCGGGTCAGCCTTGATCTCCGTTTCTATCGGACCACACTCCGGCATACCCCAAAACGGCCAATCCTCCGGCAGAGTCCCGGCGATGCCCTCCCAGGGCGCGGTCCTGCACTGGACAAACGACACCAGCGGCGCGGTGAAGAAATGCTCTCCCCCGTCCGACAGCCTCTCCAGCGCCCTCGCGTGCCGCAGCGCCTCGTCCAGGGACACAAACGCCTCATCGCGGTCCCCCCGCTCCCACTGCACCCGGGAGAGGTAGAGGTTCAGCTTGATGAGCTCGTCATGATACTCTCCCAGATTGCCGTCGTCGCAGACCAGATCAAAGAGCGCGATCGCTCCCTTGATCTTCTCCATCGCCAAGTCGCTCTCATAGTGGGCCCGGTTCGCCATCAACGCGTAAATGAGGTGCTTCGTCAGCTGCCCCGCCAGCTTCAGCAGGAGGTCCCCGAGATACTTCGCCTCCTCCTTCCCGTCTGCGGACGCCGCCAGCAAAACCTCCCGGCAGTCCTTCAGCTCCGGCATACGCCCTGCGCAGGCCGCCGCCTTCTCCGTCTCCCCCAGGTTCCGGTAGAGCAGGACCAGAATGGAGACCGCCCTTGTCACGACCTCATGGTCCCCGGCGGTGCTCACAAGGCTCTCGCAGACCTCCACCGCCTCCTCCCAGAACTCGTTTTTCCTGTGCCGGTCATAGTCGTGCTGGAGGTACCCCTCCCCGTCGTAGTACAGCCACTCGTGGTACCGTCTCCACCCCGCCTCCGCCAGCGCATCGGCCAAAGTGATCCGCAGCTTCTCGTTCTGCGGGAATTCCGCAAGCCCCGCCCGCAAAATTCCAAGGCACTCCTCCACCCACGCGTCGTCACTGCGCCCTTTGATGTGGAACGACTCCACCTTTTGAATGATAGCGTCAACTTTCTTATCCCGGTCATTCCTGTACCCGAACAGCTCGTCGATCGTGACGCCAAAGTAGTTGGCCATCGCCGGGATCAGCGCCATATCCGGGTAGCAGGAGCCGTTCTCCCAGCGGGAGACCGCCTGGGGCGTCACATCCAGCGCCACAGCCAGGTCCTCCTGGGTCCTCCCGTCCCTGCGGCGGAGCGAGCGCAGGTGCTCCCCTAATTTCACTTCCATGTTGCTCTCCTTGTCCATCAGATTCACCGGTGTGCCTCCATTGTACCGGACGCCTCCGGGAAAATCAATCATCCATCTGTTGTTGAGAAATCAACAGATCATTAAATTTCCGAAAACCCCCTTGTCAAATTTGCATTTTTCTGTTAAACTGCCGTATTGTGGGATAGTTTGGGATTTACACAAACAGATAAGGAGACCTCTATGGATATTTTCTCCCTCTTCACCCTCTGCGGGGGACTGGCGTTCTTTCTCTATGGCATGTCGGTCCTCTCCTCCCGCCTGGAGAAGCTGGCCGGCGGCAAACTGGAGCAGCTCCTCAAGAAGATGACCGGCAACCCTATCAAAGGCCTCCTCCTGGGCGCGGGCATCACCATCGCCATGCAGTCGTCCTCCGCCGTGACAGTCATGCTGGTGGGCCTGGTCAACTCCGGTATCATGGAGCTGGGACAGACCCTGGGCGTCATCATGGGCTCCAACGTGGGCACCACCCTGACGGCCTGGATCCTGGCCCTCTCGGGCATCGACAGCAACGCCCTCTTCCTCCAGCTCCTTAAGCCGGAGAACTTCGCCCCCGTGGTAGCCCTCATCGGCGTCATCTTCCGCACCGTGGACAAGGGCGGACGCCGCCACAGCGTGGGCACTATCATGGTGGGATTCGCCGTCCTGATGTACGGCACGGTGATGATGAAGGACGCCGTGAGCCCCCTGGCGGAGGCGCCGGAGTTCGCCGCCATCCTTACCGCCTTCACAAACCCCTTCGTGGGCGTGGCGGTGGGCACAGCCTTTACCGCCGTGCTCCAGTCCTCCGCCGCCTCGGTGGGCATCTTGCAGGCCCTCTCCATGACCGGCTCCATCACCTACGGCATGGCCCTGCCCGTCATCATGGGGCAGAATATCGGCACCTGCGCCACCGCCCTGCTCTCCAGTATCGGCGTCAACCGCAGCGCCCGGCGGGTTTCCGTCATCCACATTCTCTTCAACCTGGGCGGCACGGCGGCGGGCCTGCTGGTCTTCTACGGCGGCGGCCTCTTCATCGACTATACCTTCATGGACGCCCTGATCGATCCCGGCGGGATCGCTATGGTCCACAGCCTCTTCAATATCGCCACCACCGTCCTGCTCCTGCCCTTCTCCAAGCAGCTGGAAAAGCTGGCCTATCTGGTGGTCAAGGAGGGCAAGGGGAGCGAGGCCGCGTTCACCTTCATCGACTCCCGCCTGCTGGCCACCCCCTCCGTGGCCATTGCCGAGTGCGGCGGCAAGACCGTGGAGATGGCCCGTTTGGCGGAGGATACCATCCTCTGCGCCCTCTCCCTGCTGGACAAGTTCGACGAGAAGGACGCCGAGCGGGTGCGCACCAACGAGGACCATCTGGACCAGTACGAGGACAAGCTGGGCACTCTGCTGGTACAGCTGAGCAGCAAGGCCCTCTCCGACGAGGACAGCCGGAACGTCTCCAAGCAGCTGCACACCATCGGCGACTTCGAGCGCATCGGCGACTACGCGGTGAACATCCTGGAGACCGCCGAGGAGATGGCGGAAAAGGATATCCACTTCTCCGGCGCGGCCCAGGAGGAGCTCCATACCCTTCTCGCCGCCCTGCGGGAGATCTTGCAGGTGACCACCCGGTCCTTCGCGGGCAATGACCTGGCCCTTGCCGCCCAGGTGGAGCCCCTGGAGCAGGTCATTGATGTGCTGGTGGCCGAGATCAAGAGCAACCACGTCGCCCGCCTCCAAAAGGGGGAGTGTACCATCGAGATGGGCTTCATCCTCTCCGACCTGCTGGGCAACTGCGAGCGGGTCAGCGACCACTGCTCCAACATCGCCGTGGCCCAGATCGAGACCGCACAGAATGCCTATCAGGCCCACGAGTACTTAGGCGAGATCAAGGGTGGCGGCAACACGGCCTTCCAGTCCGCTTTCGAGGGCTATCTGTCCCGCTACGCCCTGAAGGGCGGCGCGAAAGGAGCTAAGTAAGATGGTTTTTTATCAGGACAGTTCCCTCCTCATCCGCAACATGGAGCCCCGGGACGCCCAGGTCCTCACCGACGGCGAGCGGGCCCAGGGCTGGGACGCGGATATCGGCAAATTCCAGAAACGTCTGCGGGACCAGGAGCAGGGGCTCTGCGTGTCTCTTGCGGCGGAGGTGGACGGCGGGGCCGTAGGCTATGTGAACGTCTACTTTGACCCCCGAACCGGCCCCTTCGTGGACAGCGGATGGCCGGAGATCGTGGACTTCGGCGTGCTGGAGAACTACCGCCGCCGGGGCATCGGCGGGAAGCTCATGGACGCGGCGGAGCGCCTCGCCAAGGAGCGCTCTGACACCGTTTGGCTGGGCGTCGGCCTCCACAGCGGGTACGGCAGTGCCCAGCGGATGTATGTCAAGCGGGGCTATGTGCCGGACGGGTCCGGCGTGTGGTATCAGGACCGGGTCTGCGCGCCCTACGGGCCCTGCTGTAATGACGACGGTCTGGTCCTCTATCTGGTGAAAACGCTGTGACACAGGTCCCGGGCACTATTGGGTGTCCGGGACTTTTTTGCAAGTTTATCACATTTATCATGCAAGATCATCGCATCTGACAAAAAGGCGGCCCGCCGGAGGCCGCTTTTTTGTGGGGCGCGTTTCCCTGACAGCGGGAGGCGGTCAGCGTTTTTCCAGATGTCCTCCATTGAAAAACACGCTGGGAATCTCCGGAAAAATTGACAAAATCCCGGCGGAGCGCGGGAAAGGGACGAAAAAGCTTCCCCTTGACAGCGGGCGGCGATGGGGGTAAAATGCGCCTATTGTTTGCGACGGAAGGAGAGACTTCTCATGTGCGATAACAAACCTGACAGCATCTTCGGCAGTCTGGTCTTCAACGAGGACGTGATGCGCCGCCGCCTTTCCAACACCTGCTACCGGGCGTGGAAGCAGTGCGTGGAGGAGGGCACGCCCTTGCGGCTGGAGACGGCCCACGAGATGGCCGCGGAGATGAAAAACTGGGCCATGGACCACGGAGCCACCCATTTCACCCACTGGTTCCAGCCCATGACCGGCGTGACGGCGGAGAAGCACGACAGCTTCATCGCGCCCGACGGCACGGGGCGGGTGCTGATGCAGTTTTCCGGCAAGGAGCTGGTCCGGGGGGAGCCGGACGCGTCCTCCTTCCCCTCTGGGGGCCTGCGGGCGACGTTTGAGGCGCGGGGCTACACCGCCTGGGACCCCACGGCTTTCGCCTTCATCAAGGATGGCAGTCTCTGCATCCCCACCATCTTCTGCTCCTACAGCGGGCAGGCGCTGGATAAGAAGACGCCTCTGCTGCGCTCCCTGGAGGAGCTGAGCCGACAGGCGGTCCGGGTGCTGAAGCTCTTCGGCATGGACGTGGGCAAGGTGGTCAGTCAGGTGGGGCCGGAGCAGGAGTACTTCCTCATCGACAAGGATGTCTATAACCGGCGGGAGGACCTGATCCTCACCGGGCGGACCCTCTTCGGGGCCAAGCCGCCCAAGGGGCAGGAGCTGGAGGACCACTACTTCGGCACCATCAAGCCCCGGGTGGCGGCGTTCATGCGGGAGCTGGATGAGGAGCTGTGGAAGCTGGGCATCCTCGCCAAGACCAAGCACAATGAGGTGGCCCCCGGACAGCATGAGCTTGCGCCCATCTACGCCGACGCCAATACTGCATGTGACCATAACCAGCTGACGATGGAGGTCATGAAGAAGGTGGCGGCGCGGCACAATATGGTGTGCCTGCTCCACGAGAAGCCTTTTGCCGGGGTCAACGGGTCCGGGAAGCACAACAACTGGTCCTTGGCCACGGATACGGGACTGAATCTGTTCAAGCCGGGCTCTACGCCCAGTCAGAATGCGCGGTTTTTGCTCTTCCTCGCGGCTTTTATCAAGGGTGTGGACGAGTATCAGGACCTTCTGCGGTGTTCGGTGGCCAATCCTGGGAACGACCACCGGCTGGGGGCCCAGGAGGCTCCGCCGGCGATCATCTCCATCTTCCTGGGGGACGAGCTGACGGCGATCGTGAATGCCATTATTCAGGGTACGGCTTATGTGGATACGTGTAAGAAGACGCTGTCCATCGGGGTGGACAGCCTGCCGCCTATCCCGCAGGATACGACGGACCGCAACCGGACGTCGCCGCTGGCGTTTACAGGGAATAAGTTTGAGTTTCGGATGCTGGGGTCCAGTCAATCCATTACCGGGCCGAATATTGCGCTGAATACGATTATGGCGGAGGAGCTCAGCCAGTTCGCCGATGCGCTGGAGGGGGCGGAGGACTTCAATGGGGCGCTCCATGACCTGATTCGGGATACCCTCAGAGCGCACCAGAGGATCATCTTCAATGGCAACGGATATGAGGACGCCTGGATACAGGAGGCGGAGAAGCGGGGGCTCAGTAATCTCACCTGCACGGTCGATGCGCTGGGGACGTATCTCCAGCCGAAGCATATCGAGCTTTTCAGTAAGCACTGGGTGTTTACCGAGGAGGAGCTGGCGGCGCGCAATGAGATCCATTTGGAGAACTACTGCGAGGTCATCGGCATTGAGGCGCGGACCATGATCGATATGGTCAAGCGGAGTATCTTTCCGGCGGTGAGCCGGTTCTCGGGGGCGACGGCCTCCGGGGTGGCGGCGAAGCGGGCGGTGCTTCCGGATTTGGACTGCGGTCCGGAGGAGGAGCTTCTTCGGAGGCTGGGGGCGCTGATTTCCAGGATGATGGGGGCCTGCAAGGCGCTGGAGGACGCTTTGGCCGCGCCGAAGGGGAAGGATGCTTATGAGGCGGCGCATTACTTCCGGTACAGGGTGTTTGCCGGGATGACGGCGCTCCGCAGTGCGGTGGATGAGTTGGAGACGATCACTGCCGCGGAGGATTGGCCGTATCCGTCGTATACGGATCTGCTGTTTTCTGTCAGATAGGGAAAAGGGGGCCTTCCGGCCCCCTTTTTTTGATTCTACAGATACAATGTGCGGGGCGTCGAAAACAAGCCCCGAAATTACCGCAATGGGTACTCGAAAAAGACGGTAAAAACCCAGCTTGGAGCGGTGGACGTAATCGTACAGCGCATAAAGCAGAAACCGCTCCCGCTGGGTGGGGGTGCAGAGGGCCAGCACCGCCAGAATTTCGTCCATCGTTTCCTGCTGGCAGACCAGTTCCTCCGGGGTGGCGCAGTAGGGCAGAACGCCCTGGGCGGCAATTATGTACTCGTCACACTCGCGCCCGTCCCAATGCCGCCGCTGCTCCCGGTCGAGGCTCCGCTCGGTGCGTTTGGCCAACTCCCAGAACTCGTCCAGGGTGACGGCATCCTCATAGGTCAGTTTGCGGCTATATCTCTTGATGGTGATCTCCATCGTGTTGTCCTCCTGTTCAGATTTGGGGTAAACGAAATCTGAACAGGAGGGGTGGGCCGCGACACCGGGGCCGGATGGGACAGCCCACATAAAAAGTAAAAGCGCCCGAACAGCACAAGGCTATTCGGGCGCTGGGGGTGGCAGTATGTGTAGACTGGAAACGACTGTTTTCGCAAGCCTGG
>CAJUOA010000118.1 GCA_910587785.1 uncultured Oscillospiraceae bacterium | reverse complement strand
CGTCCCCCACCAGCTTCTTCTGGGACATCTCGTGGCGGATCTCCTCGTCCACGCTCCGGAAGCCCAGCACCGCCCGGTGGGTCTCCGCCCAGGCACCGGCCCGGGCGGCCTTCATCTGGAAGTACTCGATCACTCCGTTCCGGCACGTGCGGTAGGTGGTGTAGCAGGAGGCCCGCTCCGCAAGCTCTGCGGTCAAGGTCTCAATACTCGCCCCCTGGCGCAGAATCTCCCTGTCCGGCTCGTAAACAACAGCATTGATGTAGAGCTCCACGCTGTCCTTCAGGGAGATTTCCCCCACGAAGATATCGCCGAAGCGCTGCTTGATGTCCTCGTTCATCCGGTAGGGCACAGCCATACCGGTGTCCAGGTCCACGAAGTAGACGCTGCCGAAGTCCACGCTGAGGGCCCGGATCATCTCCTCCTGCCGGCGCTTTTCCCGGCGCAGCTCCCGCTCCTCCCGGGCCCGCTGGGCGGTGCAGTCGATGAGGAAGCGCTGGTAGAAGCGGACCCCGTCCTCCTCCAGCAGCTTGACACTGCCCACAACATTGAGGACGGCGCCGTCCTTGTGGAGGACCCGGTAGCTCATACCGGCGCTGTCTCCCACGGCTTGCAGCCCCCGGATGTCGGAGCGCAGGCGGGGCTTGTCCTCGTCCAGGACACTGCCGGCGATGAGGTCAAAATCCCCCTCCAGCTCCTCCTCGTTCTCGTAGCCCAGGATGTCCAGGGCGGCGCGGTTGATGCTGATGAGCTCCCCCTCCGCGCTGTGGCGCATGATGCCGCAGTCGGCGCTGGCGAAGACGGCCTCCAGGGCGTCGCTCTGGCGGCTGAGGCGGAGCTGCTCTGCGGCGCTGACCTTCCTCCCCCGCTCCACGTACAGCACATGGCGCAGCACCCGGCCCAGCTTCTGCACGGCGGTGCGCTCCTCTGCTGTCCACTGGCGGCGGCGGTGGAAGTCGATCATGCCGATGCTGCCGTCGTACTCCCCCAGGCGGATGATCGCGTAGTGGAGGAGGCTCTTGTCCGGGGCGGCGGCGCTGCCGTCCAGGCTCTCCTCGCTGAGGCCCTCCGCGTCGTAGGCGGCAGCGCTCTCCCAGTCCTCCCGGAAGGCGTGGGACCTCCCCAGGAGGTTATACCGGGGGCAGGAGGCACTCACATGGGTGAAAAAGAGCCCCTTGCGGTCCACTAGGACCTCCCCTACATAGACGAAGTCCACCTCGAATTTCTCACGGTACGCGTCCAGCAGGCGCTGGATATCTCCCTCCTCCACATGGTCCTGCTCCAGGATCACTTGAAAATAGTGCTGGATGTCTGCATCCACTCTGGTGACGATCCCCATGGGCCGCACCCCTCCTTCTTCCAGTTCCGCTGTCTTATTCCAGATTATACCACAAACCACCGGAGCGTGCAATCAATATTTTCCATGGTTGACAGCAATACCGGTGGTATGTTAAACTAAAAAATACGTGCTTGAAAGGAGTCGCGCTATGAGCAGAGAACAGATCGCAATCTTTGCCGTCATGAACGCCTTTCTGCTCCCAGGGGTCTTCTTCGGGGCCGCCCTCTGCCGGGGCAAGGGTGCGGACCTGATGTGGACCGGGATGGGCCTCCTGGCCGCGGCGGCGGCGGGCGGCATCGTCTGCATTAACAAGAGCAAGCGGTTTCGCAGAAAATAGCAGAAAGCCTGCCGGATGTGCCCGGCAGGCTTTTTTGCTGGAGCGGGGCCGCTTACGCCCGGCGCTTGGCCTCGTCCCGGAACTCCTCCAGGCCAACGGCGTGGAAGCCGTCCCTGGCCAGCAGATACGTCTCCCGGAAGCCGCAGGAGAGGGCCAGCTCCGCCGCCTGGGCGAAGCCGTGGGTGATGGTCGAGGCGCTGTGGCTGTCGCTGGAGATGCAGACGCGGCCTCCGAAGTCCCTCAGCGAGCGCAGGAGAACGTCCGACGGATAGGGCACTGTGCGGCAGTTCCGGGACATGGCCCCGGTGTTGATCTCAAAGACCACGTCCTGCTTCGAGAGGGCCTCCAGGGCCCCCAGGGACGCGTCCCGGCAGCGGGGGTCCGCCTCGTCAAAGAGACAGCCGCCCTCGTTGAACTTGGCCACCAGGTCAAAGTGCCCCACGATCTGACACCGGGTGGAGAGGACCACCGACGCCTCACGCTGGTAGTAGTCCCGGATGAAAGCGAAGTAGTCCCCCGCGTACCGCTCCCGGACAGCCCGGCAGAACTCCGCCTGACTGGCGTCCACAGGCAGGTACACCCCGCTGCGCCACACGCCGTGGACAGAGCCGATGAGGTACTCGTAGGGCTCCGGCGAGGGCAGGGCGTCCAGGTCCCGCTCCAGGCCGAGAAAGAGGTCGATCTGCCCGGCATAGGCCTCCCGCAGGCGCAGGACCTCCTGCCGGTAGGCGGATTCCTCCGCCTCCGTCATGCACCAGCCGCTGGCCACGGCGGCGGGCATCCGGCTGTGCTCGGAGAAGCCCAGGGAGCCGCACCCGGCGGCGATGGCGGCGCGGACCATCTCCTCCGCCGTGTTCTGTCCGTCCCCGAAGACGGTGTGGGTGTGGAGGTTTTGGAGTTTTACTGCCATGGAAGCTCCCTCCCCTTTCTAATCTTTCTGCTGGTTTTCCGCCATTATAGCCCCCACGGTTTCATTTGTCAACGGCGGGCGGCTCCCTGAAAAGCTCTCTCCAGCGGGCTGCGGAAAATTTTTCCCGGCAAAATCCACAAATTTACCAAATCAGTCCGGTAAGAACGGAGAAAATTCGATATTTTCGGTCAAAATCTACATAAGCTGTGGACAAACACTGAGAAATTCATGTATAATGTAGTGAACGGGAGGCGTCCCGCATGGCCTCCCGCTGCCCGCAGCCCGGGCAGGCCACCTGAGAGGAGGAGAGATGTCAATGAACGATCAGCAGAGCAACATCTATAAGCACTCGATGAAGTTGGAACGCCGGACGGCATCACTCTATGTCCAGAATACGGGCTGTCAGCAGTGTCCGCCCAGCTACGGCTGGGGGCCCGGTGTGCGAAACCACTTCCTCCTGCACCATGTGGTGCGGGGCAGGGGGGTGTATATCTGCCGGGACCAGCGCTATGAGCTGAGCGCCGGGGACACCTTCCTGATCTATCCGGACACCACCATCCACTACTTTGCCGACGCCGCGGACCCCTGGGAGTACGTGTGGGCGGGCTTCGGGGGGCTGGATGCGGAGTCCTGCGTGGAGCGCACGGACTTCACCCCGGACGAGCCCGTCTTCTATGGACGGGACAGCGCCCAGATTGCCCAGCTGGTCCAGGCGGTCTACTCCGCCTACGGCACCTCCTCCTGGGAGGAGCTGGAGATGACCGCCCGGCTGTACTCCCTGCTGGCCTTCCTGGTGCGCACGGCCCAGCGGCGGCAGAGCCAGAGCCGGGAGAGCCTCGACTGCGCCCAGCTGGCTGCGGAGTACATCATCAACCACTACGAGGAGCCCATCACGGTGGAGGGCCTGGCGGCCTATGCGTCGGTGAGCCACTCCAGCCTCTATCGCCGGTTTGTCAAGCGCTTCCAGATCTCCCCCAAGCGCTTTCTGCTGGAGTACCGCATTGAGCGGGCCTGCGCCCTGCTCTCGGCTACCAACTGCTCGGTCCAGGAGATCTCCAACTCCGTGGGCTTTGACGACCCCTTCTACTTCTCCCGTGCCTTCAAGGAGATCAAGGGCGTCTCCCCCAGGCAGTACGCCAACCAGGCCCGGGGGAAGCAGTCTTGAGCGGCCGCGCCGTTCAAATTGTCAAAGCGCCCAAAACTACCTGCGGGGTTTGTATAAAAAGGACAGTGTGAAATGGGATAAAACATATGAATTTGTGGAATAGTCTATAACATTGACCGATTTATCCATGTTGTCCGCAAGAAATATGCAGTATAATAGCCACAGAGCGGCTGGGAAATTTTTCCGGCCCTCAGCCGTTCCGCCTTCGGCGGCGCGGAATACTATTTTTTATTGGAGGAAAAACAAGGATGAAACTGAAAAAAGTATTGGCACTTGTCCTGGCGCTGGCCATGGTGCTGGCGCTGGCCGCTTGCGGCGGGGACGACAAGAAGCCGGATGGCGATCAGCCCAGCAACGGCTCCCAGACCGGCGAACCCAGCACCCCCAGCGAACCCAGTGAGCCCAGCGGCTCCGGCGCGGATGTGAGCAGTCTGAACGTGGGTGTGTTCTACTACAACTACTCCGACGTGTATATCTCCACCGTCCGTGCCGAGCTGGACAAGCAGCTGGACAGCCTGGGCGTGAAGTACACCGACTATGACGGCAACACCACCCAGTCCACCCAGATGGACCAGGTGAACACCGCCATCACCAACGGCGCGAACCTTCTGATCGTGAACATCGTGGAGAACTCCTCCCCCGATGCCGCCCAGAACGTCATCAACGCCGCCAAGGAGAAGGATATCCCCGTCATCTTCTTCAACCGCGACTTTGACAAGTCCGCCATCAACAGCTACGAGAAGTGCGCCTTCGTGGGCACCGATCCCGCCGAGGCCGGCCACATGCAGGGCAAGATGATCGCCGACTACCTGCTCGCCAACTACGAGGCCACTGACCTCAACGGCGACGGCGCCATCTCCTACGTCATGTTCAAGGGCCAGGAGGGCAACGTGGAGGCCGAGTACCGCACCCAGTTCTCCGTGGAGGACGCCAACACCCAGCTGACCGGCGCGGGCAAGAAGGAGCTGACCTACTACGCCGGTGACAGCGCGGCCACCAAGTACCTGGTGGACCCCAACGGCGCATGGTCCTCCGCCGCGGCTACCAACTATATGGACACCGTTCTGGCTGAGTACTCCGAGGGCAACAACAACATGGTCGAGCTGGTTATCTGCAACAACGACGACATGGCCATGGGCGCCATCTCCTCTCTCCAGACCGCCGGCTACAACAACGGCTCCGGCAAGACCATCCCCGTCTTCGGCGTGGACGCCGTGCAGAACGCCAAGGACGCCATCGCCGCCGGCAGCATGACCGGTACCGTGGCTCAGGACGCCGTGGGTATGGCCTCCTCCATTGTCAAGCTCCTCAATAACTTCGTTGCCGACGGCAACCTCATGAGCAACACCGACGGCATGGTCGTGGACGGCGACTCCGCCAAGATCCGCGTCCCCTACGCCGCCTACCTGGGCTAAGCGCCTGAAAGCACACCGCAAGATCTGACCTGCGGGGCCGCCTGCAAGCCGGGCGGCCCCGTATTCTATCCACAGCAGCGCGCAAAATAAAGTTTTCGCCCGCCTTTTTCAAAAGGCGGCGGGGTGCAGGGGCAGGGCCCCTGCTGGGCTTGGGCGAAGCCCAACACCCAAATCGTCCAGAAAAAAGAAGGGAGGAATGAGAGTATGGAACAGCCGGCATTGCTGGAAATGCGGCACATCAGCAAGGAGTTCCCGGGCGTCAAGGCCCTGGACGACGTGTCTTTGACCGTCCGCCCGGGCACCGTCCACGCCCTGATGGGCGAGAACGGCGCGGGCAAGTCCACGCTGATGAAGTGCCTCTTCGGCATCTACCACAAGGACGGCGGGGAGATCGTGCTGGACGGAAAGCCGGTGGACTTCCGTTCATCCAAGGAGGCGCTGGAAAACGGCGTGGCCATGGTCCACCAGGAGCTCAACCAGGCCCTGACCCGCAGCGTGCAGGACAACCTGTGGCTGGGGCGCTATCCCACCGTGGCGGGGGGCCTGATGGTCAGCGAGAAGATCATGAGCCGGCGCACCCAGGAGATTTTCCGGGAGCTGGAGGTCACCGTGGACCCCAAGGCCATCATGTCCACCATGCCCGTCAGCCAGCGGCAGATGGTGGAGATCGCCAAGGCCGTCAGCTACGACAGCAAGATCATTGTCTTTGACGAGCCCACCTCTTCTCTCACGGAGACGGAGGTAGAACACCTCTTCCGCATCATCAATATGCTCCGGGACCGGGGCTGCGGCATCATCTATATCAGCCACAAGATGGAGGAGATCCTCCGCATCAGCGACGACGTGACCATCATGCGGGACGGTCAGTGGGTGGCCACGCGGCCCGCCGCAGAGCTCACCATGGACGAGATCATCCGCCTCATGGTGGGCCGGGAGCTCACCAGCCGCTTCCCGCCCAAGAGCAACAAGCAGGGCGATGTGATATTGGAGGTCCAGGGCATGAGCGGCCGGTACACCCGGCTGAAGGAGGCCTCCTTCCAGCTGCGCAAGGGGGAGATCCTTGGCATCGCGGGCCTGGACGGCTCGGGCCGCACGGAGGTGCTGGAGAACCTCTTCGGCGTCATGACCCGGGAGGGGGGCTCCATCAAGCTCCACGGCGCCCAGATTGAGAACCGTACCCCCCGGGAGGCCATCAAAAACGGCTTTGCCCTCCTCACGGAGGAGCGCCGGGCCACGGGCATCTTCGGCATCCGGAACATCCGGGAGAACACGGTCATCTCCAACCTGAAGAGCTACCTCATGGGCGGCATCTGTTTGAGCGACAAGAAGATGAAAGAGGACACCGACTGGTCCATCCAGGCCATGCGCATCAAGACGCCCAGCCAGAGCACAGAGATCCGCTCCCTCTCCGGCGGCAACCAGCAGAAGGTCATCATCGGCCGGTGGCTCCTCACCAAGCCGGAGATTCTGCTTCTGGACGAGCCCACCCGGGGCATCGACGTGGGCGCGAAATACGAGATCTACCAGCTTATCATCAACCTGGCCAACGAGGGCAAGGGCATTATCATGGTGTCCTCGGAGATGCCGGAGCTGCTGGGCGTCTGCGACCGCATCCTGGTCATGTCCGGCGGGCGGCTTGCCGGCGAGGTCAACGCCGCTGAGACCAGCCAGGAGGAGATCCTCACCCTGGCGGCGAAATATGTATAAAGGGGGAAATCGCTATGAGTAAGGAATCCAAGGACCTGGCCGCAAAGGCCCAGTGGGACAGCAAACGGGTGCTCAGCCTGGTGGTCAATAACGCGCTGATGATTATCATGATCATCGCCGCCATCGCCATTGCCATCGTCAATCCCAACTTCGTCTCCGCAAGCTCCATCGTCAACATCATCTCCCAGACGGCGGCCTATCTGCCGGCCGCCCTGGGCATCGCCGGGTGCATCGTGCTCACGGGCACCGACCTCTCCGCCGGACGTGCGGTGGGTCTGACGGCCTGTATCTCCGCCTCCCTCCTGCAGGTGGCCGGTTCGGCGAGCAAGATGTGGCCCAACATCGGCACGCTGCCCATCCCGGTGGTCATCCTCATCGCCATGGCCATCGGCGCGGTGATCGGGGCTTTCAACGGCTTCTTCGTGGGCAAGTTCAAGCTCCACCCCTTCATCGTCACCCTGGGCACCCAGCTGATCCTGTATACCATCTTACTGCTGTACGTAAAGATGGGCAACAACGGCGGTATGGCGATTTCCAACCTGGATGAGAGCTACAACAGCTTCGTCAAGGGCTCCATCCTGCCCAAGATCGCCGGGCAGACCATCCCCAACTACGTGATCTTCGCCATCCTCCTGACGGCCCTCATGTGGTTCATCTGGAACAAGACCACCTTCGGCAAGAACATGTTCGCCCTGGGCTCTAACGAGGAGGCGGCCCGGGTCTCCGGCGTCAACGTGCTGATGACCACCATCATGGTCTTCTCCCTGGCCGGGGCCATGTACGGCTTCACCGGCTTCATTGAGGGTGCCCGCATCGGCTCCAACACCGCCAACACCGGCCTCAACTACGAGCTGGACGCCATCGCGGCCTGCGTCATCGGCGGCGTGTCCTTCGTCGGCGGCATCGGCAAGATCAGCGGCATCGTCATCGGCGTGCTGATGCTCCGGCTGATCTTCATCGGCCTGACTATGGCCAACATCAACCAGGACCTCCAGTACCTCATCAAGGGCGGCATCATCCTCTTCGCCTGCGCCTTGGATATGCGCAAGTACCTGGTCAAAAAGTAATAGCCCCTCAAACATCCCCCGGAGCTGCATGGGCGTGCCTGATAAAGAAGTTTTCTTTATTGGGGAGCAACCGCATGATGCGAAAGTGTCATGCGGTTGTCTTTTTGCTATGCCGACTAAATTCCGGGGAAAAATCAATCTCCGCGATGAAATTATAGTGTACGTCAATGCGCTGGACTCGTCGGGGGCATGGACAGCGATTTTCTCCACAAACTCCCGCAATCCCTCTGCGGACTGCCTCAGCTCCGCCTGCTCCTTTTCATATTCCCTCTATATCGGCAAAATAGTGGCCTGAAATGTCACAGCTTTGTCACATTTGGAAGCCGGGAGCAAATTGCTCCCGGCTTCCATGGATAAAGCTTAATTTTGCCGCAACCGCTCTATGATACTTGTTTTAGCAATTTGCCGGTATAAAAGCGCCGGTATTGCCACGGTCAGGAGGATAAGGAATGGATAAATCACCAGCATGGGCCACATGACAAATTGATAGGTGAAAAACCAAATTCCGCTTGAAATTCCTCTTACGACTGCCACAGAAAACAGAACGCCAAGGACAGCCGATGTGATGATCGTTCCCACCGCGTAATACAGCCCCTCGAAGGAGAGCATACGTTTTAACTGCTTTCCTGTCATGCCAATGCTTTGCATCATGGCAAATTCCTTTTTGCGGGTGATAACGCTTGTCAGTACGGAGTTCACAAAGTTTGCGATGCCGATAATCCCGATGATGATACTCAACGCTCCGCCGATGGTGATGATAAGGGAAGTGAGGTCGTCAAAGGAGCTGGTAT
>CAJUOA010000117.1 GCA_910587785.1 uncultured Oscillospiraceae bacterium | reverse complement strand
GTTTGGAGAAAGATCCTTCCTGTCCATCGCTAGCTATTTGCGGATAGGCTCTAAGCCTGTCACCGGTGACTGGAATATGCAGACCACTGATGTTACCTCTGTGGGCCTGGCGGATGTCCAGCGTCTGGCTAGCACCGTTATCCAACTGAAGGACACTATGGTCGCCGATGGCAACTCCGTGACCATCGGCAACGTAGACTACACCTTCACCACTGATGCTACCAAGAAGGATACGGACGGCATGGTCTATATCGGCGATATGGTCGGTGAGGGCAAGACCCTGGACATGGACAAGGTCCACGAGCGCTTGTCCGCCGCCGCCGCTGATAACGAGACCTGGACTGTCTCTGCCAACGCCGGTAAGGGCATCACCCTGGTGGAGAAGACCGATGCCAATGGCGATCCTACCGGTAATGATACGGCCGAGGGCAACAATGGCATCGATCTGTCTACCGAAGAGGGCATCATGGCGACTCTGGGCTTCAAGACCCAGGCTAAGGATGCCGTCCCCGGCACCCCTGGCAAGCCCCTGACCCTCCAAATTGGCGATACCTCCGATCCTTTCAACCAGATGGAGATCTCCGTGGGTGATATGCATGTCAGCGCCATGTTCGGCCTCCAGCGCGACGAGGACGGCAACCTGGTGAAGGACGCCGATGGCAACACTATTAAGACTACTGATACCATCGAGTCCATCGACATCGGCACTCAGGAGGGTGCTGCAAAGGCTGTCAACGTCATCAAGGATGCTATCAACTATGTCTCTAGTATCCGTGGCGATCTGGGCGCTATCCAGAACCGTCTGGATCACACCGCCAACAACCTGAGCGTCATGGCGGAGAACATCCAGGATGCCGAGAGCACCATCCGCGACACCGACGTGGCCGAGGAGATGATGTCCTACGTCAAGAACAACATCCTCGTCCAGTCCGCCCAGGCCATGCTGGCTCAGGCGAACCAGGTGCCTCAGGGCGTGCTCCAGCTGCTGGGCTGATCCTTTTTGGACACGATCCTATTGAGTCATACGCAAGGGGGCCGGGCGGACGTCCGGCCCCTATCCCATACATAGGAACGGATCATATCTGTTTTACGATCATGTATATCAAAATTGGAAAGGCGGTGGTCTTATAGCGGATCAAAAGAGAAAGGTCCTAGTCGATAAGGACCTGCGGCCTGCTTATTATGATGATTTCCACTGCCTGGCGGCGGGGTGTCATCTGAGCTGCTGCAAAGGCTGGAACATCACATTTAACAAAAAAGACTATTTATCCTTGAAACGGCAGACGGGCTCTCAGGAGTTGAATGACCAGCTAAAGGGAGGGGTACATCGTATCCGCAACGCAACGACTGAAAATAATTATGGGGCATTTAACATGGACACCGGGGATTGCCCGCTTTTGCGTAAGGATCGTCTATGTGCGTTGCAAATAGAAAAAGGACACGAAGCCCTCCCGGCAGTCTGTCGCAATTTTCCGCGTAAACAGATATGTTTGGCTTCCGGTTACCTAGAGCGTTCGCTGAGTCCAGCATGCGAAGGTGTACTAGCGTTGCTGTGGGATTTACCAGATGGGGTAGCTTTCTTGTCTGACCCGTTGCCCAAGGAGGAGCAGCGGATACTAACGATCGAAGAAGGCTATCCGCTTGTTCCTTTCTTCGCTCCTATCCGAGAGTGGTGCGTGGATATGCTTCAGGACCGGCGGTTTCCATTGTCCCAACGGATATTATTGATGGGGATGGCTTTGAAGGAACTTGTGGATGGGGAGGAGGACATAGCTGTCTGGCTCTTGCGTGCCCGTTCTTTGCCCAGCCATGCAGAAGAGCTTCTTCCTCAGTCGAACAACGCATTGCCGATGTTCCTAAGCAATGCCTTGCGCACCATACTTCAGATAGAGAGCGCAGCGCTGGATTTTGCCTCCGTCCAACATGAGATTGTCACGGGACTTGGTGTCATAGGACACGGAGACTCCAGTCGTGCGACCATCCCATTAGTGCCCTACCAGCAAGCACGAACACGGTATGAAGAGTATTTTGGAAATAAGGATTTCTTTATAGAAAATCTCATGGTATCTCTTTTTTTCCATTTACAGATGCCTGCTCTTGCATCTAGGGAGGATCTGTGGAAGAGCTATGTCAATTTCTGCAATCTCTATGCGTTCTATCGTTTTATGGCGGTGATGAGCTGCCGTGAGGGTATAGAGCCCAACCGGGATGAACTTTTCCGCCTTACAGTTTTTGCCAGCCGTGGTCTCATCCATAACGGAGCTCGTCAAACTTCTTTGCAGGACGAGCTCTTCCAAAACGACAGCGCCACCCTGGCCCATATGGCGATCCTTCTGGGCGGCTGACAAAAACAGGAGCAAAGGGCAGCTTTGCGGACAAAAAGTGTTCCTTCTTTCTTTATCGATAAAGAAAGAAGGAGACACGCCCCAAAGGAGGGATCCATATGACCATCGGCCAGACCATCCGCGCCCTGCGGAAGAAGCGGGGCCTGACACAGAACCAGCTGGGCGCGCTCTGCGGCATCACCGGCGGCGCGGTCAGCAGCTACGAAAACGGCGTCACGGCACCCAAGCGGCGTACGGCGGAGAAGATCGCCGCAGCCCTGGGCGTGTCCCTGGAGAGACTCCAGGGGGAGGGTCCGGCGGGCATGTCCGTTCCCGCCTCCGGCGGCGGCCGCCTGTATGACGGGGTGCTCTCGGTGCTCAGGGAGCTCTACGGCATGGTAGAGGGCCGGGTGATCCTGGGGGAGAACGGGCAGAGCAGGCGGTACTATTTGATCCGCCAGCTCCCCGGAGACTTTGTGCTCTATGAGGACGACATAGAGGCCATTGTCCGCTCTGCGCGGGCGTCCATGACACCTCTGGCGGCCTATATGCAGTCCGCCCGGGCCGGAGGCGGCCTATGACCGTGGGCGTGAGCATGAGCGCGGTGCGGCGGAGGAAGGGGCTGACCTTAGCGGAGCTCAGCGTCCTCAGCGGCGTGGACCGGGACGACCTGGGCCGGTATGAGCGGGGGCACATGGCCCCCAGGCCGGAGACGGTGCAGAAGATCGCCGCAGCGCTGGAGGTGCCCATTGCGGCCATCCGCGCGGGCATGGGCTGGACCGCCCCCGAGGCCCTGGAGGACTGGGAGCGCTCCACAGACGACCGCCTCCTGCGGGAGGGGATCGAGGAGGACCTGCGGGCGTCCTACGGGGAGGACCTCTCCCTGTCGGAGGGGGATATCCGTGCACTGCTGGAGTCGGTGAAGGCGTCCATCCCGGCCCTCATTGATCACATGAAGGACACCCGTCCGGAGCAGGAGATCAACCGGGAGATCCTGGCGTCCCTGGGTGTGGAGGACGGGGAGGAGGAGCAGGCGCGCCGTCTGGCCCTCACGGACGCCCAGTGGGAGCAGGTGCGGCCCCTCCTGCCGCCGGAGAACACCGGGCGGGGCCGGGCTTTCAAGAGCAACCGCCTGATGCTGGACGGCATCCTCTACCAGATGAAGACCGGCGTGTCCTGGAACAGCCTCCCGGAGCGGTTTGGCCGTCCGCGGTGCGTTTCTGATCGCCTGCGGCTCTGGACCGGGAGCGGCGTCTGGGAGCGGGTGCTGGAGAAATTGACCGCGCTGGGTGTCCTGGAGGACGAAGAAAAAGGATAGGACGTTGAGAGAACAGCGCTCTCAACGTCCTGATTTTTTGTGGAATTCCCTTATTCACCTCGAACCCAGGCTAAGACGGGCTCCAGACTTTCCCGTTTGAGGACATCGAAGGATTTGGAGATATAGTCCAGCATTTCCGCCTTTTCCGGGTCCTTCCGGAGCATGGACCGCAGGCCGGCCATCAGCGTCCGGTCCACCGCGCCCATGTGCTCGTAGTCCAGTCCGCCTTGGCAGTAGAACCCCCGGACCTGGGGGAGGGGTTTGAATAGTTTCTCCAGGGTCTCCTTGCATTCAGGGCTCTCCGCCGGGGACGCCCCCAGGGCTACGGCGGCGACGCGCTTTCCCTCCAGCCGGGGGAGCTGTTTCGTCAGCCATTTCAGCCCCGCCATCTGCCCAGCGTAGAGGCCGCTGACCAGGATGACCGTGCTGTAAGCCGCAAGGTCGAGGCCCTTCCGTTCGCTCCAGTCCGCCGCCCGGCACCGCAGGTCCTCTCCGAGCCACAGCGCACAGCGCATGGAGAAGCCGGTCTTGCTCCGATAGATGATGATTGTTTTATCCATGTTATCCTCCTGTTCTGCGGCGGAACTGTCAAGCCCCTTGGAGTTGATGATTTCGCCGGAATTGTTCCACATGGGCCCGGATGAAAGGCCGGGCCTCCTCGTAGGTGTCACAGGTGTGCATGAGCAGGAAGAGGACGCCGTGGAACGCCGTGGCAGCGGATATCGGGTCCTCCCGCCGGAGCTCCCCGGCGTCCATGAGGGCGGAGAAGATGTAGGCCTGGACCTGGATGCACTTGTCCCGGTAGAGCGCCCGGTAGATGTCCCGGCACCGCTGGTCGGAGAACTGGCTGAGGAGGAGCAGGCGGCGGAAGCGGCTGTTCCAGGGGTCGTCGAAGAAGTAGCGGGTGGTGCGCTCGATGAGGTCCTGGAGGGCGTCCAGCCCCGCACCCCGAAAGGGGGAGACGTCGTCCCCGGGGCGGAAGGGGAGGGCGTTCTCCTGGTAGTAGCGCTCCGACTGCCGGAGGCAGAGGTCGACGATAGCGTCAAAAATGGCCCGTTTTCCGGGAAAGTGGTTGTAAAGGGAGCTCTCCCGGATGCCGACGGCCCGCGCGATGTCCCGCACGGAGACGCCGTCGTAGCCCCGCTGGGAGAAGAGGTCCAGGGCGGTCTCCACGATTTTTTCCTTCGTCGTCATAGTGCGCCTCCAGAGAAAATGTTGTTTCCTGTAGTATACTAACTATCGTTCGTTTTGTCAAGAGAAAAAATCGACAGGTAAAAGTCCGAGGAATGCAGTCAGGGCCGGAGGAACGCTCCCCCGGCCCACTTTTTCAGTCCCAGTTGATTGCTTCGTGGGGGACCGTCTCCCCCTGTGCATACTCCGTCCGGGCCTGCCGGATATCCCGCAGATCATCCGGTGTCGCTGTATCATCCGGCAGGAACCGGCGGGCAATCTCAAGCAGTAGAAATTGCTCAGCTTCCGGCAGACAGTCGATCACACCCACCAGCTCTTCTCTGATCGGTGACATAGTTACACCCCCTCACTTGTATACACCGCCGCGCGGCCCGATCTTTTCAATCAAGATCACATCTTCTTCCGGGTAAGAAAACAGGATGCGCCAATCACCCACCCGGAGCCGGTATGTGCCGGGACTGCCCTTGTATGGCTTGATGTCACCCTTAGGCAGTTTCTCAATGCCGTCTTTGATACGCAGTTTGGTCGGTCTGCCCATGCCGTTGATGACCTTTACCGCGGCCTTTGCATATTCGATCTTCATTCGACGTCCCGTCTGCGCCTCACTCCTCCTCGCCGTGCTCATGCTCGTGGTCGAAAGCGTCCAGGTCGATGGGGCAGGGGACGCCCCTGCGCTGGTAGTAGTCCGCCACAGCGGCCTTGACCGCCTGTTCGGCGAGGACCGAGCAGTGGACCTTCACCGCCGGGAGGCCGTCCAGGGCCTCCACCACCGCCTTGTTGGTCAGGTTCAGGGCCTCGCTGAGGGGCTTGCCCTTGATCATATCGGTGGCGATCGAACTGGTGGCGATGGCGCTGGCGCACCCGAAGGTCTGGAACTTCACGTCCTCGATGATCTCCTCGTCGTTGATCTTCAGGTACATGCGCATGATGTCGCCGCACTTGGCGTTGCCCACCTCGCCCACGCCGTTGGCGTCCTCGATGGTGCCCACATTGTGGGGGCGGGCGAAGTGCTCCATCACTTTTTCGCTGTATTCCATAGCCATAATTCTAAAACTCCTTTTCTGTTGAGAATATTTTTTATATCGTACACTGTTCCGCAAAGCCGTGACAGCCGCCCTTCAGGCATTCCGCAAGGGCGTGGACGCCGCCCCGCTCCCACAGCTCCGCAAGAAACAGCATTCCAGCCATGCAGGCAAATTTGTCATAGTAAGCGCCGCGCTGGGCGGTGTGGAGGAAGTCCCGCTGAGCCGCCTCGTCCCGGCAGAGCATGGCCTCCTTCAGCCTCTGAACGCTCCGCTCTCGGACCTCCCGCAGATCGGAACCGTTCCAGTCCACCTCGCCCAGCGCCTTTCCTCGGAAGGAGAGGAGGTGGGCAAAGCCCTCGTCAAAGGTGATGGCGTCCAGGGCCGTGGGGTAGTCCCCGTCCCGGGCGTCTGCAAGGCCGGGGACAGCGGCGTGGAGGAGCACATGAGTCAGCTCGTGGGTGAGGAGGTTCCTCACCGCGCCCGCCAGGGAGCCGTGCCCCAGGTACTTTGTCCAGCGGTACAGGTCAAAGAGGACGTTGCGGACGCCCCCGGCGTCAGAAGCCACCACCGCGTCGTAGGGCTCGGGGAGCCCCAGGATGAGGTCCAAGCGCACCTCCGCCAAAGTCCCGGCCCAGCCGGGGAAGAGGGCGTCCCAGACCTCCCGGTTCAGGGGGGCAAAGGCCCCGCAGGCGTCCGAAAGCTCCCGGTAGACCGTCTCCACCTTCTGCCGCTCCTCCGCCGTACCGCCGGGGGCCTCGAAGAGATTACGCCCCGCCTCCCGGGCAATGAAGGAATCCGCAAAATACCACATCTCCCGGTACCCGGCGAGGTCCCTCCCAGCCAGGTAGTCCCGGATCATGCCGTCCCAGATGTTCACAGCAAACGCTCCTTTCAAAAATTGAGGTTCTGCTATATAGACGGATGGGGGAGGGAAAGTGACGGCGGCGGAGAAAAATCTATTTGACCGCCAGATAGGGGTCCTCCATGGTCTCCAGCTTGTGCATCCACACGGGGCTCATCTCCCGCAGGGTACGCACGATGTCTGGGAGCTGGGAGAGGATGTAGTCCATCTCCTCCATGGTGTTGTACTCGCAGAGGCTCAGGCGCAATGAGCCGTGGGCGATCTCGTGGGGCATCCCCAGGGCCAGGAGAACATGGCTGGGGTCCAGGGAGCCGCTGGTGCAGGCGCTGCCGGAGCTCGCGCAGATGCCCGCCAAATCCAGGCGCAGGAGCAGGCTCTCCCCCTCAATGCCCTCGAAGCAGAAGCTGACGATGCCCGGGGCGCGGTGGTCCGGGTCGCCGTTGCAGCGGGAGCAGGGGATCTCGCTCAGTCCCTCGATAAGCCTATCCCGCATGGCGGAGACCTTTTCCATATTCTCCTCCAGGTGGGCACAGCTCTCCTTCAAAGCGGCGGCCATGGCGAGGATGGAGGGGATGGCCTCGGTGCCGCCCCGCTTGTTCCGCTCCTGGGCGCCGCCCTCGATAAAGTTTTGCAGGCGGATAGACTTCTTGCAGTAGAGGGCCCCCACGCCCTTGGGGCCGTGGAACTTGTGGGCGGCGAGGGAGAGCATGTCGATGTTGTCCGCCGCCACGTCCACCGGCACATGGCCCACGGCCTGTACGGCGTCGGTGTGGAAGAGGACGCCCCGCTCCCGGCAGAGCTTCCCGATCTCCCGGATGGGCTGGACGGTGCCGATCTCGTTGTTGACGAACATAATGGTGACGAGGCAGGTGTCGGGCCGGATAGCGGCCTCCAGCTCGTCCAGGCGCACCATGCCGTTCTCGTGGACGGGGAGATAGGTGACCTCAAAGCCCTGCTTCTCCAGCCGCCTGAGGGTGTGGAGCACGGCGTGGTGCTCAATGGTGTCGGAGATGATGTGCCGCTTCCCAGCGAGAGCCCCCAGGCGGGCGCCCTCGGTGATGGCCCAGTTGTCGGCCTCGGTGCCGCAGCCGGTGAAGTAGACCTCCCGGGGCTCGGCGTTCAGGCATTTGGCGATGGTCTCCCGGGCCCCCATGAGGGCCATATTGGCCTCACGGCCCTTCTGGTGGAGACTGCTGGGGTTTCCGTAGAGCTCCCCCATCGCGGGGAGCATGGCATTGGCCGCGGCCTTGCTCATGGCGGTCGTGGCCGCGTTGTCAGCGTAAACAAACATGCGGGGCATTCCTTCTTTCTCCCGCCGGAGAGTCCGGCAGGTTTTTTCCTGATATCCTATCTGAAAACAGGGGATTCCTCCGGCCCGCCGAGAGGCCGGGGAGGCGGGTCACGTGCTCCCGCAGGCGGCGCAGCGGCGCTTGCCGCCCCGGGCGTCGATGCGGCGCTGTTTGTCCACCAGGTCCGCCAAGGTCACATGGTCCACCACGTTGCTGATGGCCTGATCCACCTGCTCCCACAGGTCCAGCGTCACGCACTCCTTGCACTGGGCGCACTGATTGACCGCGTCGTCCAGGCAGGAGACCGGCGCGATACTGCCCTCCACGGTCCGCAGGATGGTCCCCACCGTGCAGTCCTCAGGGTCCCGGGTCAGGTGGTAGCCGCCCTTGGCGCCCCGCACTGACCGCACGAGGTCTCCCCGCACCAGCAGGGGGATGATCTGCTCCAGATATTTCTCGCTGATCCCCCGCTGCTCCGCCACAGACTTTACAGACAGGTTCACGCCCTCCTCCTGCATGGCAAGAGCAAGCATCAGGTACAGGGCATAGCGGCTTTTCGCCGATATCTTCATCGGACCACCATCCTTTCAGTTCGGTAATTCCTATCTTAGTATAGGAGTTCCTCCTTGTCAAGGGGCAAATAGCACAATTTTGCATTTCTGGGACCTATTCTGCCCCGGCGGACGCCGGGATATGTCTCTGCCCGGCGGACGTTCGAGGCGCGGACCCTTCCGCCGCTGCAGAAAACCCTTGCATCCCGCCAAAAACCTGGTATAATAGACCTCTTGCGAAATTAAGCTAAGCGGTCAAAGTTGCAGATGCCAGCA
>CAJUOA010000116.1 GCA_910587785.1 uncultured Oscillospiraceae bacterium | reverse complement strand
GTGCTAAGCGGGGGAAAAGCCGGAGATGACTTCAAAGGTTTACCTATCGCAACAAGGACGGTCCATCTTGTCCGGAAAGATAACCCCAGACTGATCAACATCCCGCCACGTGATTCTGAGCAGTGGAAAAACGAATACAAGGCCCGCACATCTTCCGAACGCTGCAACAAGCGCTTGAAAGAGGATCTTCATTTGGAAGACGGTCATCATCGCTCCACCAAAATGTGGTACTGCCGCCTCTATGTGTCCATGATGCTCCTCCATCTCTTTGCCTGGGAACAGCCACAGGTCACCGGTTTTGCGGCTATCCTCTGGTAACGTCTGAAACTGCATATTTCAAAAAAGATGCACTTGCCTGCGTCTGGGTTATTGCGCCCGTTTTCGACAATCACGCTCCTCCCTGCGTGTGCTCCAGGCCCTGCGGCGGACCGCTGCCTCTTCTACTCGAGTATCCGAGAGACTATTTTGGTAAAAATCGCACTCGTAGCCGTCCGCCCGGAGCAGCAGACCCTGCGCCCAAGGTGGCGTCCGGCCCATCTGCGCACACACAGCGGAGAGAGCGACCCTGCGGTCGCACTCGATGATAAGCTCGTCATGGACATGGGCCACGATGGAGCAGCACCGCAGCGTCTGCATGGCGTACATGAGGATATCTCTGGCGGTTCCTTGCACAATGTTTTCCACCAACTTTCCACCAAATGTTTCCAGTCGTTCCCACTTCTTCGTGCCGCCCACACCCTCGTAGGTGACGGACTCACCGCCGAAGCGGTTCTCGCCGATCTTCGGCTTCACATAAGCCAGCCGTCTACCGGAGGGAAGGGTGATGAACAGGAATCCGCTCTTGTAGATAAAGCGGAGGCCGTGTGTCTCCGTGGCGCACCGTTCCTTTACACACCGCTTGACCTCCCGGTCCACATCCCACCAAAACTGGACGATGCGGGGATTAGAGGCGCGCCAAGCGTCCACCAGCGGTTTCAGTTCATCTTTCGGCACACCCATTTCCAGTGCGCCCATTGATTTCAGTGCGCCGACCGATCCGCCATAGCCCAAGGCCAGCTCCGCAATTTTGCCTTTCTGCCGCAGATGGGCATTCCTGCCATGCTTCTCCACCGGCACATGGAACATCTGGGAGGCGGAGGCGCAGTAAATGTCGCCGCCCTGGGCGAACACCTCCTGCCGCCACTGCTCCCCGGCGAACCAGGCGATGACACGCGCCTCGATTGCGGAGAAGTCAGACACGATGAACTTCCTGCCGTATTGCGGCACAAAGGCGGTGCGGATGAGCTGGGACAGGGTGTCCGGCACATCCTCGTAGAGCATCTCCACGGCGGCGAGGTCGCCGGTGCGCACCACCGAGCGGGCCTCGGCCAGATCGGGCAGATGGTTTTGGGGCAGGTTTTGTAATTGAATGATGCGCCCTGCCCAGCGCCCGGTGCGGTTGGCACCGTAGAATTGGAACATCCCCCTGGCCCGTCCATCCGGGCAGACCGCCGTTTCCATCGCTGTGTATTTCTTCACGCTGGATTTGGCTAACTGCTGCCGCAGGAGCAGTACCTCCGAGAGTGGCGCGGGAGCGGTTTTCAGCAGGGCGGCGACCTCCTTTTTGCCGAGGCTGTCCATCTCCAGCCCGTGGTCTGCCAGCCACTGTTTCATCTGCTGGACGGAGTTGGGGTTTTCCAGATCAGTCAGCCGCCGCATCTGGGCAGTCAGCTTTTCTTTGGAGAGGTCATCCATGCCGATGGCCTGCCGCACCAGCTCCATGTCCACACCGATACCCCGGTCGTTGATCTCCTGGTCGAGATGGTACTCGTCCCAGATATTTTCCGGCACCGGGAACCGGGACAGCTTCTGCTGGATGGCCATCTCCGTTTCCACATCCCGGAGGTTGTAGGCTTTGAAACGCTCCCATTTCTCCGGGGCATCCTCCGGGTGGTGGCGAAATTGTCCTCCATCCCGATCCTTGGCTGGGGTGCAGAAGTAGCGGATGAGGTCCTTGCCCTCCTTCAGCTTTTGCTTCTCCAAGCCGAGGATAGCACCCACACCCTCCAGCGAGAGGGGGAGGCCAAGGGTCGCCGACCACACCATCGTGCAGCGCCAGGAGTCCGGCTCCAAATACTCGCCCACCGGCATCCCCAGCCAGCGGGACAGGCACACACGCTCAAATTGGGCATTGAAGGCCCACTTGGTCACGGCGGAGTCGGTGAGTGCCGACAGCACTTCGGTGGGGAGCTGCTCCCCAGCGGTGAAATCCACCACTTGGACAGGCCCGCCGTCCACCGAGTAACCGAACAGCAGGATTTCAAAATCCGGCGAGGACGCATACTTATACACACCGCACTTATTAAGCGGAGCGGAGGAAAACGACTCCAAGTCGATACTGAGTGATTTCATATTGTCCCCTTTCTGCGCCGAAAGGCAGCGGAGCCGAAGCCCCGCCACCCGGCGCACATAGTCTCAGGACAGAAAATCATCGTCCAGATCGGTGGCGAAATCGTCAGCGGCGGAGGTGCGGCCACTGAGCGGCTCCCCGTCCCGGACCTTCTGGATGTTGCCCAGGCCGCAGGCGATGCCCTTGTTGCCATTGGTGTTGAAGGCGTAGAAGTTGATGGACACGCGGGCGTAGCAACCGGAGTAGACCTCGGCCCGGTCCAGGATGGGCTGGACGGCCTTGTCCACGATCTGGGGCGCGGTGGTGCTGTTGGCGTTGACGAAGTAGGACCCCTTGTACGCCTCGTCATCCCGCTCGGCATCGCCGTCCCGGAGGGGCAGCTTCAGAGCGCCCTTGGGCGGTACCTTCCCGCCGAACTTCGCCACACCGTCCTTGATGGCGGCATCCACGGCGGCGTTGATGGCGGCGATGGTCTTGGCGTCGCTCTTGGGAATGATGAGGGACACACTGTACTTGGGGTTGCTGCCGTTGATGGAGGCAGGCTCCCAGACATTGGCGTAGGACAGCCGGACAATGCCGGTGACCACCTTGGTGTTGGATTTCTGAGTAGGCATGAATTAGTCCTCCTTGATTTCAGTAAATTCCTCACCCGCACCGGTGTTGGTCAGGGCGGGGCGTTTGTCAGTAACGGGAACGAGCGTGGGACGGCCCTGGGGCTTCTCCACCAGAGCGCCGAGGATACGGTTGAACTCCTTCTTGGACATCAACTTCTCCATCTCGGTGATTGGGATAAGGCTCTTTCTGAAAATGTCGGTGTATCCAGCCTCCTTCGCGGCCTGGATCACCGCCTCCTCATCTGTGTAACGGCGGTTGGTGCGGGTGGCCACCAGCTTGAAGCCCTGCCAGACCTTCCCGTGATTGATGGCGGCGTCCTGGGCGTAGGCTTGAATCTCGCTGGCCCACTTGGTGAGATCATCCAGCTTTCTGAGGATTTCCTCGATCTCCTCATCCGAGAGGAGCGGCGGTGGGGCAAACTCGAACCGGGCAAGCTGGAGCTTCTCCTCGGCGCGGGCGCGGCACTTCACCGCCGCCTTGCAGAACTGGCACCAGGGGCCGGGGAGATAGTCCCCCTTGCCCTTGTGGGCCAGCTCCGCCTTGGGCTTGAGGACGTTCTCCGCCCAGGCGTTCAGCTCGTCCACCGAGATCGCCCAGGTGGACACGTTATCCCGGCGGGGCTGGTAGATGCTCATGCTCACCTCGGTGATGTCGTAGAGGGAGTCGAACAGCCGAAGCGCACCCAGGGCATACAGCATCATCTGGGGATTTTCCTCGGCCTCCACCAGAACGCCCTGGCCGTACTTGAAGTCGATGATGTGGAGCAGCTTGTCCGCCACGATGAGGCAGTCCCCGGTGCCGAAGCCCTCCGGGACCCAGCAGGAGAAGTCCAGCCGCTGTTCGATGAGGACCAGTGGGTCGGAACACTCCAGCTTGGCTTGGGCAAGCTGCTCCAGCACGAACTCCACATAGCCGTCTGTGTATGCGTCCATCTCGTCACAGTCGTACTTGGACACCGGCTTGCGGGAGCGCATCTTCAGAGCGCGGCGGAGCTTGTGTTCGCAGAGTGCATGGGCGGCGGTGCCTTCGGCAGCGGCCTCCGTTTCCCGGTCGGCGAACTCCCGCTCCAGACGGGCGGAGGGGGTACAGTTCATCCAGCGGTGGGAACTGGAGGCGGAGAGGATGGCGTGGCTGTTAGGTGGCATGGCCCAGCACCTCCGCGTCCTTCAGCAGCGCGGCGTAGTGCTTGGGGTCCACGCCGCTGAGTTTCTCGGCCCCGTACTTCTGGAGCAGCCCCCGCACTTGGTCTGTATACCCATCGTGGCTTTTCTCCGCCAGCACCGCCCGGACCTCCTCCAGCGTGATGGCCTTGGGCGGCGGGTCGGTGGAAGCCGGGGCAGAGGGCGCAGTTGGGGTCGGGACGGGAGCGGTAGCATCCTCCGAGTCGCTCTGGCCCAGGGCGGTGGCCACAGCCTGGAGGCTGTCCGCCAGAGAGCGGATGTCCTCGATGACATCCAGGAGCAACTTGATCCTACTCACAGGCCGCACCTCCCTCCGGCACCTCGGTGATACACACCGACTCCACGCTGTTGCCGGGAACCAGGATCATCACCTTTTCCTGCCGCCCCAACAGCCGGGTGAGCAGCTTTTCCCGCAGGGACACATTCCGGCACTGCACGATGCCGCCGCTCTGGGGTTCCTTGGACACGCTGATTTTGAGTTTATGCGTCACGGTTATTCCGTCCTTTCTGAAGGGCAAGTTGGTAAAGCGGCCCTTCAAAATACGGCCACGGGAATGGGAGCGAATTAACCAGTCTGCAAAATCTTTTTCATCTTTTTCAGCGCGGCGGTTTTCATCTTGGACACCGCCGCGTCAGAGATGCCCTGTTGCTTGGCATAGACCTTCGGCGGAACACCCTCAAAATACAGAGCGTGGATAAGATGGCACTGGGCTTCAGTCAGCCGGGGCAGCGCCGCCGCCACCAGTTTCTTGGCTTCGTCCCTGTCCAGCACAGCGTCAAAGCCAAAGTCCTCAGTGGCAAATGTGGCTCCCTCATACTGACAGGCATCCAAACTGATGTGTCTGCGGGTCTCCTTGTGGTCGTTGTTGTACTCCTGACGGTCCATATCAACCAGGAGGGTCCCCCATTCATTGGAGACTTCCACCTCGACCGCGCCAGTGACGAATTTGTACTCGATTTTCATTTGCCGTTCTCCTTTTGGAGTCCGGCAAGCGGCACCTCCACCGCTGCAAACAAAAAAAGAGCCTGACAAGCAGCACAAAAGTGCCGCTTGCCAGGCTCAATGTCGTCTCCATCCTGTTTCAGATGGTATCGTGGAGGTTAGATCACGTTATGGAATGAAACCGCCCCTCCGTGCATCATGCTCAAACAAACGAGTGTTGATCCTTGTCCCGGTTTAGCCATCCGTTTCCCTGTCCCATATACATTCCTTTATGGGATTGCCGTATTACCGTGGCGGGATTCCCGGTCAGCCCCCGGCCCGCAGGCTCGGAGCGGATCAGTATTGTTCAGTTTTGTCACCCCGACTTCTACGCCGCAGTGCCTGCATTTCACATAGTAGTCAGGTTTCCGGCCCTTGACCGGGGTGAACAGCCGAGACTTTATGCCCAGCGATGAATCCAGCAGCCGCTGTCCACAGCCTGGACAGAGCAGGATTTGCCGCTGCGCCTTCAAATCATGATTCTGCGCCTCCTTTTTCCTGCGCATCCGCATATCTGCTCCTTCCGGCCTGCCGCTGTCCGGCAGGGAAAGGAATAGGGACCCGCCATGCGCTCGTGTATTTACATGACCAGATCAGTCAGCCATGCCGCCGCTGGCCTCGCCAGCAGCCGTGCGTTGAGGTACGCCATCTCCAGGGTGAGACAGGTGTTCCCCAGATAGTACCCATCCATGACGGTGAGCGTCATGGCAAGGTCAGGATTCTCCATATCTGTCAGACAGACCGGCAGGAGGTACTGCACCCGGCCCTGGTAGCCTTGGGGGACTACGATGTTCGGTTCCACCACCGCCCACCGGCGCGCCAGTTCTACTGCCGTTTCTAATAGCAGGGGCAGGTTCTTCGCGTCTCGGACGGAGTCGGGCAGGCGGGAGAAGTTCTCCGCGTCGCCCAGGATGTGATCGACGTTGACCCGTATCGGCCACTCCGGGTTGTAGTTGACGCCATACTGCGCCATATCATAGCGAGGCTTTCGGGGGAGCGGGTTCACATATTTCAGACAGGGAGCCAGCTCATCCGCAAAGCCCCGGAAGTACCAGTCCAGCATACTGTCCTTCCGCTTGTTCCGGTCAAAGCAGCCATAGATGGCTTTGTAGTGTCGGGTATAGAGGCCGGTGTGGAAACACACGAATTCGTTCTCAACATGGAGGTAGTCCGTAGCCGGTTCCTCCCGCCGCTTTGCCGTATTGTAGTCGATAACTTGTTTTTTGAAAATAGAATGGATGTATCGCTCTAAAATTGGATTATCTGGATTTTTGGTAGAATAGGCCGGGTCCCGAAACCGCCAAGGCTCCGGGAGAGCCAGCGCAGCCAGCTCGTCCAACTGTATGTACCAGTTCGGCACATAAGCAAAAGAGAATAGGTCGGGCAGCATTGTCATATCAATTCACTCCATTTTTCTTGGATTACTTTCACAAGGTGCATCTGAATTTGGATTTTCATATCCTCGTCTACTTCTTTGATGATCTCCCCGGAGAAGATAGTTTTTTCCACTGTAGAAACAGTATTGATATATGCATCGAAGTGCTGGAGAATCATCTCCAGAGCAGCCTCATCTCCGCAGACGGCCCTTTTGATTAGGGCATAGTTCAACTTAGGGGTCTCGCCCTTGCCCATGTAGCTCATAATATGTACGGATTTTCTTAAACGCACGCTGACGGAGGTTATACACCGTGCGCACCGTGACCTCCAGTTTCTTTGAGATTTCCTTATCCTTCCAGTCATGCCAAAAGTCATAGAGTATAACCTTCCGTTCACTGTCAGGCAAGGATAGCAGTGCATTATATAAAAGCTCATTCTCCAACACGCAGGGTAGTCCGTCCACATCGAGGACAAACTGCTCTGACGCATATACGTCTTCGGATGAGAGCAAACCGATGAGATATTCCACTGACACCTCACCAGTAGCCGCATTTCTCACGTCAGGATTAGCAAGCACTACCGCCGTCACGCTGACAGCCGGTACGATTACCTGCCCGATCCAAAGCCGCAATTCTCTGCTGGCCTCAATTTGCTTGTAAGTCATAAATCGAACCTCCTTTCCATAAAGGTCATTGTAAATTGTGCGAGCAAAAATATAAAAAAGAGAAGAGGCCGTGTTTCCACAACCTCCCTCTTGGCCGACCTATATGCCGATAGTTCATCTGTCGAATAGTCTTCTCACAAAGTTCTTTGTAGCCTTCCACCAGGCGGGCTCCATAAACACGATGAGCTCAATCGCAGCGATGGCCGTTCCGACCACAGTGCAAATGCCGCACAGCTTAAAGTAACCTCCCCAGGTGACAGGCTTGTCCATCCAGTTAAAACGACGGTTCATAAGTCAAACTCCTTTCTAATATTGGGTCTTCCATAAAGGTGGATGTATTTTCTGCGGAAGATGCCAAATCAGTCTCGAACTTTGTTAAGGAGCCAAAAGAACTTACGGGCCGTCTCGTAGAACACATCCTTGCAGCAGGGGATATCAATGGAATCGCCTGGGTGTGGTGCAGCTACATCCTCGCATGGATGGGTAAGGAACAGATCGCCGAGAGTTTGTCTCAGGTGGCACTTACTGAAATTATCGGCGTGGTTCTGGTGTACGCCATCAAATCCGGTGTCGAAAACCTCAGTAAGAATAATTCATGGCCGGATAAACACGGCTCCACCCAGTCTGATGGGGTTGGATAACACAAGGAGGAAAAGTTATGGAAAAGTTGAACACAATTCAGAAGAGAAACAATCTGAACACCGTTTACAGAGACGGGGAGCCCGGACCTGGTGGCGCACATCATGATTATGTGGTGTCGTTCGGCAGCAGTCTGCCGGAGAGTGATGGAGACGGTGTCCGTATTTGTTTCCAGTGCGGGCCCCGTAAGGACCCTGAGGCGCGGAAGGGCGTCTGTAATGCGGACCTGCTGGAAATTGTACGTGACCAGTTGCGTGCTTTTCAGGCTGGGCCGTTCAGCTGCCGGGAAAATGCCTGCGCCTTGACTCACATCGAGGAAGCCTTGATGTGGCTAAATTGCCGGGCTGAGGATCGGGCGGAACGTAACGTGCTGGGCACGATCGAGAAGTAACACAAGGAGGAATCAAAATGGAAAGTGCTCTGAACTGGTCCATGGTCGTCAGCATCATCGGTGTGTTGGTGGTACTGACCAACATTGTGGTCCAGGTGCTGAAGAAGTTGACCTGGGATCGGCTGCCGACGAATGTCCTGGCAGTTGTTGTCTCCATGATACTTACACTGGTGACATTCTTCGCTTATTGTCAGATCAATGCCATCGCCGTGGTGTGGTATATGGTGGCCGCCGCAGTCGTTATGGGCTTTATGGTTTCGTATGCAGCCATGTTCGGTTATGACAAGCTCATGGAGGCCATCGGCAAGGCGGGCAAGCAGTAAACTAAATTCAGTTAAACAGAAAGTGAGGAAGTTAGCATGATTCTCAAGACATTAACCCATGACCGAGGAAGTTCTGATTGTTGGAACTACTACGACAACATCGAGAGTGCCAGCGTGTACTTCGACGAGGACGCTCAGATGTCCTGTGTTGCCGTCCGCTTCAAAGGCGCGGATTCAGATGTGGTTCTCGGTCTAAGTGAGGTGGCGTACCTGTGTAACGACAGGGGACAGACCATCGAGAAGCTTCGGCCTGCGGTGAAACAGACGGAGTCGGCTGAAGTGCATACTGTTGAACTGACCGTCGGCGAACCGGTAGGGATTTAGCAGTAATTGAGAGCGGAAAAAGGTGTAGGAGAGTCGTTTACTTCTTGACTACTCCTACACCTTGACCGTTTTAGCCTTGGAAACACTGGACTTTGTGCTTCTATAATAA
>CAJUOA010000115.1 GCA_910587785.1 uncultured Oscillospiraceae bacterium | reverse complement strand
TTGATCTCAAAGAGGGAGCCGGTGTGGACCGGTCTGGCCTCGTTGGTGGATACCGCGAAGGAGGTCTGGGAGATCATGGCGCGGAGGGTAGTTTGAGTGATGGTCACGGAGTGCTGGTCCTCCACTTCCGGGAGGTCCGGGTAGTCCTCGGCGGAGATGGCGAGGATATCGTAGGCCGCGTCGCCGCAGGTGAGCTTGACGTTCAGGTTGTTGTCCGACTGGAGGACGACAACATCGTCCGGAAGGTGGCGGAGGATGTCGCCGAACAGGCGGGTGCTGAGGACGAGGGTGCCGGTTTCCGTAATGTCGGCGTCCACAGTAGTGCGGATACCTGTCTTCATATCGTAGCCAGAGATTGTGAGGGTGGTGTCTGCATGGAGGAGGACGCCCTCCAGGGCGGGGATTGAGCTTTTGGAGGAGACCGCTCTGGAGGCTGTGTTGACTGCCGCTTGCAGGAGGGTTTTTTCACAGGAAAACTTCATAATTTTTTCCTTTCTGTCAAAAATAAGCGCGAAGCGCATGATAAAAGTTTCGTCCACCTTTTCAAAGGTGGCGGGTTTGGGCAGAGCCCAAAGGGTTTCGGGCCGCAGGCAGAGATTCGGGGCATAAAAGCGGCCAAGAGAGAATAGACTAATTTTTTTTAGTAGCAGGGGTAGTAGGGCGAAAAATTGTGGAAAACGTCTCAAACCCGTTGATATGACAGGTTTTTTTCTTCCTCAACCTCCTGTGGAAAATTCTGTCGTCTTTCCACGGAAATCCACAGGGCCGGGAAACGCTTCTTTTTTCCACAGGGTCGTCCTGTTGATTTCTGTTCATATTGTGGAGAACCTGGTGGAAAATGTTGAAACGCCCGTATTGTATGCCAGGCGGTTTTTCACGGGGGTCATTTGGTGGAGTTGATATTGGTGGTGATGGCCTTGACAGTTTCGGCGTAGGCGGGGTCGGACTTCATCTTTTTTTCTACTTTGGAGATAGAGTTGATGACTGTGGCGTGGTCCCGGCCGCCGAAGAGGTTTCCGGTGTCGTTGAGGGAGAGGCTGGTCATGCGGCGGATGAGGTACATGGCGATTTGCCGGGCGTTGAGGCAGTCCCGGCTTCTGGACTGCCCCTTGATCTGGGTCTCGTCGATGCGGAAGTAGCGGCAGATCTCGGCGATGATGTTCTCCGGTGTGATGACGAACTCGCTGTACTTGCTCATATCCTGGATGGCCCGGTCCACGGCGGCTTTGTCCACCTCCATGCCGTCCAGGTCTTTGAAGGCTTTGATCTTTTTCACCGTGCCCTCCATCTGCCGGACGTTGGCGGTGATCTTGGAGGCGATATAGGCGGCGATGTCGTCGCTGAGGAGGAATCCCAATTGGACGGCCTTGTTCTTGAGGATGGCGATGCGGGTTTCCAGGTCCGGCGGCTGCACGTCCACCATCAGACCCCACTCAAAGCGGGTCCGGAGCCGGTCGTCCAGCTGTGCCATCTCCTGGGGAGGCCGGTCGGAGGTGAGGACGATCTGTTTTTTCGTCTCGTAGAGGGCGTTGAAGGTGTGGAAAAACTCATTCTGCGTCTCCACCTTGCCCGCCACGAACTGGATATCGTCTACCAGCATCAGGTCCGCCTCCCGGTACTTGGTGCGAAAGTCGTTCATAGACCGCCCGGAGCGGACCGTCTCGATATAGTCGTTGATGAACTCGTCGCCCTTGATATAGAGGATGCGGCAGTCCCGGCTTTTCTGCCGGATCACATGGGCGATGGCGTAGAGCAGGTGGGTCTTTCCCAGCCCGGAGTCGCCGTAGATGAAGAGGGGGTTGTAGTGCTGGCCCGGCGCGTCGGCCACCGCCCGGGCGGCGGAGCAGGCCAATTTGTTGGAGGGCCCGACTACAAAGGTCTCAAACGTGAATTCCCCGCTCTCCATGAGTGAGGCGGGCTGTTCGGCCTCTTTTTTCTGATAGCGGGTGAGGCCCTCGTCGTCCAGGAGCTTCACCGCGATCTCCGCCGAGAAGATGTCCCGCAGACCCTCCTCGATATTTGGGAGAAAGCGGTCCTGGATGTTGCTGCGTTTGAAGGCGTTGGGACAGTGGAGGATCAGCGTGTTCCCCTCCAGCGCCACCACTGTCGTCTCGTCAAACCACGTTTTGATCGTGGTTTCCGACAGGTCCTCCCGCAGTCTGGTCAGGATCATCGACCAGATATCGGACACTGATTGCATAGAAGCTCTCCCTTTCTCTGTAGTCAAAATATACCTAGATTATTATACCAGAAATTCGTCCCTTTGGCAACACCTATACTTATTCTAAATGCTTTCTAATTCTGCTGTTTTTTTGGGCAGTTTGCCACTTGGGGAAATCTGTGCTTTTCCCTGCCTTTTCGGGGCCTCCCCGGCCCCGGTCCCCGGGTGACTTTTTCCGCGTGGAAAAAGTCACCAAAAAGACGCTCAAGAAACTACGTTTCTTGAGAATCTTCCTGAATGACGGGGGTTTTTGATTTACGCTACGATCTGGCAGTCTCCATTTTCCCAATCACTTCCCTGGGCCGATGCCGCTCCCATCGCTGGAACCACTCCCTGGCCCTTCGGTTTCCTTCGTTGGGTTCGCCTCCGTTCGGCACGTTTCTTTTCGATACTACCGGGCCACCGGCACAGTGCGGGCGGTACTGCCCTGCGAGACGGCGTACCCCTTTCGTCAGCACGGCTTTCTTCCGCCCGCCGTTTCCCTCTGACTGCATTTGAAAAATCTCCCCTTGACAACCCCCTCGTCCAAGGAGTATAACTAGTTATACAAATTATACTGAGGAGGAAAATTCCCATGACTATGAAAATGCCTGCCGATAAATTCATGAGCTCCGTCAAAGTCGGTGAGAAAGGTCAAATCGTTATCCCAAAGGAGGTCCGCGAAATGTTCAACATCGATCCCGGCGATATGCTCCTCCTCCTCGCCGACAAGGAGCGGGGCATCGCCATCGTCGATAACGACGGCCTCCTGGACATGGCCCGTAACATCGCCGGCTTCGCCGGGAAAAAGGAGGAGGAAAAACCATGAACGCCATCGAGACCCTGCACTTGACCAAACGCTACGGCCCCAAAACCGCCGTGGACAGCCTCTGTTTACATGTGGAAAACGGTGAGCTCTTTGCCCTCCTGGGCGTCAACGGCGCGGGAAAAACTACCACCATCCGGATGCTCTCCTGCCTGGTCCGCCCCACCTCCGGCGACGCCCTGATCCTGGGCGGCAGCGTCCTCACTTCTCCGGAGACTGTCAAACGCCGCATCAGCGTCTCCCCCCAGGAGACCGCAGTGGCACAAAATTTAACAGTTGTGGAAAACTTAGAGCTCATGGCTGGTATCTATGGCCTCTTGGACCGGAAAAAACGGGCTCAACAGGTGGTAAAGGAACTTGGTTTGGAGGAAATTGTGGAAAACAAGGCGAAAGTCCTCTCCGGCGGGTGGCAGAGGCGGCTGAGCATTGCCATGGCCCTCATCACCGAACCGGAGGTCCTGTTTTTGGACGAACCCACCCTGGGCCTGGATGTCCTCGCCCGCCGGGAGCTCTGGGAGGTCATCCGCGCCCTCCGTGGCCGGACGACGGTGGTCCTCACCACTCACTACCTGGAGGAGGCTGAAGCCCTCTCCGACCATGTGGGCATCATGGCCGCAGGCCGTCTTCAGGCTGTGGGAACGCCGGAGGAGTTGAAACAGCGGGCCGGAACCAGTGATTTTGAGGAAGCATTCATCCGTTTGGCTTCAAAAAAGGGGGCGGCATAATGGGAAGCTTTTCTGTACGCAATACAAAGGAGATCCTGCGGGACCCCATCAACATGGCCTTTGGCCTGGGGTTCCCCATCGCCCTGTTACTGCTCCTGACCGCCATCCAAGCGAATGTTCCGGTGGAGGTCTTCCCCGTGGAGCGCCTCACACCGGGCATCGCCATGTTTGGATTGAGCTTCGTGTCCCTCTTCTCCGCCACGCTCATTGCCAAGGACCGCTCCACGGCATTTCTGACCCGGCTCCTCTCCTCTCCCCTCACGGCACGGGATTTCATCCTGGGCTATACCCTGCCGCTCCTTCCCATGTGCCTGATTCAGAGCGTGGTATGCTATGTGACGGGCTTCTGTCTGGGCCTGCGGCCCGGCTGGACAGTCCTCGCGGCCTTAGCGGCCCTCATCCCGTCCAACATATTTTTTATCTCCCTGGGTCTCCTGTGCGGCTCGCTTTTCAACGACAAGCAGGTGGGCGGCATCTGCGGGGCATTGTTGACAAATATGGCGGCGCTCCTCTCGGGTACATGGTTTGACTTGGAGATGGTAGGTGGTCCATTCCTCCGGGTGGCGGAGCTTCTGCCGTTTGTCCATGCGGTAGATGCGGGCCGCGCCGCCCTCTCCGGGGACTGGACCAACATGGTTTTGCACCTTCTGTGGACAACTGGGTGGGCTTTTGCCGCTCTAACGGCATCCATCGCGGTATTTCGGGGAAAAATGCGCCGGTGAAACCCACAACATCCACAATTCTTTCCACAAATGTGGAAAAGAATGACGTGCCGCAGAAGTTCAGCGGCAAAGTCCCACGCCTCCCAGCCGCAGTCCGGCAGGGAGTTCTACATGGAGGGCCGGCAGGCGGAGAATAACATTCTGCCAATCTCGCCAAGGGAGCGCGCAGAGGTTCGGGGGCTTCGCCTGACAGGGTGAGCTGGCGCAGTAGACGAGAAAAGGGAGTCCGAACCGTAGGTTCGGCGGCGTTTTGGTTCCTTTGCCGCCGGGGGCAAAGGAACTCGCGCCCGGAGGCGCGAAACTCCCCCGAAGGGACTAGAGCAAAGAAAAATTGAAGGTGAAAACACCGCACTCAGAAAAACCCCCTTCTTTTTTCACCCAAAAACAGATTTTATTGTTGACACCCCGCAAAAATTTCTGTATAATACCATTTGCTTGCCCCATGGCAGGCCAAAAGAGGTCAACTGCGGGGAGGGGAAACAAAAAAATCCCCCCGCCGTCGAGTAGTGGGGCTAACGTCCCACAGCAAATCAAACAAATTGGAGGTGTATGCAAATGTTCCGTACCTATCAGCCGAAGAAGCGTCAGCGCTCCAAGGAGCACGGCTTCCGCAAGAGAATGAGGACCGCCAACGGACGCAAGGTCCTCGCCCGCCGCCGCGCTAAGGGCCGCGCTCGCCTGACCCATTGAGGTCACGGAGTTTGCATCGCAAATCATAAATAGAGGGACGGCAAGGAAAATTTGCCGTCCCTTGCGCGCTTTATGGGCAAAAAAAGAGGAGGCGGGGCACGGTGAAAAAAACGGTGACGATCAAGGAGAACCGGGACTTCCGGCGCATCTACAGCCGGGGCCGCTCGGCAGTGACGCCCTTTCTGGTGCTCTACTGCCGCCCTAACGGCAGAGACCACAACCGCCTGGGCATCACCACGAGCACCAAGCTGGGCTGCGCCGTGGTGCGAAACCGCGCCCGCCGCCGCCTGCGGGAGGTGTTCCGCCTCGCCTCGCCGGGCCTGAAACAGGGCTGGGACGTGGTCCTGGTGGCCCGCGCCCGCACGGCGGAGGCCCCCTACCAGCGCCTCACCGCCGCCTTCGACCGGGCCGCGCGGGAGGTGGGCCTTGCGGAAAAGAGGGTGGAGAAGTGAAAAACCTCCTCCTCGCCGCCATCCGGTTCTACCGGAGGAATATCTCCCCCGCCCGTCCCTCCTGCTGCCGCTTCATCCCCACCTGCTCCCAGTATGCCCTGGAGGCTGTGGAAAAGTACGGCGCACTGCGGGGCGGCTGGCTGGCCCTTATGCGGTTTTTGCGATGCCACCCCTTCTATAAGGGGGATTTTTACGACCCTGTGCCGTGAAATGTGGAAAACGCGGTACTCATTTTCGCACCACCCATCAACTTTGGAGGAAAAAACGCCAATGGGCAGACTCATTACCCTACCCTTCGCGGCCCTGCTGCGGCTCATCTACTCCCTCAGCGGGTCCTACGGCCTCTCCATCATCTTCTTCAGCCTGGTGGTCACCCTCATCATGATGCCCTTCCAGATGAAGTCCAAGCGCAGTATGGTGCGCATGGGCAAGCTGTCCAACCGGCAGATGGAGCTGCAAAAACAGTACGCCAACAACCAGCAGAAGTATCAGGAGGAGCTGGCCAAGCTCTACCAGGAGGAGAACATCAACCCCATGGGCGGGTGCCTCTGGTCCCTTCTGCCCATGTTCGTCATCGTCCCCCTGTACTCCGTCATCCGCCAGCCCATCACCGTGTTCATGGGCCTGGGCGAGGAGGTGTGCAATGCCCTGCGCACCGCCGCGGAGGGCCTGGGCTACGTGGCGCAGACCCTAGGCAACGGTTCCTACGGCGCTTATGAGCAGATCTACCTCTCCGACTTCATCACCCGCCACTGGTCCGAGCTGGATTGGCGGGGCATTGAGGGCGCCGGGGACCGCCTGCTCCAGATGCACTTCGACTTTCTGGGCATCAACATGGGCGCACAGCCCAGCACCGTGTTCGGCAGTTTTTCCTGGGAGTGGGCGGTCATCGGGCTGATCCTCATCCCGGTTCTCGCCGCCGTGTCCAGCTACGTCCAGACCATCGTCATCAGCAAGAGCAACGGGCAGAGCCAGGAACAGCAGGCCAGTATGCGGATGGTGAACCTGATGATGCCCCTCATGAGCCTCTGGTTCTGCTTCTCCATGCCCGCCGCCCTGGGCCTCTACTGGATCGCCAACAGCGTGTGGGGCATGATCCGGGAGTCCACCCTGGGCCGGTACTACACCAAGAAGATCAACGCCGAGGAGGAGGAGCGCGCCGCCAAGCGGGAGGCCGCGCGGCAGCTGCGCATCGAGGAATCCAAAAAGCGGGTGGCCGAACAGCGCGAGCAGGAGGCCGCCCGCCCCAAAAAGAAGCCCAAGACCCAGCCCAAGACCGGCGAGAAGCGCGCCCCCACCACCGAGGCCGGTCAGATCGGCGGACGGCCCTACGCCCGGGGCCGCAGTTATCAGGCGGACCGCTACGAAAATAAGGAGGAATGACCTGCAATGGCAGTGAAGACGATAGACGTCACCGGCAAGACCGAAGACGAGGCTGTCAGCCGCGCCCTGGCCCAGCTGGGCTTGGAGCGGGATGCCGTATCCGTGGAGATTTTGGAGCGGGCCAAGTCCGGCTTCCTGGGCATCGGGGCCCGTCCGGCCAAGGTCCGCATTACCTACGGCCTGGAGGAGGTGGTGGCCCCCAAGCCCCCTGTCCAGCCCGTAAAGCCCGTGAAAGTGGAAAAGCCGGTGGAAAAGGCGGAAAAGCCTGAGAGGCCGGTGCGCCCCGCAAATCCCGAGAAGCCCGCCGCCCCCAAGGCGGAGCCGGAGGACCCGGCGCGGCCCCCCAAGGCCCAGAGGCCCAAGCCCCCCAGGCAGGCCCCCGTCCCGGCGGAGCCGGAGGAGGCCCCCGCCGCTCCCAGGCCCCGGCCCGAGGACCTGGGGGAGCTCTGCACCGACGAGAAGGCCCAGCAGATCACGGCCTTCCTCACGGGGCTCTTAGAGCACATGGACCACCCGGCCCAGGTGAAGGTCTACCAGCCGGAGAAGGGCCGCTACAAGGTCATCCTGGAGGGGGAGAAGCTGGGAGCCCTCATCGGCCGCCGGGGCGAGACCCTGGACGCCATCCAGCAGCTGACCAGCTACAGCGTCAACCGGGGCGGGGACAAGCGGGTCCGGGTCCATGTGGACGCCGAGGACTACCGCCTCAAACGGGAGGAGAGCCTCTGCCGCCTGGCCCACAAGGTGGCGGCGAAGGTGGTCAAGTACCGCCGGAGCGTCACCCTGGAGCCCATGAACGCCTACGAGCGCCATGTAATCCACACCGCGCTCCAGGATGTGGAGAACGTCACCACCTACTCCATGGGCACCGACCCCAACCGCAGGGTCATCGTCGCCTATGAGAAGGGGCAGAAGAATCAGGAGAAATGAGATGCGGGAGCCGGCTGATCTGCCGGCTCCCATTTTTTGCAGAAAAGGAGATTGATGAAGCTGCCCCGGCGATGTTGAAGGCGATTCGATACAGCGTATCTCGGCGCGGCAGGAGAAAACCAGACCGTTTGTAGGGCGCCGAACACAGAGGCCCCCAACAAAAAAAGAATCTTTTTGAAAAAACACTTGTGAAACACATGTTTCTGTGGTAGAATAAGGGATGATTTTTCCAGAGGGAGGTCCTGGGGAGCTATGGGCGTACATGACGGACATCGGGAGAGGAAACGGGAGCAGTTCCTGCGCCACGGCGCGGACTCCTTCGCCGACCACGAGCTGCTGGAGCTCCTGCTCTACTCCGCTGTGCCCAGGCGGGACACCAACCCCCTGGCCCATGACCTCATCAATTACTTCGGCTCCCTCCACGCGGTGTTCTCCGCCCCGGCGGAGGAGCTCCAGAAATTCTCCGGCATCAGTCAGAGCGGGGCGGTGCTCCTCAAGCTCATCCCGTCCATCTACCGCCGCGCGGCCCTCTCCGCCGGGGAGAACGAGCAGATCCTGGACACGGTGGAGAAGATCGGCAGGTTCTTTGTCGACCTCTACGTGGCCGAGAGCTGCGAGATCATGTACCAGCTCTGCCTGGACGCCAAGGGACGGCGGCTGAACCTCTACAAGGTCACCGACGGGGACCCGTCCAGCGTGAACCTGAACGTGCGCAAGATCGTTGAGAACGCCATCCTCTCCCAGGCGTCCATGGTGGCCCTGGCCCACAACCATCCCAGCGGCGTGGCGTTCCCCTCCCACGCGGATATCGTGGCCACGACGATGATCCAGACTGCTCTGGACTCCATCGGCATCCGCTTTGCCGACCATATCATCGTAGCGGACGGGGATTTCATCTCCATGCGGCAGGATGGAATCGTGAATTGACCCCTCTGGAGATGCGCGCCCCGCGGCCCGGTCCCGAACCCTCTCATCCTTCAAAGGAGAATGATTCTATGCCATCGTTTGAAGTTGTCTCCGAATACACCCCCTCCGGCGACCAGCCCCAGGCCATCGAGAAATTGGCCCGGGGCATCGAGGACGGCCTGCGGGAGCAGGTGCTCCTGGGGGTCACCGGCTCGGGCAAGACCTACACCATGGCCAAGGTCATCGAGGCCGTCCAGCG
>CAJUOA010000114.1 GCA_910587785.1 uncultured Oscillospiraceae bacterium | reverse complement strand
GTATCATTTTTCCCCTTTCCGGATTGTCATCCTATTCTCTCTGAGATTTCTGCCCTCGTAACCTCCGGGGCGGGCCGTTGCTTTCACATTGCGGTGTATTCGTCACGTTTGACAAGGAGCTTCCAGACTACGTCTTTGTCCTGATTGCTTTCGGTGGCTTTGTTGACCAGGGACTGGTACATCTTGTGCATCCATCCATCCAAAACCTCGCCAAACTCGCCAGTAAAGTCATTGTTTTCGGCGTAGATCATGGTGTTGAGGAAGGTGGTCAGGCCGTCGAGGTAACCCATCATCTTCCTGGCCACGTTCAGGGCATTCTCAAAGGTTTCCGCTGCGGCGATGGCCTCGTTGTACTTGGTCAGTTCCTCGATGGCGTTGGACACAAATTTCATAGTGTTCAGGTTTTGCACTTTCTTTTCCTCCTTGATTTTTTCGCCTTACTTTGTTATCATGGAGGCGGCCGGGGTAAGGCTCCCGGCTCGCCTCGTGCGTTGGGTAGCGGGTTTACTTGTCAGGTGGCCCCGCTGCCCTTTTTACTTGCTGACCGTCATTGCTTCGAGCTTTTTGACCAGCTCAGTCAGAGCCAACGCTCCCTTTGCAAGTTCCACGCGCCGGAAATCCGGGATGGACGCAAGATCAATGCGTAGCTCGGGATTAGGTATCATTAAAATTCCCCCTTGCATCGCCCCCGGAGGATGTGCTATACTACACTCGGAGGCTGGTTTTTAGGTGGGGCCGGGTTTTCCCGGCCCCGTTGGCCTTATTTCGGCCAGACGCTTAGGAGCGCCTCGCGGAGGGTATCAAAGGCTTTGCCTTTGTACCACCACTTGCCATCGTGGTACTTCATGCGTTTCACTTCCTCGCCCCGGTGTTGCCTCACCGGGGTTTTTATTTGTCTTGGGGTTGTCCCCCTTGACAATTATAAGTATACTACGCTTTTCGTAGTTTTCCAACACGTAATTAGTAATTTTCGTAAGAAATTTTTACGAAATAAGTATTGCAAAATTACGAAGATCGGGTATAATGATGGTGGAGGTGGTTGCATGATTAAATTCCGAGTTAAAGTCATGCTGGCTATGCGTGAGTTGACACAAAAAGAACTTGCGGAAAGGACCGGGGTTCGCCCTCCGACGGTTTCCGCAATATGCACTGGAACAGCAAAACACATTCCTGTAAATGTGCTTGATTCTTTTTGTAAGGCTCTTGATTGTCAGCCCGGGGACATCATGGAATATGTGGAAGATGGTGACGGTCATGCTTAAAGAGAAAGAAATCCAACAAGTGATCCTTCACACGCTGGACGAATTGCGCCAGACCATAGAGACCAGTGAGCGGGAAAACTACTCCAAAGAGGAACTTTTGCAGCTCTTGAAACAGGTGGCAAATGTTATGACGCAGTAACGCTCCCTGCCAAAAAAGAAGACCCGGACGCCAGGTGAGCGTCCGGGAGGGGAGAGCAGGGGCATATTCCATTTTAAGTAGGGAGGCCGTGCCGGGCCTCTCTGCTTTTTTCTGTCCATGTACAGCCCCCGCGCCCATCCAGGCCCGCCAAGCCCGATGGACAGTGAAATCCTAATCAAGCCGCTCTCCTTATGGCCGGAGTATAGCACGGGCGGCCTGCTGATTCTGTTAAAAAATGGGGGATTGGATGCACCCACTTATGCACCCCAAAACTCCGTTTTAAGGGCTATGCACCCCGGATGCACCCCAATTATTCTTGTTTTTCTTGGCCCTGTTTTGTCAGACTTTGCTACATGGAAAAACCCCGGAACCGTTGCGGCTCCGGGGTTTTGCAGGAATATCAGCGCTTGGAGAACTGGGGGGCGCGGCGAGCGGCCTTGAGACCGTACTTCTTGCGCTCCTTCATCCGCGGGTCGCGGGTGAGGAGACCGGCCTTCTTGAGGACGGGCCGGTTGTCGTCGCTGGCCTGGAGCAGGGCGCGGGAGATGCCGTGGCGCAGAGCGCCGGCCTGACCGCTGACGCCGCCGCCCTTGACAGTAGCCACGATGTCCACCTTGCCCTCGCTGGCGGTGGCCACCAGGGGCTGACGGACGATCATCTTGAGGGTATCGAGGCCGAAGTACTCCTCGATATCCCGGCCGTTGATGGTGATGGAGCCGGTGCCGCCGGGGTAGACCTGGACGCGGGCGACAGAGGACTTTCTGCGGCCAGTGCCGTACAGATAGGGCTTTTTAGACTGATACATGTTTCTCTGCCTCCTTATTCCGCAGTGTAGAGCTCGGGCTTCTGGGCCTGATGCTCATGGGTGTCGCCGGCGTAGATGTGCAGGCGCTTGAGGGAGTCCTTGGTGATAACGTTGCGGGGCATCATGCCGCGCACGGCCACACGCATGGCCAGCTCCGGCTTCTTCTCCATCATATCCTTGTACTTGACTTCCTTCAGGCCGCCGACCCAGCCGGAGTGGGTGCGGTACATCTTCTGCTCCAGCTTCTTGCCGGAGAGGGTGGCCTTGCCGGCGTTGATGACGATGACGTTGTCACCGCAGTCGGCATGGGGGGTGTAGGTGGGCTTGCGCTTGCCGCGCAGAAGGTCGGCGACGATCACCGCGGTGTGGCCCAGGGGCTTGCCGGCGGCGTCAACGACGTACCACTTGCGGACGATGTTGCCCTTGTTTGCCATAAAAGTGGTGGACATGGCTTCGTTCTCCTTTTGTTATTGCCCTTCCTTCGATTACGAAAACGCGGGGACGCGTACTCCTGCGGTTTCGTCATCGAAGGAAGCTTGAATTTTTGCCCGAAATAAGGTATGATCCTCTTGCGGGCCGTTTCTTTTATACCACAGACGCTGTCCGTTGTCAACCGCGTTTTTATTTATTGGCGCAAATACTCGTGATAGCTCTTGAAATCTCTTGATAACTCTTTTTTTCTCACATTCAAATTTCAAAATTTTCCGCCGGACGCTTCTCCGGCGGCTTCCCGGGAGGTACGCGTATGCAGCACATTTTATCCCTGGTCCGGCGCTGTGTGGAGGACTACGACATGATCCAAGCCGGTGAGACCGTGGCAGTCGGGGTCAGCGGGGGAAAGGACTCGGTGCTGACCTTGGCGGCATTGGCCCGGCTTCGGGAATTCTACCCCAAGCCCTTCCAGGTGGAGGCGGTGACGATAGACAGCGGCGCGCCGGGCATGGACTTCACCCCTATCCGGGAGCTCTGCGAGAGCCTGGAGGTCCCCTATCACCTGGTTCCGGTGCCCATCTATGAGATCATTTTTGTTCACCGGAAGGAGAAGAACCCCTGCTCCCTGTGCGCCAAGCTCCGCCGGGGGGCTCTGAGCACGGAGCTGGGCCGCCTGGGCATCTCGAAGATCGCCCTGGGGCACCACTATGACGACGCTGTGGAGACTATGGTCATGAGCCTCTTCCTGGAGGGCCGCATCAGCTGTTTCCAGCCGGTAACGTACCTGGACCGGACGAAGGTGACCCAGATTCGCCCTCTCCTCTATGTGGAGGAACGGGAGGTCCGGGGTGCGGTGCGGCGGCTGGACCTGCCGGTGGTAGACAACCCCTGTCCCGCCAACGGCACTACCCGCCGGGAGGAGATGAAGCTCCTCCTGCGGGATTTGGAAAAGACCTACCCCCAGCTGAAAAAGAAGATTTTCGGTGCGATCCAGCGGTATCCCCTCTATGGCTGGAGCCTGGAGGAGCACCAGGAGTAAGAGGACCCCGCCGCGCTCTCAGGGCGCGGCGGGGTGTTTGGGAAAAATTTATTCCTGCGCCCCCTCCCGGGTGATGTCGTTGATCCAGCGCCTGCTGTGGAAGCGGACAAGCCCCAGGGGGAATTTGCAGAGGTTCTCCGCCTGCATACTCAGGCACACCAGGAACACCGGGGCGTCCAGGACCAGGGCGGTCAGGGCCATCAGCGGGATGGCCGCGAGCCACAGGGGACCCACGTCAATAAAGAAAGCCACGCGCGCGTCGCCCCCGGCCCGGAGGACGCCGGTGACGTTGGTGGTGTCGAAAGCCCGGGTGGGCATGGCCAGGGCGTAGAGCAGGCACATGCAGGTGGCCGCGTAAGCCGCGCCGCCGGAGAGCTTGAAGAGGGAGAACAGCACCGGCCGGAAGAACACCGGCAGCAACAGGAGCAGTACCGCCATGACCACCGCACCCACCAGGCCCGAGGCCCACAGCAGGGTGCGGCTGACGGAGTAGACGTGCTCCCGCGTGCTCCCCGCGCCGATCTCCTTGCCCACGATCACCGCCGCCGAGGCCGCAAGGCCGAAGCACACCACCGTGGCCAGACGGTCGATGCTCCCCACCAGGGCGTAGGCCGCCAGCATGTCCTGACTGGAGGCCATGTGCCCCATGATGACCGTCAGCATGGACGTGCCCAGGCTCCAGAGGGTCTCGTTGCAGACCACGGGGGTGGAGTAGCGGATGAAATTCCGCAAAATAGCCCTCCCCGGCCGCAGGAGGCATCCCCACTGGAGGGGGAGGCGCTTGCACCACAGGGCGTAGCCCACCGCCACGGCGAATTCCACGATCCGGCTAGTGAGGGTGGCCACCGCCGCGCCGGTGACTCCCAGGGCGGGGGCCCCGAACTTGCCGAAGATGAGCACGTAGTTGAGGCTGGTGTTCACCGCCATGGAGATGCCGAAGAGCATCATGCCGAAGCTGGGGTGTTCCGTGCTCCGCTGTACCCCGGCGTAGATACTGCTGATGCTGTTGAAGACGTAGGAGAAGCCCACGATGCGGATGTAGCCCTTTCCCAGGGCCACCAGGTCCGGATTGGGGGTGATGAGCCCCAGTACCTGTGTGGGGAAGAAGCAGGTGATGAGGGCAAGTACCGCGCTCACCGCCGTCACGGCGTACAGCGCCACGCCCAGACAGCGGTTGATGCTCGCTGTGTCCCCCCGGCCCCAGTACTGGCTGACCAGCACCGCCATGCCGCTCTGGAAGCCGAAGATCATCAGCTGGATGATGAACACCGGCACGTTGGCCGCTGTCACCGCCGCCATCTCCGCGTTCCCCAGCAGGCCTACCATGAACGTATCCGCAAATCCCAGGGACGTGGTAATCAGATTCTGTAATATAATGGGGAAAGATAATTCCCATAGCCGCCGGTAGAATCCAGGTTCCCGGCGCAAAGCTGAAAACATTGGGATCACACTCCTTTTTCGGTAGCCCTTCTTTTTTTCTTTATGAATAAAGAAAAAAAGAAGCAAAAAAAGAAAAACTTTTTAACCTCGCTCTTCGGTGCACCTCCGTCCAGCCCCGCCCCGCGGTGACGGCAGCAGGCGCAGGACGTTCTCCGTCAGCGCTCCCAGGTCCTCCGCCGCACTCCGCCGGACCTCCTCGAAGGTCCCGCACCCCCGCACGGCGCTGAACATGGCCGTCAGTCCGCACCCATAGAGCGCCTCCGCCCCCGGGCCGATGGACCCGCACAGCGCCGCGCAGGGCACTCCCGCCTCCCGGCAGTGCCGGGCAACCTGCCCGACCACCTTGCCGCAGGCGCTCTGCCCGTCCAGACGCCCCTCGCCGGTGAGCACCAGGTCCGCGCCCCGGAGGAGGCCGTCGAACCCCGCGCTCTCCAGCACCAGCTCCGCGCCGGGGGTCAGCCGCGCGCCCAGAGCCGCCAGCATGGCCCCCAGTCCGCCCGCCGCCCCCGCGCCGGGCAGGGACGCCGCGTCCCAGCCGCAGAAGTCCTCCAGCACCCGGGCGAAGGAGGCCATCCCCGCCTCCAGAAACGCCAGAGCTTCCGCGTCCGCGCCCTTCTGGGGGCCGAAGGTGTAAGTCGCACCCCGCTCTCCCAGGAGAGGGTTGTCCACATCGCAGGCGGCGAGAAGCTCGACCTCCAGCGGCGTCTCCGGCGGGACTATCCGGCAAATTTTTTCCAGATTTTTCGCCAAAGGCGGTACTTCCGCACCGCTCTCGTCCAAAAAACGATACCCAAGCGCCGCCGCCATGCCAATGCCGCAGTCGTTGGTACAGCTCCCGCCCAGGCCCAGGAGGATCCGCCCCGCGCCGTCCTCCGCCGCCCGCACCAGGAGCTGGCCCACGCCGAAGGTGCTCGCCTCCAGGGGCCGCAGACGGTTCCCGGCCAAAGGCAGGCCCGCCGCCGCGGCCATCTCCAGCACCGCCGTGCCGTCCGGGAGGACGCCGTATGCCGCCTCCACCGGCTCTCCGAAGGGCCCGCGCACCTCCGCACGCCGCCGCTCTCCCGGGACGATGCCCAGCACCGCCTCCACCAGCCCCTCGCCGCCGTCGGAGAGGGGGAGGCACACCGCCTCCGCCTCCGGCAGGACCCGCCGGACGGCCTCCGCCTCGATGGCGCAGACCTCCCGGGCGGAGAGGGTGCCCTTGAAGGAGTCCGGGGCCAAGATTACTTTTTTCATATCCGCCTCCTGAAAACAGGCAAAGAGGGGCCGCCGGGGAGCAGAGCGCTCCTGGGCGGCCCGTTGTTTGAGGTTGTCTGGAAGTTCCGCCGCCTCGGTCACGAGTCGATGCCCCGGCTCATGAGATACTTCTTGACCATCAGGGCGAATTTGAAGGTGATGGCGTCGTCGAACTCCCGCAGGTCCAGGCCGGTGAGCTTTTTGATCTTCTCCAGCCGGTAGACCAGGGTGTTGCGGTGGACGAAGAGCTTGCGGGCGGTCTCGGAGACGTTGAGGTTATTCTCAAAGAACTTGTGGATGGTGAAGAGGGTCTCCTGATCCAGGGAGTCGATGGGGTTCTTCTTGAAGACCTCCACCAAAAACATCTCGCACAGGGTGGTGGGGAGCTGGTAGATGAGCCGCCCGATGCCCAGGTTCTCATAGTTGATGATGTACTTCTCCGTGTCGAAGACCTTGCCGACTTCGATGGCGATCTGGGCCTCCTTGTAGGAGCGGGCCAGCTCCCGCAGGTGGAGGGCCACCGTGCCGATGCCAATGACGATGTGGTGCTCGTTGTTGGTGAGGAGGGCCTCCTCCAGCAGGGCCGTGACCCGGGCCACCTCCTTGTCCGCGCCCAACTCCGGGAGCTGGTGGATGAGGGCCACGTCGCTGTCGCCCACGTTGAGGACGAAGTCGTTCTGCCGGTCCGGGAAGAGGCCCTGGATGACGTCGATGAGGGCGGCGGCGCCGCTCTCCGCCTGCCGGACCAGGAAGACGCCCCGGGGCACCTCCGGCGCCACATGGAGCTCCTTGGCCCGCATGTAGATGTCGCTGAGCATGATGTTGTCGGAGATGATGTTCTTGATAAAGGAGCCCCGGTCGTGCTTCTCCTCATAGTAGCTCTTGGCCCCGTTGAGGGCCACGCTTGCCATGGCGCAGACCGTGCGTCCGATCTCGTCCTCGCCCACGGTGAAGACGGCGTAGTCGAACCGGGAGCCCAGGCCGCTGAGGGCGTGGAAGGTCCTGCCGTCCATGGCCACCATGGCCCCGTCCGCCCGGTTGAGCACGCCCACGTATTCCGGCCACTTCCTGCCGATGAGGCCCAGGTCACTGCAGGAGATCACGGTACCCTCGGCGTCGATGACGCCGATGACCCGGTCTGTGGCTTCTTTGATCTGCAAGACAACGTTTTGAAAGATCCTTCCTGACATAAGTCGTTTCCTCCATCGGCCGTATTCGGCGTCTTGTGCAACTTGCGCCTGTTTCCACCATTATACTTGGTCCTGCGGCACTTTGCAAGAGGTTTTTTCTTTTTTCCACAAAAAATATCGCGGCTTTTTGGTATTTTCGTAAATTCCACGCATTTTCAAGGTTTTCCGCCGATTTTTGCAACTTCTTCTGCGGTCAAAGGGCGAAATCCTCCCTTTTCCAGCCCCTCGTCCAGCCGCAGGGGCCCCATGGCGATCCGCTTGAGATAGCAGACTGCCGAACCCCGGCAGGCAGTCATCCGCTTGATTTGGTGAAATTTACCCTCGTGCAAAGTGACCAGCACTTCGCTGCCGTCCCCGATGAGCTCCAGCCCCGCCGGGCGGCACCGGGTCCCGTCCGGGAGGACCATCCCCTGGGCGAAAGCGGCCCGGTCCGCCTCGCCCAGGGGGCGGTCCAGCCGGGCGTAGTAGACCTTGTCTACGTGCCGCTTGGGCGAGAGCAGGCGGTGGGCCAGGTCCCCGTCGTCCGTCAGCAGGAGCAGGCCCTCAGTATCCTTGTCCAGCCGCCCCACGGGGAAGATTTCCCGCCGCCGGAGCTCCTCCGGCAAAAGGTCCAGCACCGTTTTCTGCCGGGGGTCCTCCGTTGCGGAGAGCACCCCGGCGGGCTTGTGGAGCATGATGTAGGTGTGGGTCTGGAGGGTCAGCGCCGCCCCGTCCACCGTTACGGTGCCGGAGGCGCGGTCCACCTTCTCCTCGCCGCTCCGGGCGGGACAGCCGTCCACCGCCACCCGGCCCTCCCGGATGAGCTCCTTGGCCTCCCGCCGGGACCAGCGGCCCGTGGAGGCTAACAGTTTGTCCAGACGCTCTTTCATCCCTTACCGCCCTCGCTTCTGTAGTTTTTCCTCTATTCTAGCCTATGGCTGGTGGATTTGCAAGGGAAACCTGTAAGGGCAGGGTATTTGACGGGTATTGCAGCGCCTGAAGGGATTTGGGTCGGTGCAGAATGCACACTGTGCCCACGCGGGATGATTGGTCTCTGCAATAATTGTTTGTCCCTGCCTCGAAGATATTTGTCTTAACAATTGCTGCTGAATCGCAATATAGTGATCCATATATAAGTGGACCAGGTGGTGACGGGGCTTCCGGAGTACATCACCCCAGGTCCCCGCATCACCCTCAACGGCTCCCAGGCTCTAATGGAACAGCTCGGCAGTGAGCTGGAGGCGGGGGAGCGCTACGCAACTGCCCTTGTCTGCAGCTGCTTAGCGTATGCTTTCGCCGTCTTTGCCACCTGTTCGTTCTGGAACTTCTTCTTGCTGGCCGACGCTTTGAGGAATCTTTTCCAGCAGATTGTATCCCAGAAACCACCGGCACGCCACATTTACCGTTATATCCCGGTCGGAGTAATAATTTTATGCTACAAAGGAAACGCGGGCCTCCGCGCTCCCGCAGTCCCCCACCCGGCATGGAACTCCACAGGCAAAGAAAGGAGGTCATCATGCCGATCAGTGAGAACATCACAGACTTCATCAAGCGATACAAGAGAGCGCACCATTTGTCCGTAGCAGAGCTCTCTGAGGAACTGGGCATT
>CAJUOA010000113.1 GCA_910587785.1 uncultured Oscillospiraceae bacterium | reverse complement strand
TTCAAATCCCGTCACTCGGACCAGAAAAAGAGGTCAAGAAAGATTTTTGGTCAAAAAGCCAAGAGATTTCAAGGCTTCGGAGGCCCTTGGATAACGAAAATCCAAGGGCCTCAAAATTTAGATTTTTCCCCACTTCCTATTCACTCAGGTAAGACTCAAACCTGCGGGCAGAAAAATGAAAAAAGGCGCTAAACAGAAGCGCCTGCATTTGGGGCGTCGATCCGTCAGCTCTAACAGGGCTGAACAGACCGATGCCCTTTTTGCTTTTCAGAGAGAATGCCAAGGGTAATAAACCGGGCGGCAAAAATTCGTGAAGCGTCCAGCGCCTGTTTTGAAAAGTGGCAGAATCGAAAAGGGAGCTGCCTTTTCAGGGTTGAAAAGTTGCAATTTATTAGACTGATAAACGAGGAGGATCAAAATGAACGCAGACGAAAAAAACAGGTATTTCCAGGAACTGTTCCGCAATCTCCGGCATGAGGGCCTCACCGTCAAACCGGAAACGGAGGAGGGTCTTCTGCCGGTGGAGCTGGATGGACAGCGTCTTTGCCTTGCGCTGGATACCGGTGCGATAAGGTACTGGAAGGAGGACGTGGCTGATGAGCGCAGGAGCGCCGCCCTGGACAGGGTGACCGACATCGCTAAAATCACCTCAGAGTATATGCGTCAGATGGAGGCGGCGCCTCAGCTGACGGCCAGCGGTCTGACAGGAGACTACAGGCTGCTGGCTGAGTTTAATGATACGGTCCTGGCGGGCCACCCCTCCAAGTACGGAATTCAATTCGTTACGTGGGAATGGGTGCGGGACCACACCGCTCTGTATCAGGGCAACTATTACGGTCCCGAGGGCGGCACAGACAGCTATGCCGCCGCCAAGCGGAACTTTGCCGCTCGCTCCGGCCTCGTTCCCCGCGGTTTCCTCTTTACCCCGGAGCAGCTGACGGAGATCTACCGCTGTATCCATGAAACGCTGGAATCCGAATACCCCATTACCGATGAACGGCAGGAATGCCTGGGGTCCACAGCGGAACAGATCGAACGGTGCGTTCCGGGTCTGGAAGAGCGGGTGGAGCTGTCCTACCAGAAGGAGGTGGCGCTGACAGCTGCGGAAACCCCGCAGGATTGCGGGATGCAGTTCAACTGAATAGAAAAGTTCGTAAATGAAGGTCGTTTCCCTGAAAAGAGGGCAGCGCCCTTCTTTGTTTTGTCCTCCTTTCAGGAAGCAAATAAAATGAGGAGGACACAACAATGGCGCGATATTTTATGGGAGGCTCCCGGCTGGAGGGCTGGGAGCGGATGATGATGGATTCGTCCAGGCGGTCTCCCGCCAGCACGGACCGCCGGAAGATGAAGCCCCAGACGAAGCCTCAGAAGAAGCCGCCCCGTGAGCGGGAGAAGACGAGGAACGGCGTATGAGCTATGTGATCAAAGCGGTGCTGAGCAATCCCCGGCGCCCGGAATGCGGGCAGATCACCATCCCCTTCCCTATTCCTGTTGACCAGTATGATCAGACCATTGAGATGCTCCAAGAGATGGATCTCGGGTACTCTGTGAACCGTGAGTGCAGGGTGGACGAGGTGGACAGCCATTACCGTGTGCTGGGCGCCATCAATGGCACGCTGGTCAATGTGGACCAGCTGGACTATCTTGCGAAGCGGCTGGACAGCTTCTGTGTGGGCGAGGATGAGCAGTTCCAGGCCATGGCCTGGAAGCTGAAGTTAACCGATATCAAGGACCTCATCAATCTCACGTTCTGCTCCCAGCGGGCCACGGTCATCACAGACTTTTCCCATTTGGAGGCTGTAGGGCGCAGCCATTTTATAAATCTGAACGGCGGCGGCGCCCGGATGGAGGAACTGGAAAGCCTGGATGGCATTGAAACCGCCCTGCTGCTGATCGACAGCGGCGGCGAGACGGTCACCCCTTACGGTGTAGTCTACGACAACGGTATGAAGCTGGAGCAGGTGTACAACGGGTATCAGTTCCCCGCATATCCTTATGACAGTACCACGCCACCGAGGGGTACTACCAGAACATCGGGGAGGACGGATTTACGGAGAGAGACCACATCCGCCTGCGGGACACGCTTCTCAATATGGAGGGGAAATTCCTGCTCTCCTACAACGATGACGCCTTTGTCCGGGAGCTGTATAACGCCCCCGGCATCCAGATCGAGGCGGTGACCCGGCTGAACAACATCAAGCAGCGGTACGATCCCAACTGCCAGTTTGCCGAGGTGTTCATCGCCAACTACGACATGACCCAGCGGCAGCGGGCCGCCACACAATTAAACCTGTTTGATTTCTGACAGGAAATTTGAAATAGGAGATGAACGAATATGAGATTCATCAAGGAGATTACCCCCAAGGGCCTCCTGCTCCCGGTGACCGCCGCGCGGCTGGTCGGGTTTGAGGCCAACGAGAAGGCGGAGTACCACACCCTGAAGGGGGCCATGGTGGTTCTGAAGGGACAGATGACCGCCATGGAGCTGCTGGCCGCCGCCCGGTCCCTCCAGGAGCTGGCGGTGGAGCTGCACACCCATCTGGCCAGGGTCTGCGGCCAGTGTGATGGCTGCGGAGAGAACGCGGAAAACGGCGGGGAGGGCTGTCCCCTGGCAAATCTGGAGGCGGACGGCATTGAGCTGCCGGACGATCTGCGCCGGGAGGCGGGCATCCCGGAGGGTACCAAGCTGTGCGCCGAGGTGGATGAGGAGGAGAACACCGTCACCATCTTCCCCGCCGGCTACGACCACGACCTGCGGGATATTCCCCCGGAGACGCTGGAGATGTTCCTCGCCGCCAATGTCTGCCTGGGCGAGCTGGAGGAGCGGCTGATGGTGGGAGATCCCGTCTATGGCGGCTGATTTTTTCTATGTATACCCCTATTCCCGCAGAGAGGCCAGACATCTTAATGAGACCGGGCGGTACGATGACAGCTTCCGGCTGAATGTGGACTGCGCCAGAGCCATTGAGCAGGCCATCCGGGAGCATTTCAATGACGCGGACGAGCTGCTGTCCGAGGGCTGCGCTCAGTCTGTGCTGGAACAGTTCGGCTTCAAGCGGGTGAACTTCGTCCTGGCCAACTCCCTGCAAGAGCTCCAGAAATCGGTCAGCTGCAGGCATCTGGTCAGCAATGAGATCTACCGGTGGGGCCAGAGGACGTTCGTACCCGAGGACGGCAAGTATAACCACTACTATATGGTGGACACCGCCGCGGCACTGCTGGAGGGCTTCATCAGTCAGGCCAGGGAAGCGTACCAGGCACTGGGGCTGTTCGGCCCGGAACACTGCGCCGGCGATCCGCAGGAGCAGGACTATACCGGCAAGGTGCTGGTGATGCGTTCTGATACGCTGAAGGAAAGCTGCTGGGACTCCCGCAATCAGCTCTGGCTGGGAGAAGGCGGATTTGGATGCTCCCCCCATGCCAGAGGGCAGGCGGTCTTTGCCACCTGCCTGGGCGATGGGGAGCAGACTCGCTGGAACCGCTCCGACTTTGCCGGAGTGCTGGACGAGCAGTACCTGCCGTACTGGGCGCGGGAGAAGCTGGAGGAACTTCTCGGCCCCCGGCAGGAGCAGAGCGACCCCACCATGGGCGGCATGAATCTGAGATAGAATGGAGAACGAACATGTTCCAGGACAAGCGCCCAAATCACCTGAACGGACATGGCCGCGTTGTCAGAGAATTCACCGCAGTCTCCACAAAAGACGAGTTTGTGATGTGTTTCCAGTTTTCCGATGGAAGCATCGGAAAAGCCTATGAGCGCAGAGCAATTTCAGACGAGCGCATGGAGGTCATACACCATGCGAATAAAGACCGTTCTGGATGTTATTACACAACAAGGAAGGAGTATCTTTTTTCGGAAGGCGCAATTGTAAACAGTTGTTTCGAGAAAAAGACTCGGGAAGAATTGGACCATGAACATCTGGAATATCTATGCCAGGTTGCCCTTGACCATATCCCTCTCAGCAGAAAACAGTCTGTGCAATGCCGGCATAACCTTCTGTCTACAATGAAACACTGGCTGGATGTGCAGATCCAGAATCAAAGTATGCAGGAGTACAAGAAACTGGCAGAAATCGTTGCGGCATATGAACGCGAATTGATTCCCGCAAAGGAGGAAACGACCATGAAGAACACCCCTGCCCAGCCTCCCGCCCCTCAGCGCGAGGCCCTCCCCATGCAGGTGGATGTGAAGATCCACTCTCTCCACGCCAGCGGCCCCGTCCTGGCGGACGCCTCCGTCAACCTGAACGGATGCTTCGCCATCCGGGGCGTGAAGGTGGTGGACGGTACCAACGGCCCCTTCGTCTCCATGCCCAGCTACAAGGCCAGGGACGGCTACAAGGATATCTGCTTCCCCTGCACCAAGGAGTTCCACCAGCAGTTCCACCAGGCGGTGCTGGACGCCTACCAGCAGTCGCTGACCCAGATCCCCCAGCAGCGGCAGCCCGGCATGGGACAGGAGGAGGCCCCTCCCGCCCCGGACATGAAAATGTAAAGGAGAAAAGCGATCATGAAGAGACTGATTGCCGTCTGCGCCCTGGCGCTGACACTGACCATGGCCCTCGCTCCCGCCGCTCACGCGGCGGAGTGGGCCGATCCCTCCCAGGTATGCTATCCCACCTCTGTCACGCAGAATGAGGACGGCACGGAGATTCGCAAGTTTTACGACCTGTCCCCGGAGGACGATCCCACCGGCATCCCCCGTTCGGACTTCCAGCAGGACGGGTACCATTACACCCTGGTGGATCTTCTGAAGCAGGAGCTTCCGGAGCATGAGAGCCGCCAGCACACCGAGACGGTGACGCTGGAGAGTAAGAACAAGGACATGGCCTCCGTGCTGGCCCTTCTGCCCCAGGAAAAGGAGTTCATCACCGAGGACGGCCTCGCCGGTACCCTGACCCTGCGGCTGGACACGGTGAATGTGGAGGTGTCCGGTTACGGCAGCTCCACCAAGCAGGTCTCCGCCACCCGGAGTTATCCCAACCTGGCCGGACAGGACACCCAGTACATTCCCAAGACCATCCAGGACGGCGGCAGGACGCTGACCCTCCAGGATGTCAGCTGGCAGACGGACAACACCGGCAGCCTGGACGGATACGCCCTGGGCGACCGTTACACCGCCGTGGCCACCTACACCGGCAGCGCCACCAGCAGCTATGTCAAGGGGTACACCGTCACCGCCGACTACACCGGGACCGTCAGCAGGATCGCCCTGAATAAGACCCGGTATGTGGCTATCTTCGAGGGCACGCCCCTCCAGTCGGTGGAGCCTGCGGATGTTAGCCCGGACACGACTGAGCCGGCCCCCGCCGCCAGTTTCAACTGGCCGCTTCTGCTGGTGCCCCTGGGCCTCATCGCCGCAGCTGGCGGCGGGATCGGTATCGCCTTGTTCCTCAAGCGGCGCAATGAGCTGGCTGAGGGCGGCGATGGAAACGAGTAATTCCAAACCCAAATGAATATAAGGAAAGGACTGGTGATTTTTATGAAGAAGCTGACCATGCTTCTCCTGGCTCTGTGCATGACGGTATCTCTGACCGTTCCCGCCAGCGCCGCCGGACCCATGGAGTACACCTTTGACGGAACGGGTGATCCGGAGTACGGCAAGCCCACCTCTATTGAGGTGATCTACACCGCGGACGGCGGTGCGCAGAAGAACGAGGATGTGAGCAAAAACGCCGCCCTCGCGCCGCCCTCCTTTGGCAGCCCCAGCGCCGACACTCTGCACACCGGCACACCGCTGACGCCCAATCTGGCCCCCGGCTATCAGCCGACTGCTGGAGCCGTTATCAACGGCAGCTCCGCCGTGATTCAGCCTCCCGCCATGGGCGGCGAAGTCTCCGGCGGGAGCATGGGATCTGCCTCTGGCAGCGGAGCGGTCTATGTCCCCGGCTCGTCCTCAGTGACTGTGACCAATCCCGGCAGCGCCTCCAGCGGCTACACGGCGGTGACAGATGATCTCTACTACAGCAACGGCAGCCTGGGAACGCTGAAGATTCCCGCCGTCGGCCTGAATGTCAAGATCGTCCAGGGGACCGACAGCGCGGCGCTGAAAAAAGGCGTTGGTCATTTTGAGGATACCTCCATCTGGGACGGCAACGTGGCGCTGGCGGCCCATAACCGGGGCGTAAACAATCACTTCGGGCAGATCCACACCCTGGAGCTGGGCGATACCATCACCCTGACAACCCGGCTGGGGACCCGCACCTATGAGGTGACCTCCGTCTCCAAGGTCAGCGAGACCGACCGCAGCGCCCTTGCCGCCTCCACTACCAACATGATCACCCTCTATACCTGCGTCCGTGACCAGCGGGATCAGCGGTGGTGCGTCCAGGGTGTGGAGATCTGAGCGAAAGGTCTTGTGTAATCTGCTTGGTTTCTCCCCTTTTGTTTCTCCGTTTCAGATTGCATATTCCTCTCGACTTTTGGCCTCCGGTTCGATATTGTATTGCTTGCAAAAGCACCACAAACTACTGAATACAGGAGGAAAAAGTATGACCGGCATGAAAAAACGCATTGCCGCCGCACTGACGGCGGGCATCCTCGCGGCCGCCCTTGCCCTCCCCGCCGCGGCAGCGGAAACGCCGCCCATCCGGGTGAGCAGCTACAAGGGCAGTACCCTGGACGTTGGAGAGCGAAGCGGACTGATGATCAGCCCCGGCGGTACGGAATACACCGTCACCTCCAGCGCCCCGGACATCGTGGCGGTAGAGCGGGTGCTGACCTTCTGGGTAGCTGTCGCCAAGGCGGAGGGAACGGCGGTGATCACCGCTACCGGCAGCGCCGGAGAGAACGGAACCATGACGCTGACGGTCGGCTCCACCGCCTCTACCGCTCCAGCCGAACCCGCCGCGGAGGACAGCGCCGGTCATGGGGAGGAACCGGATGTGCGGCAGGAGCTGATCCGGCTAATCAACCAGACCCGCAAGGCCAACGGCGTACCGGAGCTGCCCGTCAGCGAGGCTCTCATGAACGCCGCTCAGATCTGCTCAGACAGCCGCTACACCTGGCATCACACAAAGGAGGAATGCGAGGCTGTGACCGCCTCCGGCTATCCCCACGGCTTCGGCATCAACCTGACTGTGTTCACCGGCGTGACCGCAGAGGACACCGCCCAGCACGCCCTCGACAACTGGATCAACTCCCAAGGGCACTTCGAGACCATGATCAAGCCGGACTGCGATGGCATCGGCGTGGGTATCACCGAGAGCGGCGGCGTGACCTACTGCTACATGATCGTTGGCAGGCCAAATACCCATAATCCCTACGAATAACAGAACAGAAACCGGAAGAGGGCCTTCAGCTCCAGGCTGAGGGCCTTTTTTTGTACAAAAACCGGAAAGGAGCTTTCAACTTATGAAGAGAATCCATTTCTCCCTCACCCGCGTGACGGCGCTGCTTCTGGCGCTGGTGTGTGTACTGGGGCTGCTGCCCGGCACAGCCTTCGCCGCCCCGCCGGACACCATCAAGCTGGAAAACTGCTCGTATAACGGCGTCCAATACGACTCCCCGGCCCTGGGAACGTGTCGCCTGCAGCAGATGCGCTTCGACCTCAGCGGTAAGAGCGCCATGGGGTTCTGCGCGGAAAAGGGCAAGGGCATGGGCCACTCCCTGGAGGGCCACACCTGGGGCAATCCCCAGACCATTTCCGACCCCACCGTCAAAACCATGATGGCGTACTTTTACGCACATTCCACCGGCGTGTTCACGGATCAGGCCCACGCCCTGGGCGTGGACGATGTGTGGGACAGCGACTACACCTGGACCATGAACGCCTGGGTGCAGGCCGTCATCTGGCGATATAAGGCCGGTTCGCTCTCCGACCCCGTGACCGCCTGCGCCGAGGAACTGATGTGCGTCTATAACAACCTGGAGCATACCAGCTACTCCAGCATAGACGATACCATGGACGGCAGATCGTTCCGTGACCGCGCCCAATATATTCTGGATCTGGGCGCACAGGGTGTCTGGGGCGAGTGCGAAGTCCGCGAGTATGCCTACACCGGCCCCGGCTCCAGCTACCATCCCTCCAATGATGTGCAGGCCGTCATGGTGGGCGAACTGAACGTCACCCGCGAGAAGTACGAACTCACCGTTAAGAAGGTGGACTCTACCAACCCCAACAAGGGCCTTGCCGGGGCGCGCTTCAAGGTGGCGTCCGAAAACGGCTCCTTCTCCAAGGAAGTCGTGACCGGGCAGGATGGGACCTACACCCTGTCCGCCCTGGATGCCGGGACCTATGCCGTGACAGAGCTGGAGGCCCCGGAGGGCTATGAGATCGACAACGCCGGGCCGCAGTACGTTGTTCTGCCCAACGGCAGCAACACCACTGTAACCGTCACCTTCACCGATACCCCGGAGATCACCGGCGAGGGCAGCATCCGCAAGGTAGACGCGGACGATCCCACCAAGGGCCTCGCGGGGGCCATCATCAAAATCACCGGCGTGGACAATGACTTCACCGGAACATACGTCACTGGCACAGGCGGCTACCTGACAGACGTTCCCTGGAAGGATATGCCCCTGGGCAGCTACACCGCCGAGGAGGTCACTCCCCCGGAGGGCTACACCAAAAGCCCGGATGTCAGCAAGACCAAGCAGACCTTTGTCTGGGATGGCAAGACCGATGTAGCCCTGGTTTTTGAAAATGACGCCAAGGTGAAGGTCAAACTCATCAAGCTGGATGACAGCGACAACCCCCTCCCCGGCGCTGTGTTCAATATCATCAAGGACGGCCAGGTCATCGGCACCGAGGCCACCAAAGCGGACGGCTCCATCACCGTCACCGATGTGACCGAGGGAATGTACGCCTTCGTGGAGGTGTCTGCACCTGCCCCCTATGCCACACTTACCGAGCCTGTAATCGCCCATGTGGATCAGGCCACCGTCAACGGCGGCGGAACTGTCACTGTAACGGCGGCGGACAAGAAACTGCCCAGCCTCACCATCCTCAAGCGGGACGCCCAGACCAAGGAGGTCATTCCCGGCACCGTCTTTGAGATCAAGGGTATCCATTTCCATTACCACGATGATGTGACCACCGGGCCGGACGGCAGGGCCGTCCTGACCAATATCCCCATGGACAGCTATGAGGTAACGGAGAAGTCCGTCCCCGACCCCTACGTTGTGGGCGAGGAACCCACGCAGACCATCTACCTCGGCCCCGGCGAGAACCGGGAGCTGATCTTTGACAACCTGAAGCAGCCCGTCCTGAAAATCTCCAAGGTGGAGCAGGGGACCAACACCCCCATCCCCGGCACCGTGTTCACCGTGGAGGGCATCGACAGCGACTACCGCCACGATGTGACCACCGAGGCGGACGGCTTCGCCACTCTGCGCGTTGCCCCCGGCAGCTACCGGGTAATGGAGAAGTCTGTCCCCGCCCCCTACTGTCTGCCGGAGGACGAGGCTGACCGAACCCAGACCATCTCTCTGAACGGCGGCGATGAAAAGACCCTGATCTTCAAAAAC
>CAJUOA010000112.1 GCA_910587785.1 uncultured Oscillospiraceae bacterium | reverse complement strand
ATGCTATCCTGTGACTGGAGTTCAGACGTGTGCTCTTCCGATCTCAGGGCCAGGGGCCCGGTCTCGCGGGAGTCCTCGTCGTCCTTCACGGCCCGGCGGGTGAGGACCAGCTGGGAGAACCCTTGGATGAGGGCCGCTGTGCCCAGCAGGAGGCAGGGGAGGAGGTTCAGAGGGTCCCGGCGGGCGTAGACGCCCCAGCTCTCGGCCAGGGACCAGACCAGCAGGGCGGCGGTAAGGAAAAGGTAGGCGTTGCGCTGGGCCTTGAAGAGGATGGAGCGCTCCATCTCGTCGGGCCTGCGGGGGAGGAGGTCTTTCCAAAACGGTCTCATAGCGGTCCCTCCAAAAGTAAAGAGTATTTTACATTCCTGAGGATAGCAGAGGTCCGGTAAAATGTCAAGAGGATTTTACATCCATCCGGGAAAAACGCCCCGCTCCTCCAACCAGAGCGGAGCGTAACATTCCCAATCAAATCAGCAGTCCCACGCCGAAGCCCAGCAGGGCCCCCACCAGCACTTGCAGGGGGGTATGGCCCATGACTTCCCGGAGACGGTCGGCGAACTCTTCGGCGGTGAGCTGTTCCATGTGCTCCAGGAGCTTGTTGACCAGGCGGGCGGTGTCCCCGGCGCTGCGGCGGACGTTGCAGGCGTCGTACATGACCACCACGGAGACCATCACCGCCAGGGCGAAGAGGGGGCCCTCCACGCCGTAGAGCCGCCCGATGGCGGTGGTGCAGGCCACCACCAGGGCGGAGTGGCTGCTGGGCATCCCGCCGCTGGAGACGAAGCGGCCCAGGTCCAGCTTCCGGGCAAGGAAAGCGTAGAGCACCACCTTGACCGCCTGGGCCAGGAACCAGGCAGAGAGACCGCAGTTGATGATAGGATTGCAGAAAAGGACGTGCAAGTTCATCATCAATGCCTCCTGTCCGCCAGAGAGTCCGCCAGTTCCAGGAGAAATCCGCTGTCCGCCAGACCGGAGAGAGCCTCGCAGGCCAGAGCGGTCTCCCGAGCCACCAGTCCGGCGCAGGCGTCCAGGCCCAGGAGGTCGACGAAAGTCCGCTTGCCCGCCGCCTGGTCAGAGCCGATGGGTTTGCCCAGCTCGTCCTCCTGGGCGGTGACGTCCAGCATGTCGTCCCGGACCTGAAAAGCCAGACCCAGATGTCCGGCGTAATCCGACGCCCGCCGCCGTGCATCCTCACCGGCCCCCGCGGCGATGCACCCCAGCTCCGCCGCCGCCCGGATGAGGGCCCCTGTTTTGAGGGCGCAGAGGGTGCGCAGGTCCGCCTCGCCGGAGGCCAGCTGGTCCGTGTCCAGCACCTGCCCGGCCACCATGCCGTCAGCGCCGCAGGCGTCCGCGAGGACCAAAACGGCCTCGCTCCTCTGCCAGGCCTCCATGTCCCGGGCCCCGGCGATGAGGCGGAAGGCCTCCGCCTGCAAGGCGTCCCCGGCCAGGACGGCCATCGTCTCACCGTAGACCTTGTGGCAGGTGGGACGGCCCCGGCGGAGGTCGTCGTCATCCATGCAGGGCAGGTCGTCGTGGATGAGGGAGTAGGTGTGGACGCACTCCACGGCGGCGGCGAAGGGCAGCGCCTCCTCCAGACGCCCCCCGCAGAGCTCACAGAAGGCCAGCGCCAGCACCGGCCGTACCCGCTTGCCCCCGGCCAGGAGGCTGTAGCGCATAGCCTCCTGGAGCCGCCCATAGGGCTTCCCGGCGGGAGGGAAGAGGCCCTGCAAATACCGCTCCGCCGCGCTCCGGCAGCGGTCATAGCGGGTCTGAAAGCCGCCCATGGTCATGCCTCCCCTCCGAAGGGGTGCTCGATGGGCTCGCCGCCGGGGCCCTTTTGCAGTTTCACCACCAGCTGTTCGGCGCTCTGGAGAGCGCCCTGACAGGCGGCGGCCAGCTTCGTCCCCTCCTCGAAGAGGGACAGGGATTCGGCCAAAGGCGCCTCGCCCCGCTCCAGCAGGCGGACGATCTCCTCCAGCCGGGCAAGGTTCTCCTCAAAGGCCGGTTCTTTCTTGTTTTCGTTCATGATTTCTCCTCCTCCAGCCAAAGCTCCATATGCCGCCGGTAGGTTGAAAATCCGGCGGCCTCGTAAAATCTCAGTGCGTCCCGGTTGAACTCCCACAGGTCCAGCTCGATCCTGGGGAAGCCCCGCCGGACGGCGTCCTCCTTCATGAAGTCCATCAGCGCCCGGGCCACGCCCTGCCGCCGGCGGTGCTCGTCCACCCCAAGCTCCGCCACATGGTAATAGCCCATGGGCAGGGTGTAAGGGGAGGCGGGCTTCTCCGTATACTCCACCACGGCGTAACCCCAGACCTCCCCGCCGGAGAGGGCCGCGATGACGCCCATTTCCTTACTGTCGAAAGCCTCATACACGCACTCCGACAGCTCGGCGCTGACCGTGCTTGGGAAGACATCCGGCCTCCCTTCCGCGTGGAGGGTGTGGACCGCCCGGCGCAGCTCGTTGATGCCCTCCAGTTCCTCCCGGCGGGCGAATCTCACTTCCATAGGCTCCTCCTCACTCCCGTGCTTCCTCGACGCGGCAGAGGAGGGACCCCTCCGCCAGCTTCGCCTCGATCTGACTGCCCACGGGCACGTCCGCCGCCCGGCGCAGGGGCGCGCCCGTGGCGTCCGCCACCACGGCGAAGCCCCGGCCCAGCACCTTCAAGGGGCTCAAGGCGTCCAGGGAGGCGGCGAGAGCGGCCAGCTCCCGTTTGGGCTCCGCCAGGCGGCCCAGGGCGGCGCGGCCCAGGTCCCGCTGGGCCCGGTCCAGAAGGAGGTGCTTGTCCGAGACGACCGCCATGGGGTCCGTGAGGACCCGGCGTGCGGCCAGATCCCCGGCGCGGCGGCGCAGGAGCTCCAGCCGCTTGCTCTGGGCCCGGAGCATGTGCAGGCGGAGGCTCTGGAGCTGCGCGAGGACCTCCGTCTGGTTGGGGGCGGCAAGCTCTGCCGCCCGGGTGGGCGTCGCCGCCCGGACGTCGGCTGCGAAGTCGGCGATGGTGACGTCCGGCTCGTGGCCCACGGCGGAGATGACGGGGATGTCCGACGCATAGATGGCCCGGGCCACCCGCTCGTCGTTGAAGGCCCACAGGTCCTCCATGGACCCGCCGCCCCGGCCGGTGATGATGATGTCCGCAAGCTTATGGCGGTTGACGTAGCGCAGGGCACCCACGATCTCAGGCGGTGCCTCGGGCCCCTGGACCCGGACGGGCAGGAGCATGATCTTGGCCATGGGCCACCGGGGCCGGAGGGTGGTGCAGATGTCGTGGATCACGTCCCCGGCAGAGGAGGTGATGACCGCGATGGTGCGGGGGAAGGGGGGGAGAGGCTTTTTGTGGTCCTCGTCGAAGAGCCCCTCCCGGTAGAGCTTCTCCTTGAGCTGTTCAAAGGCCATGTGGAGGTCCCCCACCCCCTCGGGGATGAGGGAGGCGCACTGGAGCTGATAGGCACCGTCCCTGACGAAGAGGGTCACCTGCCCCAGGGCGATGACCTTCATGCCGTCCGCCGGCTGAAAGCGCAGGCCCGCCGCCCGCCCCCGGAAGAGGACGCACCGGACGGCCCCTTCCGCGTCCTTCAGGGAGAAGTAGTGGTGCCCGGAGGGGTAGAGCTTGTAGTTGGAGATCTCCCCCCGGACGTAGACCCGGGAGAGGGCCGGTTCGCTGTCCAAGAGGTCCTTGACCAGATTGTTGAGGTCCGAAACGGAGTAGATATGCTGTTCCATAGGTCCACCTCCCGGGTGTATGGAAAAAGAGCGCACAGGGGGCTGTGCGCTCACAGAGTATGATGGGGGTTCGAGCTTACGCCTTGGGCACGGTGGAGGGCGGGGTGATCTCGGCCTCCGTGCGCACGAAGGTGCCCAGCACGCCGTTGACAAAGCGGACCACGTCGTCGCTCTCGTACTTCCTGGTCAGCTCCACGGCCTCGTTGATGGAGGCGGCGTTGGGGATCTCCGGCATGTAGAGAATTTCGTACATGGCCACGCGCATGATGGCAGCGGCCACCAGGGGGATGCGGGCGAACTTCCAGCCCACGGCGTATTTCTCAATGTACTGGTCCAGCTCGTAGCCGTGGCTTGCGATGCCGGTGACCAGCTTGCGGATATAGGCGGTCTGCTCGGGCCCGGGGAGCTGACCGTAGACCTCATACTCCGGGGCAAGGGCCTGGAAGCGCCCGGTACACAGACGCTCGTCCAGGAGCTCCGGGCAGGTCAGGTCGGTGAAGCTCAGCTCAAAGCAGAGGTGCATGGCGATCTCTCGCGCGGTGTTTCTCAGCACCGGCTCACGGTTCTTTATCATCTTGACGCCCCTTCTCCCTCTCCCACACAGATTCTTACTGGAACGTCACGCCGCCCACGTGGACGTTGACGGCCTTGGCGGCGAAGCCGGTCATGGATTCGACGGCGGTGGACACGGCGCTCTGCATCCGCTCCGCCACCTCGGGGATGGCGTGGCCGTAACGGATCATGACATAGAGGTCGATGACCGCGCCGTCCTCCTCCACGGCCACCTTCACGCCCCGGGCGATGGCCTTCTTACTGCCCAGGTTCATCATGCCGCCCACGCCCTCGACCTCCGCCGCCGCGCCCACGGCGATGGAAGCTAAGACGTCCTCGGAAATATGGATACAGCCGAGCTCCTCGGGGTGGGTCATGTATTCTTTGCTTTCGCCCATGGTTTTGGATCTCCTTTACGTCGCAGTATTTGATAGTGCCCCTATTGTACCACCTTCTTTTGGAAATTACAACCGGAAATTTTGCCGGATTTTGGGCGGTGTCCAGCGGAGGGAAAGTCATGAAAAAGAGAAAACTTTCAAAAACCTCTTGACATTCCCCCTGCTGGAGGGAGTATGCTGGATGCAGAACAGAGGTCCCGGCACCTCCGGGGCCGGAAAGAAGGGAAGAGGTATGATAAGTACGAGCGTGATGGTCCTCATGGGCGTCCTGGCGGCGCTGACCGCCCTGGCGCCCCTGGGGGTGATGGTGTTCCTGCGGAGGCGGGGCGGACGGTGGGGGGAGTTCCTCATCGGCGCAGGGACGTTCTTTCTCTTCGCCCTGATGCTGGAGCCGGTCGTCCACAGGCTGGTCCTCGGCGGAGCGCTGGGGGCGGCGATCCAGGGGAACATCTGGTTCTACGGCCTCTACGGCGGGCTGATGGCCGGACTCTTTGAGGAGACGGGGCGGTTCATCGCCTTCAAGGTGTTCCTCAAGAAGCGCCGGGAGCCGGTGACGGCCCTCAGCTACGGCATCGGCCACGGGGGATGCGAGGCGTTCCTGCTCCTGGGCCTGACGTACATCAGCAATCTGGTGCTCTACGCGTCGGTGAACGGCGGCGCGGAGGTCCCGGCGGAGATCATGACCGGCCTGGAGAGCCTCGCCGCAGTGCCTGCGGGCGTTTTCCTCTGGGCGGGGTTCGAGCGGCTGAGCGCCATGGCCCTCCACATGGCCTGCTCGGTGCTGGTCTTTGCCGCCGTGAGCCGTCCCGGGAAGCTCTGGATGTTCCCGGCGGCTATCCTGGCCCACGCCGTGTTGGACTTCATCGCCGTGACCGCCAACGCCCGCCTGCCCGTGGCGGCGACGGAGTTCCTGGTGGCGGCCTTCGCGGCGGGGGTGGCGCTGATGGCGGCGCGGGTATACAAAAATTTGGGGAAAAGTGCCGAAATCTCTTGACGTTCCCCCTGGTGGAGGGTTTATAATGGGGCAAACGATTTCAGAGGAGGCTCCCCAAACATGCGCATCAACGAAGTGGAGGCCCTGGTGGGCATCACGAAAAAGAATATTCGGTTCTATGAGGAGAAGGGCCTGCTCTCCCCCCGCCGGAGCACAGAGAACGGCTACCGGGACTACGGCGAGGCGGAGGTGGAGACCCTGCGGCGGATCAAGCTCCTGCGGAAGCTGGGGGTGCCCATCGAGGAGATCCGCCGGATGCAGGAGGGTACCCAGACCGTGGGCGACGGGATGCGCCGCCACCTGGTGACCCTGGAGCGGGAGAAGCGGAACTTGCAGGAGGCGTCCCGGCTCTGCGAGCTTCTGCGGGACCGGGAGGTGCCCCTCAGCGAGCTGGACGCGGGGAGCGTTCTCGCTGAGATGGAGCAGCTGGAGCAGGCGGGCGCGGCCTTCCGCAACACCCAGCGGCAGGACGTGCGCATCCGGTATGTGGCCCCCATCGTGGTCTCGGTGGTGCTGGTGGCGCTGATGGCGGCAACGGCGGGGGTGATGCTCTGGGCATTCTATGTGGAACCGGAAAACGCTCCGCCGCTGGGGGTCGTGGCAGTAATGGAGGCGGTGCCTCTGCTGGTGATCGCGGGGGTCCTGCTGGCGCTGTTCCAGCGGATGAAGGAAATCAGTAAAGGAGAGATCGACGATGCGAAGCAGTATTGAGAAGAGGTGCGGACAATGATCCTGGTCAGTCAGCTTTTGAGCGCTCTTTTGCAGCTCCTGGTGCTGACCGCCGTGCCGCTCGTCTGGTATCTGGTCAGTGCGCGGAGGGGAGCATCCTCTACGGCTGGTGCATCCACGCCGCGGCGAATATCCTGTCCCCTATTGTAGTGTTCCAATTTTTGCTCTGAAAGGAGTGTTTCTGGATGAAAAACAACACGAAAAAGAAGATTGCCCCCATCGTGATCACGGTAGTGGTAGTGCTCTACACGCTGCCCCTGGTGGCCATGGTGGCCTGGGCGGCGGGGCTCGCCGGGGCGGAGCCCGGCGGCATGGCCGCGGTGCCCTTCCTGCTGCTGTATGCGTTCATAGGCGGCGCAGTGATCGTTGGCATGGTGGTGGTGCTGCGCCAGCGCCTGCGGGAGATCGACGGCGGGGAGGAAGACGATGCCAAACAGTACTGACCGCCGGGATGAGCGCCGCAGGGGGGCCGTCTGGGGCGCGGTGAGCGCCACGGCCATGCGCCTGATCGCGGCGGTGGTGCTGCTGTGGATCCGGGCGGGCATGACGCCGGGTGGCGTGGGCTCCCGGGTGACGCTGGTGGTGATTTTGCTGGAACTGGGGACCATCGTCCCCGTCTGGATATTGCTGAAAACAAGACTGAAAGAGATTCAAGGAGGAGAAGAAGATGCTGCTAGTCAATATTGACCACATCCCCGGCAGGGAGGTGGAGGTCCTGGGCATGGTCCGGGGGACCATCGTGCAGTCGAAGAACTTCGGCAAGGACTTCATGGCCGGGATGAAGACCCTGGTAGGCGGGGAGATCACCGGCTATACGAAGATGCTGGTGGAGGCCCGTCAAATCGCCACCAAGCGCATGGTGGACGAGGCCGAGGCCCTGGGCGCGGACGCCGTGATCAACGTCCGCTACGGCTCGTCCTCGGTGATGCAGGGCGCGGCGGAGGTTATTGCCTACGGGACTGCGGTGAAGTTCAGGTGACCGGCGCGAAGCGGAAATAAAAGTTTCGTCCACCTTTTCAAAGGTGGTGGAGTCCAGAGGCAAAGCCTCTGGCGGGTCCAGGGCAGAGCCCTGGTGGGTTTGGGCGAAGCCCAACATCCATCCGTTCCACAAAAAAGCGGCGCCATCGGACGATGGTGCCGCTTTTTTATTTCGTTTCCCCCAAGGCGCGCAGAGCCTCCGGGGTGTCCACGTCCAGGAGCTCCCGGGCGGGGGCCTCGAGGAGGCGCAGGGCGTCCGGGTGGCTCTTGATGACGGCACTGCCGCCCCGGTCGCCCTCCAAGGCGAGGAGCTCCGGGAAAAACCGGGCCGGGAATACGCAGGGATTCCCCCGCACGCCGCCGTGGCTCAGGGCAGCGATGCAGTCCGGACGGGCGCGAAAGAACTCCAGCTCTGCCCGCACAGTCTCCCTCCGCAGGAGAGGCTGGTCCGCCACCTGGAAGAGGGCGGCGTCACAGTTCCCCAGGGCCTCCAGCCCCAGGCGGATGGTGCCGCTGACGCCCAGCTCCGGGGCAGGGTTTCGGACAGGGCGGAAGCCGAAGGCCTCCGCGAGGGCGTCCCCGGCGGCGTCCCTTGTCACGACGGCCACAGCGCAGTATTCCTCCGCCGGGACGGCCTCCAGGGCGCGGCGGAGGAGGGCCCTGCCCTCAAACTCCGCCTGGAGCTTCCCGCCGCCGAAGCGCCGGGAGAGCCCGGCGGCCATCACGACACATCCGATGCGCAGGGCCGTGCTCACGCCTCCGCGAGGCTAGCCGCGGCCATGGACTGTCCTACCCGGCGGAAGCGCTCGTCGGGCAGAGAGGGGAGGAGCTTGTCCGCGATGCCGGGGTACTCCTCCGCGAGGACACGCTTGGCGGTGTCAAGGATGAGGTCGCCGCCCTTGCCGCTCATGACCCGGCCCAGGAGGAGCACATGGCGGCAGGCATAGAGGTCGTAATAGAAGGCCAGGGTGTGGCCCAGGTACACGCCGATGGACTCGTAGACCTTTGCCGCCGCCTCACTGCCCTGCTCCATGAGGGCCTGGACAGCCTTGAGCTTCTCAGCGGGGCTTGCGGCCTCGTCCAGCTGGATGCCCGCCCGGGGGGCCAGCTTGATGACGCCGTCCTGGGAGAAGTACTTCACGCCGCACCCGATGTCGCCGCTCCACTCGTCCGCCATAGCGTCGGGCTGGACGTCCACAGGAACGAAGGCAAGCTCGTTGAGCCACCCGGTGACCCGGCCCTGGGCGTCCACGTAGCCCGCGGCCTCGCTGGTGCCCATGGCGATGCCCAGGACACTGTTCTCCCCCAGACTCATGGCCCCGGCGAGGGCGGAGACGTCGCCGTCGTTGATGACGGCCACGGGGATGTCCCCGAAGGTGTCCTTCACGGCCCGGAGGTAGATGTCCTTGACCTTGGCGTCGTAAAGATCCTTGGGCACCTGGAGGAAGAGGGAGGCCCGCATGGTGCGGTTGTTGATGAAGACCCCGGCGGAGCTGACGCCCACGGCGTCCACCCGGGGCATGTGGCTCGCGGCGGACTTGAGGGCGGCGACGATGCCGTCGTAGTGGTAATCCGGGTCGGCGTTGGTCTTTGGGAACCAGACCACCTCTTCGGAGTAGACGGTCTCGCCGTCCACCACGGCGGAGACCTTGCGGTCACTGCCGCCGGCGTCGAAGCCGATGCGGCACCCCTTCAAATGCCCGCCCATGGGCAGGGGGGCGTCCTTGGCGGCTGGGAGGGTGTCGGCCCAGAGGACCTCAAAGGGGTGCTCGAAGACGCCGGCCATGAAGTCCCGGTCGAAGTCCCGCTCCCCGCCGGGGCTGTAGGCGGCTTTCAGGGACTGGAAGATGCCCTCGTCCCCGCTGACGTAGATGCGGAAGCCGCCCTTCATCCACAGCAGGGTCTTCACCAAACGGTGGATGTAGTAGCGGTCGGCGTCCGCCATGTCCGGGGTACCGTGGATGAAGGTCTCGCAGACGGCCATCTGACCGCCGGCCCGCTCCACGGCAATGCCAACCGGCTTTTTCGCGCCCTCCAGGAAGGCCTGGTTAAAACGCAGGAGGGGGAAGAACTCCGGGTCCAGGGGCGGGACATGCTGGAGCTGTGCGGTGATGCCAAATCGTTCCATATCATTTCTCCTCTCATATT
>CAJUOA010000111.1 GCA_910587785.1 uncultured Oscillospiraceae bacterium | reverse complement strand
ACAGCGGACTCTGACTCCGTATGTGAGGGTTCGAATCCTTCTCCCGCTGCCAAATGAAGAACCGTTGGAACCGCAAGGCTTAATAGTGACAAGTAACTATTTGCCGCAGAAGACGGCGTGACCGAGTGTCACGCCGTCTTCTGCATTTCCTGGTCTATTCGACCAGGATGGGGCCATTGACCTCCGGCAGATCCACTCCATCCAGGAAGTTGAAGATGATGCGGATTTCTTGTGTCCGCTTGCCGCTGGACTTGTCCGGGGCGCAGACGATGATCTTCTTGATGAACTCGTTCACGATGGTTGGCGTCAGCTTCAGGATGTCCACATATTTCTCCGTCAGGGCAAAGAAACGGTCAAGATTGCTATCCATTTCCTCTCGCCGCTCCACCCATTCCTCCGTGACCGCGATCTCCAGCTTCAGCCGCTCCTGCTCCGCCTCGTAACCCTCGCTCATCTTCTGATACCGCTCCCGGCTCAAATCCCCCAGCACTACATCCCGCAGGACTTCCTCCCGGATGTAGTGCGCCGAGCAGGTGCCGAAATGGAGCTTACTGCCGCAGTCGGCGCAGAACGCCAGCCCGGAGAACAGCCCCTGCCGCTCTCCCTTGGTGACACGGCGCTTGTTCTTCCGAAGCTCCTGCACCCGGTTCCACTGAGCCTGGGGGACAATGGCTTCCTGGGTGTCCGCCAGAATGAACATATCCTCCGGGGCAGTGGGGATGCACTTTTTGAGCTTGTAGGACTTGGAGTAGGTCTTGAAATTGCAGGTGCGTCCGGTATACTCCATGCGCTCCAGGATATTGACCACAGACTGCTCGATCCAGTGGTGAGGGCGCTCCGGCAGGGGCTTTCCCTTCTGTTTGGCATAAAGTGCCTTGACCGTCAGCATCCCATCTGCCTCCAGGATACGGACGATCCGGGACGGGCCGACGCCGTCAATCGTCATGTCAAAGATTCGCTTGACCACTGGGGCAGTGTCTTCGTCCAGAATCCAGTGGTCCTTGTCCTGCGGGTCAGAGCGGTAGCCGTAGGGCGGAGCGCCCAGTTGCTGCTGCTGGTCCCCCTGGCTTTCATCACGGAATGCACCTTCTGCAATTCGCTGTTCCTGGATTTCTGCATCCTGGGCGGGATGTCGGCTGTGGTGCGGAAGTATGTAGAGCGGGGTACCTTTGAGGGCTCGCTGGATATCCAGCGTCAGCTCATCGCCGACTACAGAGAGGACATTCGGAAATACGCCGAGGGGCTGGATCAGGGGCGCATTCTCAATGTGTTCGACCAGATACCGCCTCAGCTGGCCAAGGAAAACAAAAAGTTCCAGATATCCAAGGTGGCCTCTGGGGCGCGGTTCAAGGACTACCGGGGGTGTATCGAGTGGCTCAGCGATGCTGGGATGGTGAATATCTGCTGAAAAGCTCTATAGAACCTTGCTGCTCCAATATGGGGAGCTGGTAGATAGACAAATCGCAAACCTTGAGGCTTCCGGCAAGCAGGGTTATTCCAGTGAATATGAGATGAAACAGCTGTTGATGCGCCGCTTCGACCTTATGAAAAAGCTGTCCTTGCCAAAGGAGGAACTGGACGCCTTTTTGGTGCGCAACACAAACTATTCCGATATCCGTAAGCTGCGCGTCCGGCAGGCGCTTGAGGATGGGAGGATGGATGAAGCGATTCGTCTGCTGGAGGAGGGTAAGTCTGCCGGCCGTGGCAAGCGGGGGCTGGTGGAAGAGTACAGCAAATGGCTGATGGACCTGTACGAGCGGCAGGGACGGCGGGACAAGCTGATTGCGGAGCTGGAGTATCATGTCTTTGTTCTGGCCTCCGGTGGTATGGAAATGCTGAACCGCCTGAAGAAAGCGTGTACGCCGGCGCAGTGGGTCAAGTACAGAGAACGGTATCTTTCCGGGCGAACTTACCACAAGCTGGAGCTTATGGAATCCGAGGGGCTTTGGGAGCGGCTGATGGAAGCAGCCGTCAAGTCTGAAAATCTTTTCATCCTGGACCGCTATGAAGCGGCCCTGAAAAAGCGGTATCCAAGCGAACTGCTGGATGCGTACGCTTGTGTCCTGACGAAAGAAGCTGCTGCGGTATCCAACCGAAAGCGGTATCAGGAGTTAGTGCACTATCTTAAAAAACTCAGGGGCTACCCGGACGGGGCAGAACGGGCGGCGCGGCTGGCGGAGGACTGGCGCACTCGGTACATCCGCCGCCGGACTATGATGGAGGAGCTGCGGAACGCAGGGTTTTAACTGCATCATTGTCAGGAGAACATTTGTCAAGGGGGATTTCACCCAAAAGATGAAATCCCCCGATAAACTGGAATTCATAAACCTCGTTGGGCAACAATTACGGTATAGTTTTCGGTATCATATGTAACTCCTGTTTCTCTAAAACCATTTTTGTGCCAAAAATGTTCTGCTTGAGGATTCCCTTTTACCCAACCAAGGCGGACATTCGCCATCCCAATACGGAACAGATAAGCACACAGGTCATTGATAATCTTGCTCCCTGTTCCAGTATTCTGTATGGACACATCCGTCATAAAAAATCCAATAAAGGCTGTTAATTCATCCGGGTAGGCCATGATGAAATCCATCACAGCAATCAGTTTTTCCCCATCATAAAATCCCAGATAATACTTATCGCACATTTCTTTGTTGGGTGGGAGCGCATTCATATCATTCATAATGCTCTGTTCTGATACAAACGGTGGACAGTATTGATAGTATAAACTGTTTTTATAGCATAATGTGTATACTTCCGCGACATCATTGGCACACATCTTTCGAACAAGATATTGGTTTGAGAATAACGAAACATTCATTTTCCTTCTTTTTCCTTTCCAAACATTCAAATTCCGATTTGCCGATTTATCACAAGTTCAGTATACCACAAAAGCGAATGACATTCAACTTTCGTTTATAGGCACTAATAGTAGTAGCAAGCAATGCACCGGTATATACCCGGCGCAGCTTGTTGGTGGCCGACGGCCCCCAAGCCCTCAGTGCATCGGCGCAACTCTCCCGATGCACAAGCCGCCGTTGGCGTCTACTGGTATATTCCGGCAGGGGATGGACACCCCCGGCGGAGCCGCCCCCGGAGAGCACACAGCTGCCGCCAGGCAGTACCACCATCGGCCCTTGGCCGGTGGTGAGTAAGTGCGCCTTAGTAGAGGGCCGGCAAAGAGAACGGAGCGCCCAGGTCATCCCCGGACGCTCCCGTCTCTGATCTTCTCTTGCTGGTTGATCACCATCTTTCTGGTCTGTGCCATTCTGCCACAAATGAACCGTCAGCCAATGTGTATTTGGATAGTGAAATCACCCTTTACACAATACATCGCGCTTCAAGGAGGAGGCAGAGAAGTGGGGCCTGCTGATTGACTATGCCCCCCAAATTGGCTACTCCATCATCCAACCAGCCCCTGTCCTCAGGACCTTTTGTACCGCCCAGCATTGGCGCAATAAGCTGACCATCTCCCGCGCCGGAGCCTTCGGTGACGATAAAGAGCCGAAGGCCAAGAAGCCCAGCAGTACCCGCAAGTACGTCTGCCCCTGCTGTGGTCAGTCCATCCAGGCCACGAAGGAGGTCAACATCATGTGCATGATGTGCATGGACTGCCTCAAACAGATGACTGCCGGGGGAGGCTAGCTCAGTTGTTGAAAGCGATATCAATCCGCAAACTGCCATACCTACTGCTCCTCCGATAATCGAGCCTACAAACGGCACCTTGATTATTTTTTCTCCGGCCTTTGCGAAGGCACAACAGCACGAAACATCAAAGCTTCTGCACTCTACTCGAAACACTTATCTCACCACAAGTTCTGCCTGACTGCCGCCGGTACGGTTCTTGGTGACCACAATCTGCTGGTCAATTTTCTCTTTCAGCTCCGTTACATGGGAGATGATACCCACCAACCGGTTTCCCTCTGTAAGCCCGGTAAGTACCCGGATGGCCTGTTGAAGGGACTCTTCATCCAGGGAACCAAACCCCTCGTCTACAAACATGGTGTCCAGGCGGATACCTCCGGCAGTGGACTGGATCTCATCAGAGAGGCCCAAGGCCAGGGAAAGCGATGCTTTGAACGACTCGCCGCCTGACAGAGAACGCACACTGCGCTCTGAGCCATTGTAGTGGTCTATCACGTCCAGCTCCAGGCCGCTCTGACTGCGGTTGTCCTCCGCCTGGGCCCGGCGTTTGAGCTCATACTGTCCGCCGGACATGACCATAAAGCGCAGGTTGGCCCGCTGGATAATGCGCTCGAAGAAGTTCCGCTGGATATAGGTCTCCAGGGATATGCGCTCCTTGCCGGAGAGCGCGCCGTTAGCCGTGTTGGACAGGGCGCGTATCCAGGTATACTGCTTCTCCAACCGCTCCAGATCATCAGCTCCCCCTTGGATATTCTTCAGCGCGGTCTGATTAGTGATCAAACGGGTATGGACGTTCCGCTGCTTCTCCGCCGCCTGGGCCCGTTCCCCAGATAGTTCCTCTCCCCGGGCCCGCTGGCTCTCCACGTCCACCTGCTCCCCATTCTCCAGAAGCTGGGAGAGGCTCCGGATGGTGGAATCCGTGCCGGCCAGCGCACTTTTGCACGCCCCATAAGCGTCCTCCGCCCCCTTGAGGGCATCCGCCAGCCGATCCCGCTCTGCCCGAAGGGCGGACAGTCTGGCTTCCGCCGACTGAATGTCCGGGTGCTTCAGCTCCCTGCGCATGTCATCAATCTGCCGCCGGAGTTCTTTCTCCCGGCTTCCGGCCCCGGCCAGCTTTAGCCGGAGGGCAGAAAGGGCCTCCTCCAGCTCCCGGTTGGCCTGTTCCCGCTGGGGGAGAATATCCGCCAACTCGTTTTTCCGGGCCAGACGGTCCTCTGCCGCCGTCAACTGCTCTGTCAGCCAAGTCAGGGTTTTCTCTGCCTGCCGCAGCTCCGCCTCAATATGGGCCGGGGCATCCTCCATGGAACAGCCCCGCTCCTCCAGCTGGGGCTGAAGCTTTCCCTCCAGCTGCTTCTGACTGCCCTGTAACATACTCTGGTCCCGTTCCGCCTGACCGATTTGCCCCCGCAGTTCTTCCTGTTGCGCGGTCAGCTGGATGATAGCCTGTTCCAGGTCTTCGATCTCCCGGCCCAGTTCCTCCCGGCGGATCAACAGGGCCTCCGTGTCCAGCAGTTCTCTGTGGACCCGGTCCTGGGCCTGTTCCGCCTCCGCCTGGCAGGCGGCAAGCTGTGCGTCCGCTTCGGAGAGGGAGGGCGTCTCCACGCAGACCGCCATCCGGCTCAGCAGCTGGCCCTCCCGTTCCTCCAGGGCGGTCCTGCGCTGTCCCGCCTGGAGGCTCTTTTCGCTGGTCTTCTGCTGGGCGGCCTCGAAGGCCGCCTTTGCCTCGTTAAGCTTCGCCTCTGTGGGGGCCTGGTCGGACACCTGGGCAGGGGCGGGGTGATGGGTGGCTCCGCACACGGGGCAGGGCTCCCCCTCGGCGAGGGACTGGGCCAGGATGCCCGCCTGCTCGTCCAGGAAAGCCCGGTTCTTCTGCCGGTAGTCCGCCCCCGCCCGCTCCTCCTCGCGCCGGGCCGCCTGGTAATCTCCCTGCGCCTTTTCCAGGGACTGGCCGGCCTCCTGACAGTCCCGGGAGAGGGCGATCAGCTCCAGGATAAGCTCCAGCCGCTTCTGGACCTCCGTCTGCCGGCTGAGCAGCTTTTCCTTCTCGGAGGCCAGCCCCCCGGAGGCAAGCCAAAGGTCCCGCTTCTCTTTCAGGAGCCCGTTCCGCTCCTCCAGACCGGCGGCCATGGCGTCCCGCCGGGCGTAGAGGGCCTCGCAGGCCGCCTGCCCCTCCCGGAGCTGCCTGTTCTGGTCCTGCCATGTCTGGAGGTCCCGCGCCAGGGTGGTCAGGACGGCCTGACTGTCTTGGGTGCGTTTCCGCTCTCCCTCCAGCCGTTCCCGCTCCGTCCCCACCTCCGACAGGGCGGCGTATTCCCTCCTCAGGGCGTCCAGCCGGACTGCCTGCTCCTCACGCTGCCGGTCTTTGGCGGACTGGTCCTCCCGTATCTGCGCGATCTGTTCCGTCAGGGCCTGGAGCTCCTCCTGTCGGGTGGCCAGGCTTTGATACCGCGGGGCATCCTCCTCCAGCGCGGCCATCTCCCGGGCCAACATTTCCTGCTGTGGGGCCTTGCCCTGCTCCTCCTCCAGTCGAGATCGGGCCTCCTCCATGGCGGCCTGCTCCGCCCCCCTCCGTTCCACGGCCTGAGAGAGCTGTCTTCGGGTTTTTTCTGCCTCCTCCGCCTTGGCCAGCTTGGCTGTTACCGTCTCCTGCTCTTTGTCCAGCCGGTCCAAAACGGCCTGGGACTCCTCATAGGCTGTTTGGTCCCTGCAGATCAGGGTCTGGATCAGCTCCAGTGTCTCCTGAAAAGACCCAGCTCCCGTCCGTGCCCCCTCCAGGACGTCCCGCAAGGGGTGATCCTCGGGACAGGCTACCCCGGCGATGTACTGCTGCACGCTGGCCCGGAGGGTATCGCAGTCTCGCTGCAACTCGCCGGCCTTTCCCTTGAGCCGTTCCTGAAAAACCATGTAGTACCGGGTTTGGAAAATCTCCCGAAAAATCTCCTGTCGGGCTTTGGTGTCCGCCAGGAGGAGCTTGAGAAAGTCTCCTTGGGCAATCATGGCGATTTGGGTGAACTGTTTTCGGTCCAAGCCGATGATTTTGACGATCTCGCTGTTCACGTCCTTCATCCGGGTCACTAGGTGTCCGTCAGGAAGCTCCAGCTCTGCGTCCGCCTTCTGGGTGGTGGTGCCCCCGCCCCGCTTGGCGGGGCGCTCATACTCGGGATTGCGCCGGACGGTGTAGGTCTTGCCCCTGTAGGCAAAGACCAGCTCCACCTGGGTAGGGGTATCTGGCAGGGCGTATTTGGAGCGGAACATGGCGGCGCTTCGGGTGTCTCCGCTGGGCTCGCCGTAGAGAGCATAGGTGATGGCATCGAAGATGGTGGTCTTCCCCGCCCCTGTGTCCCCGGTAATCAGGTACAGGCCCTGGGACCCCAGCTTCTCCAGCTCCAGCTCCACCTGGCCGGCATAGGGCCCAAAGGCGGACATAGTCAATTTCAGCGGTCTCATGCCTCTCCCTCCCATATCTGCTCCATCAGCTCCCGGGCAAAGTCCCGCTGGATCTGGTCCATGGGGCGCCCGTTCTGCTGCTCGTAAAATTCCTCCAACAGCTCCATAGGCGATTTCCGCTCCAGGTCCTCCACCCTGCCGGCGACACCTCCCGCCCGAGTGCGCTGGTTGTCATAGTCCAGCTTCATCAGGTTGTGGTAGATGGTACGCAGCTTACCCACCGCGTTGGGCACATCCTCTTCGTCCGTAAGCGTGATGTGGACGTAGTCCTGCTGGTAGGTGGTCCCTTGATAAAACTCCAGGAGGGTCAACTCCTTGTAGGTCCCCCGCAGTTCCACCATATCCCGCATCGGCATCAGGGGGATCGTGCGTACCGCTACGTCTCCTTTTGGACCCAGCTCCACAACAGTGACCGACTTGTGATGGCTTGCCTCGGAAAAGGAATATTTCAAGGGGGTCCCGCAGTAACGCACCGTCTCCCGCCCCACCTGCTGGGGACCGTGGAGGTGCCCCAGAGCCACATAGTCAAAGGGGTCAAAGGCCGATACATCTACGTTGTCGGTCCCGCCCACCGAAAGCTCCTCCGACTCGCACCGCTCAGCTCCAGTGACAAACTGATGGGTCACCAGCACATTCCGGAGGGCGGTGTCCACGGCCATTTCCTCAACTGCCGCGGATAGTGCGCCGGTGTAGGAGGAAATCTCCCGCTCCGGGAAAAAGCGCCGGATGTGGGCGGGCTTTAAAAAGGGGAGCAGGTAGAGATTTACCGGGCCGTATTCATCCTCCAAAGTGAAGAGAACCGCCTTCCCGTTGTAGACAGGGGCCATGTGGACCCCGCTCTCCTCCATCAGCCGCCCGCCAAAGGCCATACGCTCCGGGGAGTCGTGATTGCCGCTGATGACAAAAACCTGGACCTTCCGCCGGGACAGCCGTACCAGGAAATCGTCCAGCAAGGTCACTGCCTCGGCAGAGGGTACCGACTTGTCATAGACATCCCCAGCGATGATTACAGCCTGGGGCCGCTCCCGGTCCATGATTTGAAGAATCTCCTTTAGGATATACTGCTGATCTTCCAGCATAGAGAACTCGTTGACCCGCTTGCCCAGGTGCAGGTCAGAAAGATGGATCAACTTCATACAAAATCACCTTTCCTTCGTTTTGTTTCGGCTACGCCCCGGGCCGTTGGCTTCCTGCTTGGGCGGGTCCAGGCCGTAAAGCTCGTCGATGGTGCACCCCAGTTCAGCAGACAGCCGCGGGAGAATCTCGCTCTTAGGCACTCGCTCCCCCGATTCCCACATAGTTACGGTCGAGGAAGAGCGCAACCCTACCCTTCTCGCTAGTTCTCCCTGTGTTAGTCCTGCTTTTTGCCGCAATTCACGTATTCTGAAACAAGTTTTCATTGGTTCACCCCCGTTTCTAACAGAACGTGAGATAACTATATAACAGATGTCGTTCATGTCCTTAGTGAGATTTGCCAAAAGAGATATTAGCCTTTTGTGAGAATTCTTTTTACCTAATGCGATATTTTGGCAATATGTAATCCTAGGCGGTGATAGCTTGTTTTCAGATAGGTTGAAGCAACTTAGACGGGAAAAAGAACTTACCCAGGCACAGCTTGCCGCGGAGCTAAACGTTGCGAGCGGCACAATTGCAATGTGGGAAACAGGAAAGCGCGAACCAAATTTTGCGATCACTATGGGGATTGCAGATTTCTTTAGTACATCTACGGACTTTCTGGGCTCTTCGGTAGAATGTGTGGGTGGCAGATTTGCTGAAAATCAGCCATAGTAATGGTTTTCAGGCATTTGGAGTGGTACACAAAAAAGGGCTGAAAATAGCACCGTGTCACAAGCCAGTCAAGGCACCGGCTTTGCCTCGCCTGCGGCGGCCTTGACAGCCTTGCGCCACAGTGCTTGCAGGTAGTCAAGAGGGGCTTGCGCCCCTCTCTGGCAGATGCTGCCCATATCTGATTTTCCTACCCACACATTCTACCGAAGCCTCACTTTCTGCTGGGATATTCGTCCTCGCCTCCTCAAGAAACCTTACCGCCGATGGAGATGACACCTGCTGAAGATGCACTTCTCTATACTTATCGAGCGGCGTCCCCAGATGACCGCGAGATCATTGATAATATCATCCGACGTTATTCGCCTGCCGAACAGGCTAAAAACCCAGCGCAAGGTCATACAATTTTCGGAAATAGAAAAACCTAAGAGAAAAAATAAACGTGTCCAACTTGGATACGCAAAAAAGAAAGAGAGGGTACATAAATAATTTGTCCGGAGTGCCAAAGCGAAAATGTAACGATTTTGATGGAAGAAACTGGGAGTAAAACGAAAAAGCACGGCAACGGGATCGGCGGGCATCTGAACAACACCGCCCGGGCGCTTACTGCCGTCTCCACTTTGGGGCTGTCAAATCTGGTCTGGAAGAAGTCCAAGGGGAGCGAAAAGACCAAGGCAATCATGCAGAAAGTATGCCTCTGTCAGAACTGCGGCCATAGCTGGATTCTGGATAAAAAATAGGCGCCCAACACAGGCGAATGGAAGGTCATTGACCTAGCCCTGTACATACGTGAGCCGTCAAAATAACCCCCGCCCCCGGCAAATTGTAAGCAACGGAATGATATCTATCTTGCCATATGTAAGCCTGCGAATAAAAAGTCAAGCCCCAAAATGGAGTTGATGGCAGATTAT
>CAJUOA010000110.1 GCA_910587785.1 uncultured Oscillospiraceae bacterium | reverse complement strand
ACGGCATCGCCGCCCTGGTCCGCGATCTGGTCCGGGACTATCAGCCGGTCTCCGGCTGGGAGGTCCTGTTCCCCTCCGACCGGGAGGCCGTCGGCCCCTGCCCCCGCTGCTGCGGCGCTGTCACAGAGAGCAAAAAGGGATTCTTCTGCGAAAACAGGGAGTGCCGCTTTGTCCTCTGGAAAGACAGCAAATTCTTCTCCGCAAAGAAGAAGTCCCTCACAAAATCCACTGCCGCCTCGCTGCTGAAGAATGGGCGGGTGCGGCTCAAGGGCTGCTGGTCCGAGAAAACCGGGAAAACCTACGATGCCACCGTGGTCCTGGAGGACGATGGGGAGCGGACCAACTACAAGCTGGTGTTCGACAATGGCTGATCTTCCCCGTATGGATAACCGGCAGTTTCGCCGCGCCAAACGGCTGATCTGCCGCCTCTGCGCCAACTATGATAACGGGAATTGCCTCCCGTTGGACGATGGAGATTCCTGCCCCTGCCCCCAGCTCATGACCCAGGTGCTGATCTGCAAATATTTCCGCGCCGCCGTCCTTCCCGCCGACCGGGAGCTGTGGGCCGAGATCATGCGGGAGAAGCCCGTCAAGAGGTGCCGCATCTGCGGCGCTCCCATTGCCGCCCTCTCCAACGCGGCGAAATACTGCCCTGGCTGCGCCCTCCGGGAACGCCGGAGGAAAGACGCGGAGCGGAAACGGAACCGGCCCCGGGCCTCCGCAATTAGAGGGCCGGAAAGCACCGCGGCGCAAGGCTTTCAGAGCGAGGAACCGGGGCGGGACAAAGATTTACCCCCGGAGGGCAAAAACAGACTTTGATTTGCGGAAATCTGCCCCGCATGGGACGGCTGCGGCCTCCCATGCGGGGCCACTATTGTGAAAGGAGTAATTTGCCGTGGCAAACCAGAAACCCAATAACCGGGAACGTGTCAAAGAAATCGTTGCGGGGATAGAGCAGAACATTCAGGAGCTTTTCCAAAGTGAACGGTATTTTGATTACCTCCGCACCATGTCCCGGTTTCACAGCTATTCCGTCAACAACACCATCCTCATCCATATGCAGCGGCCCAATGCCGCCAACCCCGTGGCCGGTTTCCAGAAATGGAAACAGTTTGGGCGGCATGTGAAAAAGGGGGAGACGGGCCTGACCATCATCGCCCCCACGCCGCTGAAAAAGAAAATTGAGGAAATGCGGCTGGACCCGGATACCAAGGCCCCGGTACTGGACCCGGACGGAAACGTCATTTTTGACGAGAAAACCGTTGAAATCCCGCTGTTTAAGCCGGTCAAGGTTTTCTCCGCCGACCAGACGGACGGCAAGCCTCTCCCCAGCCTCACCGCCGACCTCACCGGTAATGTACAGCAGTACGAGGCGTTCATGGAGGCCCTGCGGCGCACGTCCCCCATGCCCATCGTCTTTGCGCCGCTGGCCCCTGATACGGACGGCGTGTGCAGCTTCACCAAGCAGACCATTTCCATTCGGGAGGGCATGAGCGAGGTGCAGACGGTGTGCGCCGCCGTCCATGAGATCGGCCACGCGGTCCTCCATGACCGGGAGAAGGACCGGCTTACCTCCGCTGCCGGGAACACAGAACCGCCCAAGGCCAAGGACAAGAACACCATGGAGGTGGAGGCCGAGAGCGTGTCCTTCGCCGTCTGCCAGTATTACGGCATTGACACCAGCGCCAACTCCATGGGTTACATTGCCGGATGGAGCAAGGACCGCTCCCTGCCGGAGCTGAAAGCCAGCCTGGAAACCATCACCAAGACCGTGGGCGGGCTGATCTCTGCCATTGATAAGCATTTTGCCGAGATTTGCAAGGAGCAGGGTATTGACCTGACCGCCCAGCAGCCGGAGCAGGATACACCCGCTGCTGCGCCCGATACCCCGGAGAAGTTTGCTGCGGATCTGTACGATTTTGTGGATCAGCTTCATCAGGCGGGAATTTTGGAGCATCCCTTCACCCAGGACCCCAGAGAGCAGTCCGTTGCTGATCTTGTGGCTGAAATGCAAACCGGTTACTTTGATGGCGTTCGTGACCCTCTGACCTATATTGCTGCACATACTGATTTACCCACGGTCAGAGCGCTGACAGATCGGATGAATCTGCTGTCTGCGGAGTTGGAAGATTGGAAAAGCGCCAGTACACAATATGTCACAGACTTTTTCTCGCATCTGAATGAACTGTATGAGGCTGGACTGATCTCCGCGCCATATCACACTAATGAGCGGGACAAATTTGAAAAAGAATTTCTGACCTATATGCAGGATGGCAAATTTGACAGTTTTCGCCGTGTCTTGAAGGATGTAGAGGAAAGCGCCGATACTCCCGCTGTCACCGCCCTGCGGGACTGGCTGGAAAAGCTAAGTGACCGGTGGGACGCGGCATTGGTGTGCAAAGTGGAGCCGATGTATGACTTTGGAACCAGCAATGACCGAAGTGTTGTCCAAACCTATACCAATCTGGACGGCCAACCTTTTCCGGGCGATATTGTCTTTGTGGGGACACAAAGGGAGTGCCAGAATGTCATGATCGGTCTGGAAGCCGGGACGTTCACGCTGCGGCAGGTACGCCAGCCGGACTTTGAGCCGCCGGAGCCGGAGTATGTCTATAAAATGGACGCGAATCCCCGCGCGACCGGTGCTGACGATCAGCATTTTGCTCAGGCGTATGTGAAAACAGCGAAGCAAACTTTGATCCCGGAATCGGTGCTGTTTGTAGGGAGGGCTGATATGTGCGCCAGTCTGGTGGAGCGGCTGAACAGCGGCAGCTTGCAGCGGGACGATCTCATTACCGTCAGCGAGGCCAGAGAGAGCTGCTATGCCACAAAAGACGGTACAGAACTGGATGCCTTTGTTGGACTGGACAAAAAGGTTTATATGGGCAGGCGTGACCATTATGACAATCACGGACACTATCTCAACGATGATAAATCTCTGATTCATATTTCTGACACCTACAGAGTGTTTGATCTGATCTCCGGTCGGGAAACTCCATATACCTACGACCAGCTCTTTTCAACAAGTCTTTTTTCGCAGGAAGAAGCATTGAGTTTTATCCGCTTGCAGCTGAATGGGCCGCAGACGGAGAAGGATGCCGAAATACTTTCATCGCCGGATACAATACTGGACGAGTACCCTCTGCCGGACACTCTGTTCCAAGTGGATGAATTAGAAAAAATTTATGGTTATATGGAGGGCGATCTGCTTCCTATTGGCAGAAGTCGGGCAATTAGTATGCTGCATCAGGATTTTACCGTTTACGCTATTGTAGATGGTGGAAGCGCGGAAATGACCTTTGACTGGACAGATCTGGAGGAACGCCCGCTTGATACAATGTACGCAGTTTCAAAAGAGGAATGGGAAGCCAGCCCGGACTTCCGACAAGCTGTGGCAGACCGTATGCAGCACCAGGAGGACCGGGAACAGGCGTTTCTCAATCATGGCGGAGACTGCTTTGCCATTTACCAGATAAAAGACGGCGCGGAACAACGAGACCTCCGCTTTATGGATATGGACTGGCTGATGTCCAAGGGCCTGATCGCTGACCGGGACAATTATGATCTGGTCTATACGGGAGAGCTGGCCCCAGGACAGGGTTCAAGCGCCCTGGAAAGGCTGTGGGAAAGATTCAACATCGACCACCCGGCAGACTATCACCGGCCTTCTATGTCTGTCAGCGACATCCTTGCGGTCAAGCAGGACGGCGTGGTATCTTTCCATTACTGCGACAGCGTTGGCTTTGCGAAAGTGCTGGACTTCATCAAGCCGGAGAATTATCTGAAAAACGCGGAAATGGCGGTAGAGGACGATCTGAGCATGATCGACGGCATTATCAACAACGGTTCCAAGGCCACCGCTGCCGAGCTGGAGCAGCAGGCCCGGTCCGGTCAGCCCATCTCCCTCATGGAGTTGGCAGAGGCCACGCACCGGGAGCGGGGGGAGAAAAAATCGGTCCTGGCGAAGCTGAACGCGCCGCCGCCAAAGCAGGGCCGCAAAAAGACAGCGCCGAAAAAGAGCGCGGAAAAGGAGCGGTAAGGATGGAACATGGACGGTATGACATTACACTGGGCGATGTCCCGGCGGAAATCGTAGAGATCGCCCAATTGGGCGTCCCCGTGGGCTATATCGACCGGCACATGGAATCCGGCTTTGTGCTGGCCGATGGCACGGCGCTGTTGGAGAGCGAGAAGGACGAGTCCGGATTCTATGTGGGCGGCGCTGGCATGGACGGGATGTTCCTGCGGACAAATGAGCGCTACGAGCCGGTCCGGGATGAGAACGGCGCAGTCACAGCCTTTCGCCGTATGAGCGAATATCTGCCCCGGTTTTCTGCCGAGGAACAGGCCCTCATCTTCCAATACGGCATGAACACCAGAGATAATCTGGTGGCGGACCTGACTGCTGCCCTCCCTGCTTTGGCCCGGTCTCCCCAGGTGCGCGGCCTGTTTGCTTCCACGGCGGAGAAGCTGAAGCTGATCCCGGCGGAGGACTGTCAGCGGCTGATGGCCGACATCCGGGCGGCGTATAAGGGCCGGAGTGAGCAGTCCATTCGAGAGAGACAACACGCGGCGCGGAAGCCCGCTGGAAAAAGGAAAAGGAGTGTTGAACGATGATCGAATTGACATTTGAGGAACGGAATCTGGTCTGCATCTACAGCGGAGGCGGCACCCGCCTGGGCACCATCGCCGCCCTGGAGGATATGCGCCGGTATCTTGCGCCGGACGAGGCCGAGCTGCTGGCCCTGACGGACAGCGCCCTAGGCAAACTGTACGGCATGGACGATGAGACCTTTGCCGGTCTGGACCTGATTCCCGACTTTGACCCGGAGGATTCTGCCTATGGCGAATGAAAATCTCCAGGCGGCGCTGCAAATTGCAGATAACGCCGCGCAGCAGGTCACAGGCAGTTATCAAACTTGGACGGCGTTCCTCGCCACGGCGGGGCGGCTCTATAAATATCCCTTCCCGGAACAGCTGATGATTTACGCCCAGCGGCCTGACGCTACCGCCTGCGCGGAATACGACTTCTGGAACCAGCGAATGCGCCGGTACATCCGGCGCGGCTCCAGAGGTATCGCCCTCATTGACAACAGCCGGGGCAGGCCGGTTCTGCGCTATGTGTTCGATGTCTCCGACACAGGCCGCATGGACAATGGCTTGAATCCGAACCTTTGGCAATACCGGGAAGAACACCGGGACGCAGTAACGGCGGCTCTGGAGGAGCGATTCGATGTTTCCGGGGAGAGCGGCTTCACGGGCCAGCTGGAGAAGATTGCCGCGCAGCTGGCAAACGAATACTGGAACGACCACCGGGAAGACATTCTCCATATCATTGACGGTTCCTTCCTGGAGGGGTATGATGAGCTTAACACTGGCGCGGCATTTCGCAGTGCCGCTACATCATGGGCCACGCCAACGTCAGTGTCACGCTGGACACGTACACCCATGTAGGCTTCAAGGACGCGGAGGCCGAGATGCTGCGGGTAGTAAACGCGGAGTGAGACATACAGGAGGCCCCATGCGGCAATGACATGGGGCCTCCTGTTTTACTACTCAGATTACTACTTTTGCCGTTCAAAATGGACCAAAGTAGGTTAAGCTATGCAAGGTAAATGCAGTCAAAAAGTTGTCGAAATTTTCTAGTTTGTCGTACAGCTGAAACTATTTCTGGATATTCCAAACCATGCCAAGCACTCAAAATCAGGTGCAATTAACATAGAGTAATATGCTTTGGCAATCCCCAATTAGGCGTTCTGTGCAAATTTTTATTTGCAGGAAACGCTCTTCTCCTTTTCCGTGGGGTGTGGTATTATGATGTTACAACAGCTTACAGGTCCACCAAAGTCAAGTAGGTAAATGGGAAAGGAGGAGATACCTGTGTGGTAAGCAGCTTCCCAGTAATCATCCCAGCGAGACGTTTCCAGAACAAGTTCCACAAAATGACAGATATAGAAAGGTAATATGATTATGAAAACGAAAATTTCCCATCGTTTCCTCAGCCTCTTCGCCGCCGTCCTGGTGGCGTTCTCCCTGATCAGCACCGTGGCCCTCGCTGCTGAGATTCAGCCGCGGATTCCCTCCTGTCCGAATGGGTGCACAACAGGATATACATATTATGCAAATGACACATGGCCTGATGGTCCCTATATTAGCAGCTCTCATTGTTCGGGGAAGCATTGTCGGGCAACCGTTTATCGTTGTTTGAGATGCTCTAATTGCGGGGCCAGTGAGCGAGTAGAGATAGTGGGCTATAAGACTTATTGCAATAATACAGGCGTATATTTCTGATAGACTGTTTGGTTTTATCCTAAATGCCAGCACAGATATTGCGCATGTTATAAAAGCCTTTGAGCAGGAGTTCGTATTTATATACCTCCTGCTCAAAGGCTTAAGAAATCTTTACGACGAGGTGTCACAATGGGGAAAAACAGAGTATGTATGATTGTCGTATTAACAATTTTTTTGCTATTAAGCCTGGTAGCCTGCGGTCAGAACGATAGGATTGATTCCGGTGCCCTTGTCTACGTCCCGGAGGAGGTCAAATTCTCCTCCCCCCTGACCTGGACGGAGAGCGCCTGCGTCTCCGGGGAGGTCGTCTACCTCCTGGGCGCGGTCTGCGACAGCAAGACCTACGAGGAGACGCTCACCCTGGTCCGCGTCCCCCTGGAGGGCGGCAAGGCGGAGGTCCTCCCCGGCTTCCACCCCGCCCGGCTGGAGGGAGCTGCGGAGTACGAGCCCACCGGCGGCTATCTCCGCCCCGGCGCGGACGGGACGCTGTGGCTAACGGAACGTGTCTACATCCCAGAGCAAGGGACTTCCCCGGTCCTGCGCCAGCTGGACAGCGAGGGGAATGAGTTATCTTCTTTCGACGGTTCCGGGATGAAAGCCTACTTGGGGGTAGAATCTATCCATGACCTCTACTGTGACGGGGCGGGGACCATCTTTGCCAACGCGGACACCGGGGTGTTCCTCCTGGATGAGGACGGGGCGGTCCAGGCCGAGCTGGAGGGGGGCGAGGTAAATTTCCTGCACTTCATCACCTTGGGCGACGGCCGGACAGCCATCCCGGTCCTGTCCCGGAGCGCCGGGAGCACTGCCACCCAACTGCGAGTCATCGACCCGGAGGCCGGGGGCTGGGCGGAGGAGACGTTCTCCCTGCCGGACAGCGCCTCCGGCTTCCAGGACGGGGACGGGGATGCCCTCTTCTACTACTTGGACGGCGACGGGCTCTATGCCTGGAGGCAGGGCGCGAAGGCGGCGGAGCGGGTGATGAGCTGGGCGGAGTCCGGCGTGGACCCCATCTATATGAGCGCCTTCGCCTTCCTGCCGGATGGCCGGATCGCGGCGGTCACCGGCGCTATGGCCGGGTTTGAGGGGAAGACGGAGCTCACCCTCCTCACCGCCACGGACGCCTCCGCCCTGCCGGAGCGGACGGTGCTCACCCTCGCGACGCTCACCTTGAGCGGCGAACTGCGGTCCGCCGTGGCTGACTTCAACAAGAGCAGTGATTCCTGCTTCATCTCCGTAACGGAGTATCCGCCCGCCTATCCTTACGGCCCGGCAGACTGGGAGCAGGCTGTTCTCCGCATGACCACGGTCCTGACGGCGGGCAAGATGCCGGATATCCTCTGTCTCAACGAGAACCTCCCTGTCCGGCGGATGGAGGTCAAGGGGATGCTGGAGGACCTGTGGCCCTACATCGACGCCGACCCGGACTTGGGCCGGGGCGCCCTGATGTTACGGCCCCTGGAGGCCATGGAGTACAAGGGCGGGCTCTACCGCGTGGCAGATTCCTTCAAAATCGAGAGCATGGTGGGGGCAGCGTCCGTGGTGGGCGACCGCATGACCTGGACCTACGACGACTTCTGGGCGGCGTTGGATTCCATGCCGGAGGGAAGCACTCCTATGGGCGATTCCGAAATGGGGAGCAGGCGTGCGATGCTGGTGGCCCAAGTGAAATACAATATGCCGCTCTTCCTCGATCTGGAGGAGGGTATTTGCCGGTTTGACAGCGAGGAATTTCGCGCCTTGCTGGAGTTTTGTAGCCGCTTCCCGGAAGAGCCGTTACAGTTTGAGCGGTTCTCCTTTGACCCGATCTACTACGGTGAGCAGATGTTGTATCCCAACGGGGCCAACAGTTTTATCGATCTACAGCAGAAAAGGGCCCTCTTTGGCGGGGAGATCGCTTTCGTAGGCTGGCCCAACGAGAGCGGGCGCGTGGGAAGCAGCTTTGAGCTCTATGGAGCGCCGCTGGCAATCTGTACTTCCAGTGAACACAAGGATGAGTCGTGGTCCTTCCTGCGTCAGCAACTGCTCCCCCACGAAGAGGTATCATTGAAAGATGCGGGCGGATCACCTAATCTCTTCCCTATCAACCGGCAGGATTTTGAGCAGATGGTCGAACTGTCTATGACGGAGCGGAAATTTCCGAAGGAGGATTCGCTGCAGGGATTCGTCAATTGGTTTTCCTCATATCAAAATGATAGTATGAGTATCCCCTACTATCCCGCCACCCAGGAGGAGATCGACCAGTTCATGGCCCTCTACAACGCGGCGGAGGGCACCAGCGACTATGACGTAAACCTCATGAGCATCATCACCGAGCAGGCCGGGGCCTACTTCGCCGGGGACCGCTCCTTGGACGACACCGTGTCCGCCATCCAGAGCCGGGTGGGGCTGTATCTGGCGGAGTTGCAATAAGAGAGATTTGGGGGACAGTAAATCCAGATGTGGATACAGAATAGAAGAATTTTGGGTGTCTCTGGTATAACCCCCTTGGCAGCTCTGATTTGTCAGCTGAACCCCTGATTTTGCAAGGGGTTCGGAGGCTCTAAAGCGTTACATCCGCAGATAGAGGCCGTTCTAAGCGATTCGAGTACAAAGATATATCCATGACCAAATGTGTCCGCTGAATCCGTTGGTGCAGAACGGGTTGACAGTCTCTATTTGCGGATAACTTGAGCTGTCACCGAACTCAGACCAACTTCGCCGCAACTTGCGGCTAATTTAGCTTTGGCAAAATCGTGTCCAGGTTGGGCAGAATTTTTGCTATCAATAGGGGGAGTGTGTCTCGATTTTTAAGGCGGCAGATCCAGAATAACTTCCCGCTAACTTGTCGGGAAGTCACGGTTAGGCGCTCCCCTCTAATCAGGGTATTTGAACGAGTTAATATTCTGTGAATAAATTGTGTCTAAATTATGAATCCCAAAATATAGCTCTGGCAAACTTGCATAAAAACACACAAAAGTGGGCTCAATTATGCAAGCTGTGGGAGATAATCTGTGGCCCATAGACCTCTTAGATCTATTGGCGCCTGCTTTGTTCACAATTTGTTTACTCATTCAAATACCCTGCCCATCTGATGTAATCGGCTTGACAATTTAGAGTAAACCGCCTATAATAGAGCCATAGAAAACCGCTGGCTGTCCAGCGGTTTTCATATTGCAGGATAGAAGGGAGGATGCCTATTCATAGTCAAAGCAGAGCCATGTTTACAGGGGAAATGCGTCTTTCGTAAATTTGCTACGGAGGACAACGAATGGCGAGAAAGAAGCACAACGACTATGGAACTGGCATCCCGCTCCACGAGGTGGAGGCCCTGGCAAGGGTACTGCTCCCGGAGATTCAGAAATTTTTTGAGAGCGAGGAAGGGCAGAAAGAGTTCAGAGAGTGGAAGGGAGCACAGAAGGAAAAATGACAGGAGGCGGGGAGGCATCCTGATGAGATGCCTCCCCGCCTGTCGTTTCCGCTTAAAGAATATTCTCAATACAAATGATAAATCCGAACCCATCCCCCACTTGGAAGACAGCGTTCGGATTATCATGAAATGGACTAGATAGTGTCTACACAAGTTTGACAGAGGTGGTATAATAGAAGCAAACAAAA
>CAJUOA010000109.1 GCA_910587785.1 uncultured Oscillospiraceae bacterium | reverse complement strand
CCAGCCGCACACTCTCCAGCTCATCCACGAAGCTCTGCCACCAGCCGCAGACGGTGCAGCGGGTGATATTGGAATCGTCCCGCTCGATGAAGGAAAACTTGTCATTGACCACCTGCGCAGCCAATTTGCCCACAGAGGGAGCGCTGTTCATCTGCGCCACAAAGGCGGCGGCATTTTTGTGGCGCATTACCAGTTCCACCCGTATCCAGTGGCCGTCCACGCCCTCCTCCAGAGCTTTGTCATAGATTCTAACCCGGAAGTCGGACGAGGGCGCACCAAGGTAGATCGTGGAACCGCTCCGCTGGGTGCCGTCGAAGGAGACGATCACCGATCGCTTGGTCATGCGGCTGTTGATCTCGTTGGCCTGGACCTTCTCCACGATCTCCTCCATATTCAGGAAGCCCTTCCGGTCGTCACAGGCGATGTCAATCCGGGAGACGTTGGCCGTCTCATCCGCCGCCAGCAGCTGGAACAGCGTGGGAAAAACGCTGTCCTGCCCCGCCTGGGTGAGCTTGCTCATAGTCTCAAACGCCCGACAGCCGTTGCCGGACATGGATACGCACACGCCCATGTCCCGGAAGAAATCATTCTCCCGGGGCTCGTAACAGACGCAGATATCCGAAAACCGCAACACCCGGTTATAACCCAGCAGGCCATACCCGGCGTCCTGGAAGAGCTCCGGGTCCAGGCCCAGATACTCCCGGATCACTTTGGCCGGGTCCTGCTCCTTCACTGAGAAGGTCAGCCAATCCACCAGCACTTGACATTTCATCTTGTCCACCCCTTGTCATGAGTACCCCCGTGATTACTTCCGGGGGTCCGGGAAGCCCTTCGGGCTCCCCGGATTCCCTGTAGTCTTCCATTTTCACGGCATCACGGCATATCATCACGACATTCCGGAGATTACCAATTCGACATCCTACTTGCCCACTTCGATATAGTGTGGACAATCATCACATGTAAGCTCTAAGCTATCCGCATACGGACAATAGCCCAAGTCACATATACAATTTCCGCTATTTACCTCCTGCAAGTCCATGGAGCCTCCTTACTCGTCCAGGGCGGCCTCGACTACTCGTCCCTTATCATCGAAGAACAGCCGGGCCTTATCCCCCGGTTCCAGTCCTTCCCAGACCTTTTCCGAGAGGCATTTTTTCTTTTCCGCTTTCAGGCCATATGCCTCGTAGTCCTCCGAGTGGAAAGAGCTGACCGGAGAGAGTACGAACATGTTATAATACGGCATCTTGCGGCCTTTCTCCGGTTCAAACTGCCCTTTCGCCCAGCCTAGAAACACGTAGCCGGAATATGCTGTGCTTACCTGGAATTCCTTCTCGCCCATATAGGGCCTCCTTTCTGGGGTCCCGCCCCTTTTCGTTCGCATTGCAGGAAAGCCTTTTCGTCGCACGGTCTACGCGTCGCGTTCTTCCTGCGTCTGGTGGACCTAGGCTTCTTGGTTCCCCGCCGACCCAGCGGGCCTCAGCTTCGCGCCCATTTTTCCAGTTTCCGCGCCGCTCGTTTGTGGCTTTTTGATGTGACCTAAACCTCCATGAAAAACAGCCGGACGTTCGTCGTCCGACTGTCCAGTTACATATTAAAACTTGCCCTTGGGAAAATTTGAAAAACTTCTTCACTTTCCTCTTGACATTTGGGGGAAGAGAGGCTATAATAATCTCTGCCGTCCGGTTGTGGGACAACCGGGTTCGTCGGACAACTATGTGGAGATGTCGCGTAGCTGGTCGAGCGCGCACGATTGGAAATCGTGTATACCCCAAAAGGGTATCGAGAGTTCGAATCTCTCCATCTCCGCCAACTTGCATTGACAAAAGAGATGCAGGCAAAAATCCCGCACTTCGGTGCGGGATTTTTGCGCTTAAAACAAGAAAAACGGAGTAACCCGCAACAATTAGCGAGCATTTACAAAATCAGGAAGCGTAAAATAAAAATAACGCGCCGGAGATGCAAATCAACCGAATTTGGGAATTTTTGGAACAACACACGGTTCGAACTCTCCAGCGTTCAAAAAGGAAAAAAAGCCGTCCATGACCTGCCAGTTTTTCGGGCGGCTTTTTTCGTTCTCTTAACTGTTCAGATTGGTGCTTATGCTTGGTCTGTTTGTGGTTCCTTGGTGGTAATGGTAATAGCTTTCGCCATGCCTTTCGAGTATACTTGCCTTGCAATCAACGGAAAGGAGAGCGACCACCATGGCAGAAAAAAAGAACCTCTGCGCACAGCTCGACATCGGCCTGCACCGCAAAATCACCGAGGCCAAGGAACAGGCTGGCCTCACCACCGCAGAGTACCTGACCAATTTGCTGCTCGAATACTACGAAATGAAAGAAAATGGAGGTAATCAAACTATGGCAGCTAACAACACCAGAACCCTGGCCTTTCAGATCCCAGAGGAACTCTACCAGCGGATCAAGGCGCACCTGGAACGGGAGACCGTCCGCACTGGCAAGAAGCTCACCCAGCGGGAGTTCGTGCTGGGGCTGATCGAAGGGGCGCTGAATATGGCGGAGCCGATGGACGTGGATGAGAGCGGTGTCGGCCCCTGTGAGGCCCAGCCGGAGAGCAGCGGCCCCCAGCCCTCGGAGGATACCGGAACTGCCACAGACGGCGAGGAAAAGGCCGTGTAGGCCGCCCGGCACCACAACAACATACCACCCACAGATGAGCGGCCCCCAGAGCATCCCAAACACAACGGGATGCCCTGGGGGCCGCTTTTCGTTTTCGTCAGAAGGAGGTGACTATCTACGAGACAAAGCACAGCCCCAGGTTTCCGCTTTACGGACGAGGAGATGGAGATCGCCAAGGGAACCGACCTGCCGGACCTGCTGGAACACTTAGGCTACCGGGTGCGGCGGCTGGGTAGCTACTACACCACCAAGGAGATGGACAGCATCCGCATCAAGAACCGGCGGACCTGGAAACGGTACTCCAACGGCACAGGCGGAGACGCCATTACGTTCCTGCAGGAGTTCTGCGGGAAGGATTTCCGGGAGGCCGTGAACTACCTGCTGGAGTTCAACGGTCACCGCGCCAGAGACTCCCCCACTCCGCGCCCCAGGCCAGTCCAGCAGGCGGAAAAGCCCGCCTTCACCCTGCCCATCCCCAACCAGGACCAGCGGCGGGTGTTTGCCTATCTTCAAAAGAGAGGCATCGCGCCCCAGGTGATCCGGGGCTTCATCGACTCCGGCCTGCTGTATGAGGACGGCCTGCACCACAACTGCGTGTTCGTAGGTCGGGACGGCAGCGGCAAGCCGGTGTTCGCCAGCAAACGCGGTACCTATGACCTGGACGGCCCCGGCTTCAAAGGGGACGCCGTTGGTAGCGACAAAAGCGTGGCCTTCCGTCTGCCCTGCGACCCCGCCCTGGATTGGGTAGCGGTGTTCGAGGCTCCCATCGACCTCATGAGCTTCTGCACTCTCCACAGGGCAGTTACCAGCAACGCCGTTGCCCTGTGCGGACTCTACCAAGGGCCGCTGGACACCTACCTGCGGGAGAATCCGCATCTGAAACAAATTGTCCTGTGCCTGGACGCGGACGGACCGGGACAGGAGGCTACAGAGAAGTTCCGGGAGGAGTACGCTCAGAAGGGCTACACCATCTCCACCAGGACGCCAGCCCAGGGCAAGGATTGGAACGCATACCTGCAGCAGCGAGGGCGGGCCAGAGAAAGGGGGGATTATCAGCAGGCCGCCGCCAGATAACACCATCATTCAGGCTGAAAATCTATCAAAAAACGGAGGAAATTCTCAATGAAACGCATTTTGACAACCCTGTGCGCCCTGGCACTCGTCATGGCCGGGAGCGCCACCGCCCTGGCCGCGGAGGCCGCCAGCGATTCCAGCTACTATCCCATTTCCGTGGAGGAGTACACCTACGGCGACTTTGACGAGCTGCGGATCAACAAGACCTATCAGCTCTCCCTGGGCGATGATCCCAGCCTCATCCCCACCGAGGACTTCACCCGCAATGGGCGGCGCTATTACCTGCTGGACATGACCCGAAAGGACGAGGTGGGCGTGGATGTGCAGACCTACACGGAAACAGTCACCCAGGCCAGCGATACCAATAACCTGGAAACGATCCTCCAACGGCTGGACGCCGAGATGGAGGTGACCACCGAGGACGGCTATGTTGGCATCCTGCGCCTGGATCACACCAGCGTCCAGGTCACCACGGACGGCTACGCCACCAAGACCAACACCCTCTCCGCCAGCCGCAGCTATCCCAATTTGTCCGAGGCGGATGCGTCCTTGATTCCCAAGAGCATTGAGGACAAGGGTAAGACCCTGACTCTGGGAGATGTGAAGTGGAGCGAGTCTATGGACGTGGACGGCGAGGGCAACCCTGTCACCCGCTACACCGCCACCGCCAGCTATACCGGCTCCACCACCAGCCGCTACGCCACAGGCTACACGGTCAGCGCCAATTACACCGGCGAGGTGTCTAAGGCCAACTGCGCCGTAGTCACCTACACCGCCATCTTCGGCAGCGAGAAAGCACAGGAAGAGTCCAAGGCCCCCGGCACTGATGAGAAACATGATGCGGACAATGATGGTGTTCAGGATACCCAGAATCCCTCGGATACCGAGAAAGAGCCTGTGGATCTGTCCAGCCTGAAACGCCCTGTGATGATCGGTGTTGTAGTTCTGGCCCTGGGCGCTGGCGGCGTGGTCGTATTCAAAAAAATCAAAGAACGGAGATGACAGAGCTTGAAACACAAACTCTTACATTTGCGAAGCATCCTGCTGGCTGTCATGCTGTGCGCCCTCTGCTGCGCTCCGGCCCATGCGCTGGAATATGACTTTGACGCACCGGAGGACTACCTGTTCGGCCAGCCCACCTCAGACGATACCATCTACGAATGGGAAAACCCCAACGTGGACAGGAGTAAGAACACCGCCCTGGCCGCCCCCGGCTTCGGCAGCCCCACCAGCTACCTCCCTGGCAGCGGCGAGTACCTGACCCCCAACCTCGTCCCCGGCGCGCTGTCGGGCGGCTTGGTCAATCAGGTGGGCAGTGCCGGAGCCAACACCACCGGCGGTGCGGCGGGCAGCTCCTTTGTCCCTGGGCAGTACCCCTCGGTGGACACCAGCGGCAACTTCACCATGACCCAGATCCCCAGCAGTCCTACCGACATCGCCCAGGGTAGTACCACCTCCGGCTACACGGAGGTGACGGATGACCTCTACTACGCTAACGGCAGTCTGGGAACGCTGAAGATTCCCGCCATCGGCCTGACGGTTAAGGTCTACCAGGGGACGGACAGCGCCGCGCTGAAGAAGGGGGCGGGTCACTTCACCGACACCAGCATCTGGGATGGAAATGTGGCCTTTGCGGGGCATAATCGCGGGGTGACCAATCACTTCGGGAAGATCCACACTCTGGAAGCGGGCGACACCATCACCCTGACCACCCTGCTGGGGACCCGTACCTATGCCGTCACCAGCGTGGAGAAGGTCAGCGTCACGGACTCCAGCGGCACTGCCGCCACCACCGACAACCGTGTCACCCTCTACACCTGCGTGATGAACCAGCCGGACTATCGCTGGTGTGTGACCGCTATCCAAAAATAAAGGTCTCCGCCCGTGACCCAGCGTAGCGGTCACGGGTGGAAAAGGAGGAGCAAGGGAGCAAACGCAGTTTTCGCCGTCAGGCGGAAACGGAGTTGAGCGGACTTTGTGACGACGCAACTGTCTGCCGATTGTATTCGACTTCCTCCCAACCTTGTGGTATGGTTCGGTTTGGGAACCCCACATTTTATGAAACGGAGGAAACGAGCATGAAAAGCAAAAAAATTCTGTTCCTGGCGGTCACGATGGCGGCAGTGCTGCTGGCCGTTCCTGCCCAGGCGGCGGAGGCCCCCGCCATCCGAGTGAGCAGCTACAAGGGTAATGCCCTGGAGGTGGGAGAACGCAGCGGCCTCGTGATCGGCCCCAGCGGCGCGGAGTACACCGTCACTTCCAGCGACCCGGATACGGTAGCGGTGGAGCAGGCGCTGTCCTTCTGGGTGGCGGTTGCCAAAGCGGAGGGGAGCGCGGAGATTACCGTATCCAACAGTGCCGGTGAGGTTGGAACGCTGACGCTTACCGTTGGCTCCAGCACTCCCACCACCCCATCAGCCCTCGCCAGTGGGGATGGTGCCGCCCTGACAGACAACATGGAGATCCGTCAGGAGATGATCCGGCTCATCAATCAGACCCGCAGAGCCAACGGCGCGTCAGAACTGCCGGTCAACGATGCCCTGATGAGCGCCGCCCAGACGATTGCGGACAAGCGGTATTCCTGGCATCATACCCAGGAGGAGTGCGATGCCGCGGCGAAATTTGGCTACCTGGGCGGCTTCGGGACCAACCTCACCGTGTTCACCAGCGTGGCCACGGAGGATACTGCCCAACACGCCGTGGACAACTGGATCAGCTCCCCCGGCCACTTCCAGACCATGATCGACCCGAAGGGCGACTGCCTCGGCGTGGGTGTGGCCGAAATCGGAACCGTAACCTACTGCTATATGTTCATCGGAATCCCAAACAGTGTCAATCCCTACTACGGATAACAAGAATACGGCATGGGACGGCCTTCCAGCGAGAGCTGGAGGGCCTTTTTCTGTGCCTGCGGAAAAGGAGAATTTTGATCTATGAAGAAAAACCATTCGCCATTGACCCGCATGGTGGCCCTGCTGCTGGCGCTGGTCTGTATGCTGGGGCTGTTTCCCGCCACAGCTCTGGCGGCCACGCCGGATACCATCAAAATGGACGACTGTACCTACAATGACACCCACTACGATTCTCCCGCCCTGGGCGTCTGCTATATGCACCAGATGCACTTCGGCCTCAACGGGAAAAGCACCATGGGCTTCTGCGCCGAGAAGGGCAAGGGCATGGGCTGGTCGCTGAAGGGCCACACCTGGGGCAACCCCCAGCCCATTTCCGACCCCACAGTAAAAACCATGATGGCCTATTTCTATGCCCACAGCACAGGCGTGTTCACAGACCAAGCCAAGGCCCTGGGTGTGGACGAGGTCTGGAACAGCAGCTACACCTGGACGATGAACGCCTGGGTGCAGGCTGTGGTCTGGCGCTATAAGGCCAACCTGCTGGCGGACCCCGCAGCCGCCTGCGCCGAGGAGCTGATGTGCGTCTACAACAATCTGGAACATACCAATTTTTCCAGCATTGACGATCTGCTGGATGGAACTTCCTTCCGTGACCGGGCGCAGTATATTCTCGACCTGGGCGCGCAGGGCGTATGGGGCGACTGCGCCGTCTATGAGTACGCCTACACCGGCCCCGGCTCCAGCTACCATCCCTCCAACGATGTGCAGGCCATCATGATTGGGGAACTGAATGTCACCCGTGAGAAGTACAGCCTCACCATCAAGAAGGTGGACTCCACCAATCCCAACAAGGGCCTGCCCGGAGCGCGGTTCCGGGTGACCTCTGAAAACGGCTCCTACTCCAAGGAGGTTGTGACGGGGAGCGACGGTACAGTCACCGTGTCCAATCTGGATGCCGGCACCTACGCCGTAACTGAATTGGAACCGCCCCAGGACTATGAGATCGACAACCCCGGCCCCCAGTATGTCGTTCTGCCCAGCGGCAGCGACAAGACCGTGACTGTTACTTTCCGGGATACCCCCGTCATCACCGGCGAGGGCAGTATCCGCAAGGTGGACGCTGACAACCCCACCAGGGGCCTCGCCGGGGCGGTCATTAAGATCACCGGCGTGGACAACGATTTTACTGGAACCTATGTCACCGGTGAGGGCGGCTACCTCACGGACGTTCCCTGGAAAGATATGCCCATCGGCAGCTTTACCGCAGAGGAGGTCACTCCCCCGGAGGAGTACACCAAGAGTCCCGATGTGAACAAGACCAAGCAGACCTTCGTCTGGGACGGCAAGACCGATGTTGCTCTCGTCTTTGAAAATGACGCTAAAGTAAAAATCAAGCTGGTGAAACTGGATGACAGCGATAACCCCCTCCCCGGCGCTGTGTTCAACATCGTCAAGGACGGTCAGATCATCGGCACAGAGGCCACCAAAGCGGACGGCTCCATCACTGTCACCGATGTGACCGAGGGGATGTACGCCTTTGTGGAGGTGTCTGCCCCCGCTCCGTATTCCACCCTGACCGAGCCGGTCATCGCCCATGTGGATCAGGCCACCATCAACGGCGGCGGAACCGTCACCGTGACCGCCGCCGACAAGAAGCTGCCCAGCCTCACCATTCTCAAGAGAGACTCGCAGACCAAGGAGGTCATTCCCGGCACCGTCTTTGAGATCAAGGGCATCCATTTCGGCTACCACAACGATGTGACCACCGGGCCTGACGGCAAAGCCGTCCTCTCCAATATTCCCGTTGACAGCTATGAGGTAACGGAGAAATCCGTCCCTGATCCCTATGTGGTGGGGGATGAACCCACCCAGACCATCTACCTCGGCCCCGGCGAGAACCGGGAGCTGATTTTTGACAACCTGAAGCAGCCTGTTTTGAAAATCTCCAAGGTGGAGCAGGGGACCAACACCCCCATCCCCGGCACTGTGTTCACGGTGGAGGGCATCGACAGCGATTACCGCCAGGATGTGACCACCGAGGCGGACGGCTTCGCCATGCTGCGTGTTACCCCCGGCAGCTACCGGATCATTGAGAAATCTGTGCCGGACCCCTACTGTCTGCCGGAGAACGAGGCCGACCGGACCCAGACCATCAGTCTGAACGGCGGCGATGAAAAGACCCTGATCTTCAAAAACAGCAAGAAGCCCCTGCTGACGATCTCCAAAACCGATGCTGACACCGGAGCGATCATCCCCGGCACCGTGTTCACCATCGAGGGCATCAACAGCGATTACAAGCATGACGTAACCACCGGTGCGGACGGCACTGTCTCCCTGCGGCTGGACCCCGGCAGCTACCGGATCACGGAGAAGTCCGTCCCCGCCCCCTACTATCTCCCCAGCAAAAACGCCGACCGGATTCAGACCATCAGCCTAAACCCCGGCGATGAGAAAACAGTTACCTTCAAGGACCACAAGGCCCCGGAGCTGACCATTTTCAAGGAGGACAGCGTGGCGGGCGCTCCCATCGAGGGGGCCAAGTTCCATGTTACCTATACCTCCAATGGCGAGGCCGCTGACGCGCCCAGCACCATCGACTACGGTTATATCTTCACAGACGCCAACGGGCAGATCAAGCTCCATGAGCAGGGGAAAAAGATGTACCCCGGCGAGTACACCGTGACCGAGGTGGCCCCGGCCCCCGGCTTCCAGATGAAAGAGCCGCTTACTCAGAAGGTCATCATCCACGGCGGCGAGAGCAAAACGCTGACTTTTTCCAACGAGCCGCTCAATGCGATTGTGGTGGAAAAGTATGACAGCGTCACCCATGAGGCTCTTCCCGGCTGCACCTTCCAGCTCCGCTTTTTGGGCGGTACTTCCGGGACAGGCGGTACGGTCATCGGCACGAAGGTCACGGGGAAGAACGGGACCGCCATCTGGACGGGCCTGACCGCAGGAACCTATATTGTGGAAGAAATCAGCCCCGCAGACGGCTATTCCATCATCAATTCCTCTGAAACTGTCTATATTTCCGATGATGGAAAGCAGAATGTGGTCACGGTCTCTTTCGATAACGCTCCGGACGGCATCCTGCTCATCCGCAAGGTCTGCGCCACCAACCCCAGCGTCACCCTCCAGAACGCTGAGTTCAAAATTGCTTATGCGGACGGAACTCTCATTGGCGAAAGCAACGGTATTTTTCGTTCTGATGAAAACGGCGGTGCAGCGACACGTTGCTGCAAATAAACTTTAACTGGGCCAAGGGCCTGGAAGGAGGTAAAAGCAGCGGGAAAAGCGGATAAATTCCTGCTTTTCCTAACTGGTATTCCGAGAAGTGGAATGAAGGGGTAACGCCCTGAAACGCTTCCCCTGAGACTGCGTTGGAGGAAAGGGAGCGCA